>NZ_CP106869.1:195000-520000 GCF_025665335.1 Xanthomonas sp. AM6
CTGGAAAGGTTGGCCATAGAAGGTGATAGCCCTGTATTTAAAAGGGCCATTCCAGTGAAGACGAGTAGGGCGGGGCACGTGAAACCCTGTCTGAATATGGGGGGACCATCCTCCAAGGCTAAATACTCCTGACCGACCGATAGTGAACCAGTACCGTGAGGGAAAGGCGAAAAGAACCCCGGAGAGGGGAGTGAAATAGATCCTGAAACCGTGTGCGTACAAGCAGTAGGAGCTCGCAAGAGTGACTGCGTACCTTTTGTATAATGGGTCAGCGACTTACTGTTCGTGGCAAGCTTAACCGTATAGGGGAGGCGAAGGGAAACCGAGTCTGATAAGGGCGCATAGTCGCGGGCAGTAGACCCGAAACCGGGTGATCTAGTCATGCCCAGGGTGAAGGTCAGGTAACACTGACTGGAGGCCCGAACCCACTCCCGTTGCAAAGGTAGGGGATGAGGTGTGATTAGGAGTGAAAAGCTAATCGAACCCGGAGATAGCTGGTTCTCCTCGAAAGCTATTTAGGTAGCGCCTCGGACGAATACTGCTGGGGGTAGAGCACTGTTATGGCTAGGGGGTCATCGCGACTTACCAAACCATTGCAAACTCCGAATACCAGTACGTACTATCCGGGAGACACACGGCGGGTGCTAACGTCCGTCGTGAAAAGGGAAACAACCCAGACCCACAGCTAAGGTCCCAAATTCACTGCTAAGTGGAAAACGATGTGGAAAGGCACAGACAGCCAGGAGGTTGGCTTAGAAGCAGCCACCCTTTAAAGAAAGCGTAATAGCTCACTGGTCGAGTCGGTCTGCGCGGAAGATTTAACGGGGCTAAGCAGTGAACCGAAGCTTGGGGTGCATCGCGATAAGCGATGCGCGGTAGAGGAGCGTTCCGTAAGCCTGCGAAGGTGGATTGAGAAGTCCGCTGGAGGTATCGGAAGTGCGAATGCTGACATGAGTAACGATAATGCGGGTGAAAAACCCGCACGCCGAAAGCCCAAGGTTTCCTTGCGCAACGTTAATCGGCGCAGGGTGAGTCGGCCCCTAAGGCGAGGGCGAAAGCCGTAGTCGATGGGAAGCAGGTTAATATTCCTGCACCTCGCGTAAGTGCGATGGAGGGACGGAGAAGGTTAGGTGTACCGGGCGTTGGTTGTCCCGGGGAAAGGCGGTAGGTTTGGATCTTTGGCAAATCCGGGATCCTTTAAGACCGAGCACCGAGACGAGTCTTTTAGACGAAGTCACTGATACCACGCTTCCAGGAAAAGCTCCTAAGCTTCAGCTTACGCAGACCGTACCGTAAACCGACACAGGTGGGTAGGATGAGAATTCTCAGGCGCTTGAGAGAACTCGGGTGAAGGAACTAGGCAACATGGCACCGTAACTTCGGGAGAAGGTGCACCCTTTTTGGTGGCTCATGCGAGCTATAGCTGAAGAGGGTCGCAGAAACCAGGCCGCTGCGACTGTTTATCAAAAACACAGCACTCTGCAAACACGAAAGTGGACGTATAGGGTGTGACGCCTGCCCGGTGCTGGAAGGTTAATTGATGGGGTCAGCCGCAAGGCGAAGCTCTTGATCGAAGCCCCAGTAAACGGCGGCCGTAACTATAACGGTCCTAAGGTAGCGAAATTCCTTGTCGGGTAAGTTCCGACCTGCACGAATGGCGTAACGACAGCGGCGCTGTCTCCACCCGAGACTCAGTGAAATTGAAATCGCTGTGAAGATGCAGCGTTCCCGTGGCAAGACGGAAAGACCCCGTGAACCTTTACTATAGCTTTACACTGAACGTTGAGTTCGTCTGTGTAGGATAGGTGGGAGGCTATGAAACCATGGCGCTAGCTGTGGTGGAGCCATCCTTGAAATACCACCCTGTCGTGCTTGACGTTCTAACCTAGGTCCGTAATCCGGATCGGGGACCGTGTATGGTGGGTAGTTTGACTGGGGCGGTCTCCTCCTAAAGAGTAACGGAGGAGCACGAAGGTACGCTCAGCGCGGTCGGACATCGCGCACTGTGTGCAAAGGCATAAGCGTGCTTGACTGCAAGATCGACGGATCAAGCAGGTACGAAAGTAGGTCTTAGTGATCCGGTGGTTCTGTATGGAAGGGCCATCGCTCAACGGATAAAAGGTACTCCGGGGATAACAGGCTGATACCGCCCAAGAGTTCATATCGACGGCGGTGTTTGGCACCTCGATGTCGGCTCATCACATCCTGGGGCTGTAGTCGGTCCCAAGGGTATGGCTGTTCGCCATTTAAAGTGGTACGCGAGCTGGGTTCAGAACGTCGTGAGACAGTTCGGTCCCTATCTGCCATGGGCGTTGGAAGTTTGAGAGGGGCTGCTCCTAGTACGAGAGGACCGGAGTGGACGAACCTCTGGTGTTCCGGTTGTCACGCCAGTGGCATTGCCGGGTAGCTATGTTCGGAAGCGATAACCGCTGAAAGCATCTAAGCGGGAAGCGCGCCTCAAGATGAGACTTCCCGGGGCACAAGCCCCTTAAGGAACCATGTAGACTACGTGGTTGATAGGTCAGGTGTGTAAGTGCAGCAATGCATTGAGCTAACTGATACTAATGATCCGTGCGGCTTGACCATATAACCTCAAGGTGCTTCCAAGCATCCCTTAGCACGACACACGTCGATAGCTATCCAATCGCTCGCTACGTCACACCCTATGAGAGGCTGGCGCCAGTTGCCTTCTTCGACCACGCACATCCGTGCCCCGTCCGAAGCAAGCAACCCGGCGACACTCCAACCGTCTCCCTGGTGAAATTAGCGCTGTGGAACCACCCGATCCCATCCCGAACTCGGAAGTGAAACGCAGCTGCGCCGATGGTAGTGTGGCTCAAGCCATGCGAGAGTAGGTCATCGCCAGGGGCTTTACCCCAAATCCCCGTCCCTCCAAGGACGGGGATTTTTTATTGGCCGCCAGAAACCTCAAGCGCACAGGCAAAGGCACGCGCCGGCGCTCAGTCCGACTGCGCGCTCACCACGCTGCCGTCCGTCGGATCCGCGTACACCTCCACCCGCTGACCCGTCGACGTGTGCGCCTGCGCTTCCCACAGCCCATCCTCGTACTTGAGGTCGTGCACCTGCGAGTAACCTGACGCCGTCAGCGCCGCCCGCACCTCCGCCTCGCTCAGCTTCGACGGCACCCCTTCCGCATAGACACGGCCGCCGCGCGGGCCCACCCGCACCTCGCCCCGCTTGCCATCGCCGCTCGTGCCCTCCGTCTTCCACAGGCCGTCCTCGAAGTGCAGCTTGTCCAGCTTGGTGTAGCCCTGCGCGCTCAGCAGCGCTTGCACCTGCGCCTGGGTCAGGGGGGCGCTCCCTGGGGGGGCCGGCGATTGGGCCTGGGCACTGCCGACGGCCAGCGCGAGCGACAGCGACATCGCCAGCAGCGGCCGGGACGGGATCGTATGGATGGCGTTCATGACGTTGCTCCGTTTGACCAGAAGCGCCATGCTCCCAACGGAGGGTTCTGCAGCAAGTGAATATGCGCGCGCTTTGTTCAGCTTGCGCCTTGCGTCAGCGCCCGGCGTCCAGCAGCCAGACCTCGACGCGTTCGTTGCGCGCCTTGGCCGCCGCGCCTTCGCCGCCGACCAGTGGACGCGCTGCGCCCAGTCCACGCGCGCGTTTGACCACGATGCCGCGCTGGGACAGATAGGCGGCGACCACGTCGGCGCGGTCGTTGCTGGCGATGGTCGGATACAGGCGGTTGGCCGAGTCCGGCGTGGCGAAGCCGATCACGCCCAAGGCGCGGCCGCGCATTGCCGGCTGCTGCATGAAGGCAATCACCCGGTCCAGATCCTGCGCGCTGCGCGCCTCGAACATCGAGTTCAGCGACTGCAGGCTGAAACGCAAGGTGGTGGTCAGGCGTTGCGCGCCGGCGCCGGCCTGCGCGTAGGCATCGGCCTGCGGCGCGTTCGCGGCGGCGGCCGTCTGCGGCGTCGGATCGGTCGCAATGCCCATCGGCAGCGGGCCGATCCGGCGCACGACCTGCTGCGCCTGCGCGCCGACCGAATACAGCGCCAGGCTGCGGCCGAGCGCCGACATCATCTGCCCGCCGTACAGGCTGTAGCGCTGCACCAGCGGATAGTCTTCGCCGCGGATGCTGGCCGGCGTGGGCGCGACGGCGATGCCGCCGTCGGCGATGGCGAGCGCGCGGGTGCCGGCCGGCAGCGGCGTGGTCAGTCCCACGATCGCCAATGCGGCCGGGCGACCGGCCACGGCCTGTGCCGCCTCGGCCAGGCTGGGGTGGATGCGTTGCGAGGCCGCTTGCGCGGTCGCCGGCAGCGGCAGGCGCTCGCGCAGGAAATCGCCCAGGCCGCTGTTCGCCGCGTTGCGCTGCACCTCGATCGGCAGATCGGCGCCGCCGAGTTGCGACCAGCGCGTCAGCCGGCCGCTGAGGATGTCGCGCAATTGCGCCAGGCTGAGCGAGGTCAGCGGGTTGTCGGCGGCGACCAGCACGCGCGCGCCGTCCAGGGCCACGACGAAGTTCTGGTCCGGGGAGGACAGGTCGCCCAGTTGCCAGGCGGCATCGCGCTCGCGCGCATCGGGCGCGCGCGCCAGCATCGCCAGTTCGGCGTCGCCGCGGATCAGGTCGGCGAAGCCGGCGGCCGAACCGGCGCCCCCGATCTCGACCACCAGCGGCATGTCATCGCGCAGCGCGGAGATTTCCAGCGTCGCCGCATCGACGCGGCGGCGCTGGATCTGCCGGTAGCCGATGCTCTGCAGCCAGGATTCGACCAGCGCCGGCATCAACCGCGCGGCCAGGCTGTTGGAGCCATGCACGCGCAGGCGCTCGGCCTCCTGCGCGGTGGCGGACGAGACGGCGCACAGCGCGACGGCACCTGCCAACAGCAGGCGCAAGATGAAACGCGACATCGGATCCCCCTGGATCGGCATAAGCGCGGCAGTGTTGGCGATCGGCGTGACACGGCGGTGACCGTGAGCGTGGTCACGCGGAGCTGGGCCGCACGGCGGCGCACAGCCTGGATACCTGCACGCGCTGGCGCAGGTATCAAGGCAGTCGTCTCCGGGTCGGGATTAACACGCCCGTGGGGCGCATGGGAGAACGTGGGGACGCCGCAGGTGCACAACGGCGCACGTCAACGGGAAGCTAAGACATCGTTGCACCGCTCACGATGGGCCGCTACTGGGGCATCAGCCTGGGCCGGCTCCTCAGGCATTTCCTGCGCCAACAAGTCGACAACCCGCCGAGCGCCCGGATTCTGCCTGGTCGCTGCATCGCGCCCGTGGTGCGCATCATGGACATCCTGGGCCCGCCACTGCCGCCACTGCCGCCACTGCCACCGAAGCCGCCGCGGCCATCGCGGCCGGCAATGGCGTTGCCGCCTGAATTGGCGGCGAGCACTGCCAAGGAAATTCGCCCTCGGCCGATGCCACCTGTGGGAGCGAGTTCAGTCGCGACGGGCTTTACCGATGGCGCTCGCCGCCGTCCAGATTGCTTCAGTCCCGCGCCGCCGGAGATCTGACCGCACGTATGCGGGGCCGGGCCACCGATGGCGCCGCCATGCGTGATGCGACACAGCGCACGCGCGGCGCACGAAGCGCCAAGGAGAAAGTTGCAGCTGACGATGTACGCACCGCTCAGCCCGGCGCTGTCGCCCGCTTCTCCGCTGCCTGCGCCCAGCGCGCGGCGACCAGCGGCGAGGTGATGCAGACCGCGCTGTCGGTCACCGTGGTCACCGCGCGCTCCAGCAGCTGGATGTCGGCTTCGTGCTGGCGCGCCACGTGCGGGTCCTCGAAGAAGATCGCGCGTTGGCAGCGCCGCTCCAGCACGCGGTCGGCGATCTGCGCGTCGCCGCCCATCGGGCCGCTCTGGTAGCGATGCACCCAGTCCTGGCCCTGCGGCCAGCCGCGGCTCCAGGCCAGTTCGTTGAGGCGCTGGCCGGTGGTGCCGGTGGCCACGCGCTCGGCGAAGCGCGACAGCAGCTCGAAGTGCGCGCTGGCGAAGGCCAGCATCTGCGGCTTCATCGCATCGTGCGCGATCAGTGCCAGGGTCTGGCGCTCCAGCGCGTGCAGGTCGTCGGCGCCGGCGTCGGCCGCCAGCCCGGCGTGCACGCGTTCCACCTCGACCCAGTCGCGTGCGCTGGCCACGGTGGAGATGAAGGGCTTGCCGTGGATCACGCACTGCCGCTTGAGCGCGATCGCCTCGGGAAAGATCGAGGAGGGGTCGACCGGATCGATGAAGTAGATCGCCCCGTCGAGCGTGCGCTCGGCGCCTTCCAGGCCCACCACTTCGGCGACCAGCTTCATCAGCCCGCCTTCGCGGCCGAACGGATAGCGCTTGAGCCCCGCATAGCCGGACAGCCGGCCGGCGCGCGCGATCGCCTCATGGGTGCGGCCGACCGCATGCAGGCCGAGCTGGAGTTCGCGGATGCCGGCCTCGCAGGCGCGCAGCCAACGGAACAGGGCGGCGTCCTTGCCCTGGTGGTGCAGTCGGTTGGCGGCCAGGCCCAGGCGCATACGTGGATCCGTGCGGAGGAGGAGCGACAGTCTCGCCGGATCGCGGTACGGACTCAATCGCGGCGGCGGCGGTCAACTGGTCACCGATGCCGCGGCAGATGGCGCCACCAGTGCCAATGACAAGCACCCGCCCGCCATCCGCATCCTCGTGCAACGCCGCCGTCAGCAGCGCCAGCATGCCGACACGACGCAAGCCTCACCTCGCGCCACACCCACCAATCCCCGATCCCCAATCCCGGCTACTGTGTAACCTGCTTCGCCCGCGCCGCCAGCACGCCCATCTGCGGCTTGTCGGCGCCGTCCTTGCCCGGTTGCAGGCTGAAGACGTAATCGGTCTTCCACCAGGCGCCCGCCGACCATGCGGTCCAGCCCATCCATACGTCGGCGTTGTCGTGCATGTAGCCGAGCATGCCGTCGAGCGCGGCCATGCAGGTGGCGTCGCTGCTGGCGCCGAATTCGCCGAGGAAGCCGCGATAGCCGTTGGCGCGCAGCCAAAGGGTGAAGCCCTGCAGCCTCTCCGAGCCGACGGTGGCGCTGACGCAGGCGGCGCTGGTGCCGGAGGAGTCCGCATCCAGGTACTGGTGCACCTCGAATGCCAGGTTCTCGGCCGGATCCTCGATCGACACCATCGCCTGCGCGTTGGACACGCCGTACCAGCCGCTGTACCAGCTGTGCGCGCCGGTGAACGCGGTGCCCGGCACCAGGATCAGGTTATAGGCGCCGGTGCCGCGGATCGCGTCGATCGCCAGTTGCGCGGTGGCGGCCCAGTCGCCGGAGGCGACGCCGTTGGGCTCGTTCATCAGCCCGAAGATCACGGTGTCGTCGTTGCCGAATTCGATGCTCAGGCGTCGCCATAAGTCGGCCAGCGCGCTGGCCGGCACCTGGTCGCCGCCGATCCGCACGCCGTAGTACTTGGCGTAGTTGTGCGGGTCCAGGATCAGCCGCAGGCCATGGTTCCTGGCGCGCTCCACCGCGGTGCGCAGGTAGCCCAGCTGCGCGGCGTCCAGTTCGCCGTTGGCGACCGGCTGCAGGCGCTCCCACAGGAACGGCAGGCGCACGATGTTCATGCCTTGCGCGGCGACGTAGGCGTAGGCGCTGTCGGCCGGATAGACGTAGTCCTTGAACACCACGCCCGGCTTCTTCGCCGAGTTGAATTCGGCGCCGGCCAGGTTGACCCCGGCATAGCGCAGCGCGTTCTGGGCGATGGCGCCCGGGATCCAGGCGGCCAGCGCCAGGCACAGTGATGCGCGCAGCAGCCAGCGCGCGGGTGCGATGGGACGGGAATCGCGTTGCATGGAGATTGCCTCATTCGTGGGGACAGCGAGCGGCGCCGCCGCGACGATGCGTGGGCGACGGGAGTCCCGTTGGTTGCAATCGTCATGCCAGCGCTGGCGCGGCCGGCGCGTCAAGCGCGTGGCGCGCGCGTTCTACGCACGCGCGCCGCCGGCGTGGCGGCGCGCTGCTTGTCCGGCATGCATCCACGGCCACCACTGCGCGCGCAGCGCCATCGCGCCGGATTGGGCGCGAAGGTGCGTGGCGTATGCGTCAGCGCGTGATGCGCTTTGCCCGGTTCGACAGGATCGACATCTGCGGCTTGTCGCGGCCGTCCTTGCCGGGCTGCACGTTGAACGGATAGTCCTGCCGCCACCAGGCGCCGCCGGCCCAATAGCTCCAGCCCAGCCACACCGCGCGGTTCTGCTCGATGTAGCCGAGCATGCCGTCCAGCGCCTGCCTGCAGGCGGCATTGTCGGCCGCGCCGAACTCGCCCAGGAAGCCGACGTGCCCGGTGGCGCGCAGCCAGCCGGTGAAGCTGCGCAGGCGCTCGGCGCCGATGCTGCCGTTCACGCAGACGGCGCTGGTGCCGCTGGAGTCGCTGTCCAGATACTGGTGCACTTCGATCGCCATGCGCTTGAGCGGGTCGTACAGCGAGGCCAGCGCGGTGGCGTTGGACTCGCCGGCCACGGTCGAGTACCAGCTGTGCGCGCCGCTCCACAGCGCGCCCGGCACCAGGATCAGGTTGCGCGCGCCGGTGACGCGGATCGCGTCGACCGCGGCCTGGGCGGCGGCGGCCCACAGGCCGGGCGAGATGTTGTTCGGTTCGTTCATCAGGCCGAACACCACGGTGTCGTCGTCCTTGAACTCGCGCGCCAGGCGTTGCCACAGGTCGCTGAAGGTCTTGATCGGCACCGCTGCGCTGCCGATCTTGTGGCCGTAGTAGCTGGCGTAGTTGTGGATGTCCACGATCAGGTACATCCGGCGCGCCCTGGCCTGCTTGGCCGCCGTCCTGATCAGCGCCACCTGCGCCGCGTCCAGCCGGCCCTGCGCGCCGGGTTGCAGGCGTTCCCACAGCACCGGCAGGCGCACGACGTTCATGCCCTTGCCGGCGAAATAGGCGTAGTCGGCATCGGCCGGATAGAAATAGTCGACGTTGGGCACGCCGGGCTTCTTGGCGGACGCGATCTCCGCGCCGGACAGATTGACGCCGGCCAGTTTCAGCCTGTCCTGTGCATGCAACTGCGGCAGCACGGCGAGCAGGGCCAGCAGCAGCGCCAGACGCATCGCGCGCAGGCGCGGCGACGAACGAACCATGGTGGGCCTCTTCTGGATCAGCGGGGGGACGCGCGCCGACGCATCGCGGCGGGCCGAGTGGACGGCGACGCGCTGGTGGCGAACGGTACGCCTGCTGCACCGTACTGCATTCGCGCGACCGCCACCACGGACGGCGGGCGCGCAGGGCTGGATCTGTGCGGGGCGTGGCACGGTGAACGCGCACTGGTTCTCGACCACGCCGGCGGGCATGCACGTTCGCAGATGCGCCGCTGCGCGCAGGCGTGGAGCGGCGGTCCGCCGCGCGTGCACCGGTCGGCATGCGCAAGCGCGGACGCGGCCCGGATGCGCGGGCCGCGCATGCCGCCATGGCGAACCGGGCATTGCGCCCGGCAGCGCCCGCTTACTTCCCGGTGATCTTGCGCGCGTGCCTGGACAGGATCGACATCTGCGGCTTGTCGCTGCCGTCCTTGCCGGGTTGCACGTTGAACGGGTAATCGTTCTTCCACCACGCCCCGGCCGCCCACCAGGTCCAGCCGACGATCACGTCGTTGTTCTTTTCCATGTAGCTGAGCATGCCTTCCAGCGCGTCGTTGCAGACCGGGTTGTCGCCGGTGGCGAACTCGCCGATGAAGCCGACCTTCTTGTTTTCGCGCAGCCAGCTGACGAAGCCGGACAGTTTCTCGACGCCGGCGGTGGCGCTGACGCACTCGCCCTTGGTGCCGCTGTTGTCCTTGTCCAGGTACTGGTGCGCCTCGAAGGCCATGCGATTGCCCGGATCCTTCAGCGGCTGCAGCGCCACCGCATTGGAAGTGCCGTAGTAGGTGCTGCGCCAGCTGTGCGCGCCGGAGTAGGCGGTGCCGGGCACCAGGATCAGGTTCTTGGCCCCGGTCTTGCGGATCGCGTTGATCGCGGCCTGCGCGGCCCCGGCCCAGTCGGTGGAGGAAACCGCGTTGGGTTCGTTCATCAGGCCGAAGACGACGGTGTCCTCGCCCTTGAACTCGGTCGCCAGGCGCCGCCACAGGTCGGCGAACACGTCCGCCGGCGCGCCGGCGCTGCCGATCAGCGCGCCGTTGTACTTGGCGTAGTTGTGCGGGTCCAGGATCAGGTGCATGCCGCTGGCCTTGGCCTGCGCCACCGCCTTCTTGATCTGCGCCAGCTGCGCGGGGTCGAAGTCGCCCTTGGCGGTGGGCTGCAGGCGTTCCCACAGGAACGGCAGGCGCACGATGTTCATGCCCTTGCCGGCGAAGTAGCCGTAGTCGGAGGCGGCCGGGTAGGTGTAGTCCTTGTACAGCTTGCCCGGCTTCTTGCCGGAGTTGAATTCGGCGCCGGAGAGATTGACGCCGGCGTACTTGAGCACGCCTTTGCCGTCCTGGGCGGACGCGCCGAAGGCGGCGGCGAGCAGGAACACGGCGGGAGCGAGGGGACGCAACCGCGACGACCACAGGGAGGAAAGCGACATGGGGGAGCTTCCTGGAGAGAGGGGAGGATGCCGTTTTGCCATCAAGGGGAGGGACCGGCAGTGCAAGGGTGCGCGGATCGCACCGCAGCGGCCAGCCTAGGCGCCGGCGCGTTAGCGGGACATTCACTCGCGCGAAAGACGGCGTTGTGTCGGTGCCCGGCAGCGGTGAATGGGCGGTGGCTGCGTGGCTCGGGGAGCGTCGTTAGCGTCGTTGCAGCCTGAGAGTTGCCTGGCATGGCATCGAGGGGCTGTGGGAGGAGTTTCAGCCCGCCAGATGGCCGGACCGCACAGGTCCCGACGCCGCTCGTCGCGGCTGAAGCCGCTCCTACAAGGGGTCTTCTGCGCCTGCTGGGTGCACTTGTAGGAGAGCTTCAGCCCCGACAGACAGTTGGGCCGTACGGCGTTCCGACGCCGATCGTCGCGGCTGAAGCCGCTCCTGCAGGAAGCTTCGGTAACTGATGGGCCTGCTTTTGGGAGAGGCTTCGGCCCTGGGCGCTGCCTGATGCGATCAAGTTTCGTCGCTCCGCTCGTCGCGACTGAAGTCGCTCCCACAGAGGGGTTGCCGACCGCGCGCGCAGCCGGCAACGCTGGCGCGCCACTCAGCGCGCGATCGATCTCGGTTTCAGGCCGCGGCCTGGGTGGTCACCGGCAGGCGGTTGCCGATCCATTCGGCGATGCTGGCGGCCGCGTCGCGGCCTTCGGCCACGGCGGTGACCACCAGGTCGGCGCCGCGCACCGCGTCGCCGCCGGCGAACAGCTTCGGGTTGGTGGTCTGGTAGGGCAGGCGCGCGTCGCCGCCGGCCAGGATGCGGCCGTTGGCGGTGCCTTCCACGCCCTGCGCGGCCAGCCATTCGGGCACGCTCGGCGAGAAACCGAAGGCGATGATCACCACGTCCGCGTCCAGCAGCGATTCGCTGCCCTCGACCGGCACCGCGGCCTGGCGGCCCTGCGCGTCGGGTTCGCCGAGGCGGGTCTGCACCACGCGCACGCCGGCCAGCTTGCCGGCGGCATCGGCTTCCACCGCCAGCGGCTGGCGGTTGAACAGGAAGCGCACGCCTTCCTCGCGCGCGTTGGCCACTTCGCGCGCCGAGCCGGGCATGTTGGCTTCGTCGCGGCGGTAGGCGCAGGTGACCTTGGCCGCGCCCAGGCGGATCGCGCTGCGCACGCAGTCCATGCCGGTGTCGCCGCCGCCCAGCACCACCACGCGCTTGCCGCTCAGGTCCGGCAGCGCGATCGTGTCTTCCCAGCCGGCGATCGGCCGGCCCCACGGATCGTTGCCGCCGACGATGCGGCTGTTCTGCACCAGGAACGGCAGCGCCGGCAGTACCCCGGGCAGGTCCTGGCCGGCCAGGCCGCCGTCGGTGTAGCGGTAGGCGCCGGTGCCGAGGAACACCGCGTCGTATTCGCCGAGCAGCTGTTCCAGGCTCACGTCGCGGCCGATCTCCACGCCCAGGCGGAACTCCACGCCCATGCCTTCGAGCACCTCGCGGCGCTTGCCGATCACGCTCTTGTCGAGCTTGAAGCTGGGGATGCCGAACTGCAGCAGGCCGCCGATCTGTTCGTAGCGGTCGTACACAACCGCGTGGATGCCGGCGCGGACCAGGCGGTCGGCGCAGCTGAGCCCGGCCGGGCCGGCGCCGATCACCGCCACGCGCTTGCCGGTGGCCTCGACCTGGCTCAGGTCCGGGCGCCAGCCGTTGTTGAGCGCGGTGTCGACGATGTACTTCTCCACCGCGCCGATGGTGACCGCGCCGAATTCCTCCAGCGTGCAGCTGCCTTCGCACAGGCGGTCCTGCGGGCACACCCGGCCGCACACTTCCGGCAGCGGATTGGTGCTGTGGCACAGCGCCGCCGCTTCCTCGATGCGGTTCTCCTGCACCAGCTGCAGCCACTGCGGGATCGCGTTGTGCACCGGGCATTTCCAGCTGCAGTACGGATTGCCGCAATCCAGGCAGCGCCCGGCCTGGTACTGCGCGTCGGCCTTGTCGAACTTGCCGTACAGCTCGTTCCAGTCGCCGGACGTGCGCAGTTCCACCGGGATGCGCTGCGGCATCTGCCGGGGCAGGTCGAGGAACTGGAAGGCTTGTTTGCGGCTCATAGGGCTGGGATTCGGAATTGGGGATTGGGGATTCGCAAATGCCGGGAGAGATCGCTGGGGCCGGACGAATCCCGAATCCCCAATCCCCAATCCCGGTCGTTGCGGCGTGCCGCCATCAGGCGGCGCGCCGCAACGACTCGGTCAGCGACTCGATGCTCGCCGCCTTCGGCTTGACCAGCCAGAACTTGCCGACGTAGTCGCGGAACTCGTCGAGGATCTGCTGCGCCCAGATGCTGCCGGTCAGTTCGCGATGGCGGCTGATCAGCTTGTGCAGGTGCTGGCGGTGGCTTTCGAAGCCTTCGGCGGAGATGCGGTGGATGTCGATCAGTTCGTGGTTGTAGCGGTCGACGAAATCGCGGTCCACGTCGAGCACGTAGGCCAGCCCGCCGGTGAAGCCGGCGCCGAAATTGAGCCCGACCTTTCCCAGCACCAGCACGATGCCGTCGGTCATGTACTCGCAGCAGTGGTCGCCGGCGCCTTCGATCACCGCCAGCGCGCCGGAGTTGCGCACGCCGAAGCGCTCGCCGGCGCGGCCGGCGGCGTACAGCTCGCCGCCGGTGGCGCCGTACAGGCAGGTGTTGCCGATGATCGCGGTGTTGCGCGCCTCGAAGCGCGCCCCGCGCGGCGGGCGCACCACCAGGCGGCCGCCGGCCATGCCCTTGCCGACGTAGTCGTTGGCCTCGCCTTCCAGCTCCAGCTGCAGGCCGCCGGCGTTGAACGCGCCGAAGCTCTGCCCGGCCGAGCCGCGGAAGCGCAGGGTCAGCGGCGCGTCGTCCATGCCGTGGTTGCCGTGCGTGCGGGCGATGGCGCCAGACAGGCGCGCGCCGATCGAGCGGTCGGTGTTGTGGATCAGGAAGCGGTGCTCGCCGCCGGTCTTGTTGGCGATCGCCTCGGCGAGCAGGCCGTCCATCTGCGTGGCCAGGCTGTCCGGCGATTCGTACAGGCGCTGCGCCGCGCAGTGGCCGCCGTCGTAGCGCACGTCCTTGAGCAGCCGCGACAGGTCCACGCGCACGCCTTCGCGCGGCGACACGTCCAGCTGCTCGAGCAGTTCGGTGCGGCCGACGATCTCGTCCAGCGAGCGCGCGCCCAGGTACGACAGCCACTGCCGCACTTCCTCCGATAGCAGCCGGAAAAAGTTCTCCACGCGCTCGGGCAGGCCGGTGAAGTAGTTCGCGCGCAGGCGCTCGTCCTGCGTGGCCACGCCGGTGGCGCAGTTGTTGAGGTGGCAGATGCGCAGGTACTTGCAGCCCAGCACGATCATCGGGCCGGTGCCGAAGCCGAAGCTGTCCGCGCCCAGGATCGCGGCCTTGACCACGTCCAGGCCGGTCTTCAGGCCGCCGTCGGTCTGCAGGATGGTGCGGTCGCGCAGGTTGTTGGCGACCAGCGCCTGGTGCGACTCGGCCACGCCCAGCTCCCACGGCACCCCGGCGTAGCGGATCGAGCTGACCGGGCTAGCGCCGGTGCCGCCGTCGTGGCCGGACACGGTGATCAGGTCGGCGCCGGCCTTGACCACGCCGGCGGCGATGGTGCCCACGCCGGCATGGCTGACCAGCTTTACCGACACCAGCGCGGTCGGGTTGACCTGCTTGAGGTCGTAGATCAGCTGCGCCAGGTCCTCGATCGAATAGATGTCGTGGTGCGGCGGCGGCGAGATCAGGCCGATGCCCGGCTTGGCGTAGCGCAGCCGCGCGATCAGTTCGTTGACCTTGTGCCCGGGCAGCTGGCCGCCTTCGCCGGGCTTGGCGCCCTGCGCGACCTTGATCTGCAGCACTTCGGCGTTGACCAGGTACTCGGGGGTGACGCCGAAGCGGCCGGAGGCCACCTGCTTGATCTTGGAACGCTTGTCGGTGCCGTAGCGCGCCGGGTCTTCGCCGCCTTCGCCGGAGTTGCTGCGCCCGCCGAGACGGTTCATCGCGATCGCCAGCGCCTCGTGCGCCTCGGGCGACAGCGCGCCCAGGCTGATCGCGGCGGTGTCGAAGCGGCGCAGCAGGTCCGATGCCGGGGCCACTTCATCCAGCGGGGTCGGCACCTCGGCGCGCTTGAGCTGCAGCAGGTCGCGCAGCGCCGACGGCGGGCGCGAATGCACCGCCTCGGCGTACGCCGCCCAATCGGCCTGCGCGCCGCTGCGCGTGGCGCGCTGCAGGGTCAGCACCACGTCCGGGTTGTACATGTGGTACTCGCCGCCGTGCACGTACTTGAGCAGGCCGCCCACTTCCGGCTTGAGCAGGTCGTTCCAGGCGCGCGCGGCCAGCTGCCGCGCCTCGGTGTCCAGCCGCGCCAGGTTCACCCCGCCGATGCGCGAGGCGGTGTCCGGGAAGCACAGCTGCACCACGTCCGGGTCCAGCCCGACGATCTCGAACAGCTGCGCGCCGCGGTAGCTGGCGATGGTGCAGATGCCCATCTTGGAGATGATCTTGGACAGGCCCTTGTAGATGCCCTTGCGGTACTTGCGGCCGATCTGCGCCTGCTCGCCGCCGGTCTTCAGCAGCAGGATGCCGCGCCGGCCCAGGTCGAACAGGGTCTGGTAGGCCAGGTACGGATACACCGCGGTGGCGCCGAACCCGAGCAGGCAGGCCATGTGGTGCGGGTCGCGCGCGGTGCCGGTCTCGATGATCAGGTTGACGTCGCAGCGCAGGCCCGCGCGCGAGAGATGGTGGTGCACCGCGCCGGTGGCCAGCAGCGCATGCGCCATCGGCCGTTCCGGCACCGGGTAGCGGTCGGTCAGCAGCAGCATGACCTTGCCGTCGCGCGCGGCCTGCTCGGCCTGTGCGCAGATCCGCTCCAGGCCGGCCTTGAGGCCTTCCTCGACGCTGTAGGACAGGTCGATCTGCGCGTTGCGGGTCTGGTACTGCTCCATCTTCAGCAGCTGGCGCAGCTTGCGCTGGCTGAGCACCGGCGAATTGAGGATGACGTGGTTCACCGTCTCCGGGCCGGCATGGAAGATGTTGGTCTCCTTGCCGAGCTGGGTGGTCAGCGACATCACGCAGTCTTCGCGCAGCGGATCGATCGGCGGGTTGGTGACCTGCGCGAACGCCTGGCGGAAATAGTCGTACAGCGGCCGGGTGTGGCGGCTGAGCACCGCCATCGGGGTGTCGTCGCCCATCGAGCCGGTGGCTTCCTGCTCGGTCTCGGCCAGCGGCCGCAGCACCTGCTCCACTTCCTCGGTGCTGAGCTGGAACAGCTTGTGGTAGCTGCGCAGGGTGCGCTCGTCGAACGGCTCCTCGACCAGCGAGGGGTCGATCAGCTCGGTCTGCAGATAGGTCACGCCCTGCTGCAGCCACTGCTTGTACGGGGCGCGGCCGCGGTTGATGCGGTCGATCGCGTCCGAGTCGAGCAGGTCGCCGCGCTTGAGGTCGATGGCCATCATCTCGCCCGGGCCGAGCTTGCCCTTGCGGGTCACGCGCTCGGCCGGCAGTTCCCACACGCCGGCCTCGGAGGCGACCAGGAAATGGCGGTCGGAGGTCAGCATCCAGCGCGCCGGGCGCAGCCCGTTGCGGTCGAGCATGCACGCCGCGTAGCGGCCGTCGCAGGCGACGATGCCGGCCGGGCCGTCCCACGGCTCGGTGTTGAGCCCGTAGAACTCGTAGAACGCGGCCAGGTCGGCGTCCTTGAACTCCAGCGACTGGGTCGCCGGCGGCACCAGGATGCGCAGCGCCTGCAGCAGGTCCATGCCGCCGGCGACCAGCAGCTCGAGCATGTTGTCCAGGCTCTGCGAATCGGAGCCGTGCATCGAGATCACCGGGTCGAACTCGGCGATGTCGAAGCGCGGGGTCTTCCATACCTTGCTGCGCGCCTGCGCCCAGTGCCGGTTGCCCTCGATGGTGTTGATCTCGCCGTTGTGCGCGAGCAGCCGGAACGGGTGCGCCAGCGGCCAGCGCGGCAGCGTGTTGGTCGAGAAGCGCTGGTGGAACACGATCGCGCTGGAGGCCAGGTCGCTGCGCTGCAGGTCCGGGTAGAAGGTGCTGAGCTTGTCCGGCAGCACCATGCCCTTGTAGCTGATGCCGTTGGGCGAGAGCGTGGTGACGTAGAAGTCGGCGACGTCGCGCAGGCGCTGCTCGGCGCGGCGGCGCGCCAGGAACAGGGCCAGCGCGAACGCCTCTTCGCCGTGCTCGGCGCCGGCATCGACGAACACCTGCTCGATGTGCGGCAAGGTGTCCTTGGCCAGCTGCCCGCACACCGAATCGTCGGTGGGAGTGACGCGCCAGCCGCGCGGCTGGGTGCCGGCGCGGACCAGTTCCTCTTCCAGCACCTGGCGGCAGCGCGCGGCGGCGTCCGCGTCGTCGCGCGGCATGAACACCTGGCCGGCGGCGAAGCGCGCGCCCACCGCCAGGCCGGCATCGCGCGCCAGCGCGCGCAGGAACGTGTCGGGTTTGCGGATCAGCAGGCCGCAGCCGTCGCCGGTCAGGCCGTCGGCGGCGACGCCGCCACGGTGGGTCATCCGCGACAGCGCGGCGATGGCGGTATCGACGAGCGCCCGCGACGGTTGGTCGTCGAGCTGCGCGACCATGCCGAAACCGCAGGCATCGCGTTCGTCTTGGGGGTCGTAGAGCCCGTGGCGGTTGCGGGGGGCCATGTCTGCCTCTGAAAAGCGATCCGAAGGAACGCGGCGACACTCGCCCCCGCTCTGTCCTGGAGCGCATCTTGAGGTCACCGGAACATCGACTAAAGCACAGTTGGTGCGGTGCCGCAATACACGGTTGCAGCTGCAACCGTAGCCATGGCCGGCGCGGGCGGCGAACCCGCTGCGCCGGCCGCGGCGTGGGGTCAGCCGCAGCGCACGCCGGTGACCACGTTCTTGGCGTCGACCTCGATGTTCAGGCGCTCGCCGTTGAATTCCATCGTCACCATCTGGTTCGGGGTCAGCACCCGCACGCTCTTGGACCCGGTATCGATGCGCGCCTGGTCCACCAGCGCCTTTTCCGCGGGCTGGCCGACCAGGCCCTGCGCCTGCGAGGCGTCGCAGGTGCCGACCGGCGGGGCCTCCGGCGCGCTGGCCGGATTGGGCTTGGCGGCCTGTTCGGCGGCCTGCTGTGCCTTGGCGGCGACCTGTTCCTGCTCGTCCGGCGGCGGCGCGCTGCACGCGGCCAATGCCAGCGCCAGGCACGCCGCGCCGAACAGGCCGGCACGCGCGGACGGACGAGAAGAAAGGAAATTGCTCATCGGGGCTCCAGGAGTCGAGGGGAGAAGAGGTCCAGCATAAGCCGACAGCATCGGCGAATCCGCGTTCGCGCTTCGTTAACCGCGCCGGCATTGACGCGGCCTAGCCGCGGCGCTGCCGACAATCCCCGCTCCCCTCGCCGCGCGCGGTTTTTCGATGACCAAGGCTTCCCGCTCCACCGATGCCGCCGAGGCGGCCCGCGCGCTGCAGGCCCGGCAGGCCGCCAGCAGCGCCGGCCTGGTCTACGTCAGCGACCACGAGCCCGGCATCACCCGCCGCCGCGCCGGCAAGGGCTTCGGCTACCGTATGCCCGACGGCAGCCCGGTGCGCGATGCGCAGACCCTGCAGCGCATCCGCCAGCTGGCGATCCCGCCGGCCTATACCGAGGTGTGGATCTGCACCAAGGCCAACGGCCACGTGCAGGCCACCGGCCGCGACGCGCGGCGGCGCAAGCAGTACCGCTACCACGCCGACTGGGCGCAGGTGCGCGGCGACGGCAAGTTCGAGCGGATCATGGCCTTCGGCCAGGCGCTGCCGCGGCTGCGCCGGCGCCTGCGCCGCGACCTGGCGCTGCCCGGCTACCCGCGCGACAAGGTGCTGGCGATGGTGGTGGCGCTGATGGCCGAGACCCTGGTGCGCGTGGGCAACGCCGAATACGCGCGCAGCAACCGCTCCTATGGCCTGACCACGCTGCGCAACCGGCACATGGAGTTCGTCAAGGGCGGCCGCGCGCGGCTGAAGTTCCGCGGCAAGGGCGGGCAGGAGCACGACATCGAGGTCGACGACGTGCAGCTGGTCAAGCTGATCCGCGGCTGCCAGCAACTGCCGGGGCAGGCGCTGTTCCAGTACCGCGACGACGACGGCACCCTGCAGCCGGTGGATTCGGGCGAGGTCAACGACTACCTGCGCGAGGCGATGGGCGAGAGCTTCACCGCCAAGGACTTCCGCACCTGGGGCGGCACCCGCGCCGCGCTGCAGCGGCTGGCGCAGCTGCCGTTGCCCGAGCCCAGCAGCGAGCGCGCGCTGAAGCTGGCGCAGAACGCGGTGATCCGCGAGGTGGCCGATGCGCTGGGCAACACCCCGGCGGTGTGCCGCAAGGCCTACATCGATCCGTGCGTGTTCGACGGCTGGCGCTGCGGCGACCTGCACGGCCTGTGCGAGCGTGTGCGCGGCGAGCGGCAATGGGACCTGGTGACGCTGAAATACCTGGCGCAGGCGCGCGCGGCGACCCGCAAGGCGGCCAAGGCCGCCAAGGGCACGGGCAAGGCGAAGGCGCGCTCCAAGGCGGCAGGAACAGTGGCGACATCGGCGACGCCGCGCCGGGTGGGCCGGCGCGCGGCGCCGGGCGAGGCTGCACGCCCGCGCCGGCGCGCCTGAGCGAAGCGGCGCCGCTGCGGGCGGCGACCGGACAGGTCGAGCACGAGAGCCGGTAGCGGATGCAGGAGTGGAGCTACGAGCCAGCCTGCGGCCGCCAGCGGCCGCGTCGGCTCGACGACGGCATGGGGAGCGACTTCAGTCGCGACAGGCTTGCCGCTGCCGCCTATCGCAATGGGCGGCGCGAGACCAGCCAACGCCGCTCTGCTGTCGGCGTGCAGCGGCATTGCGCCGCTACACGCCGGCGCCTCCGCCGCGTCGGCGGAGATACGCGCTCAACCGCAATAAAGCGTGGTGATGTTGTTGTACGGGCCGACCTCGATGGTCAGGCGCTCGCCGCCGCTCTCGCCGGCGCCGCGGGTCGCGCTGTCCACGCCGCTGGCGGTGGCGCCGCTGCGGTCCACGCTGCTGTTCACCACCTGCACCTGCAGGCTGTCGCTGTCGACGCGGGCGCGTTCGACGGTGGTCTGCGCGGCGGCCAGGCCCACCGCGCCGCGGACCTTGTCGACGTGGCACTGGCCGGAGATGACGCCGTCGATCGGCTGCACCTGGGCGATCTGGGTGGTACTGCAGGCGCCAAGCAGCAGGCTGGCGGCGAGCGCGACGGCGGGGGCGAGCGTGGGGCGGTTCATGGGGTGTCTCCTTCTGCGGATAGCGCGAGCCTGTCGCGGCGGATGTTTGCGCGGCATGAAGAGCGCCGCGCCCGCTTTCACCCGACGTGGCCGCGGGCTTGGCCAGACTGCGCTTCCCAGCCAAACCGGAGCCGATCATGGCCACCTGCGATGTCTGCGGCGACGACGCCACCTTCGTGCTGATCCAGGGCGCATCGCGCGGCGCCTCCGGTGCGTCGAGACGTGCGATCCCGACCGTCGCCACGCACGGCGCGCACTGCGGCTGCCGCACGATCGAAGGCAGCGTTGCCTGCGTCTAGCGCGTCGCCGGCTGGCCCATCCCGATCACCCATCGCGCCGCGCTTGCCGCTGCCGCCTCCTTCCACGTACCGGAGCAATGCCAATGGCCTCCAGCAAACGTCCCGCCGCCTCCAAGTCCGCCCCGTCCAAGACCGCCGCCGCGGCCAAGCCGGCCGGTTCCGCCGGCGCCGACAAGACCGCGCAGAAGCAGCGCGCCCTGCAGCGCGAGATCGACGCCAGCGAGGCGCAATCCAAGGCCAAGGCCAAGAAGTCCGCGCCGACCCAGGCCGGAACGCGCAAGCAGCCGGAGACGATGCCCAAGCAGCACCTGCGCAAGCCCGGCAAGGAGCAGGACCTGGCGCTGCAACCGCGTTTCGAGGCGCCGGACTACGTGGGCAGCGGCAAGCTGCGCGGCATGAGCGCGATCGTCACCGGCGCCGATTCCGGCATCGGCCGCGCGGTGGCGGTGCTGTTCGCGCGCGAGGGCGCCGACGTGGCGGTGCTGTACCTGGACGAGCACGAGGATGCCGAGGTGACCCGCGCGCATGTGGAGAAGGAGGGCCGCCGCTGCCTGACCATCGCCGGCGACGTGAAGGACCCGGCGTTCTGCGCGGACGCGGTGGCGCAGACCGTGCGCGCGTTCGGCGGGCTCGACGTGCTGGTCAACAACGCCGCCTTCCAGCTGCATTGCCATTCCCTGGAAGAGCTCAGCGACGAACACCTGCAGGAGACCCTGCAGACCAACATCGCCGGCTATTTCCACATGGCGCGCGCGGCGTTGCCGCATCTCAAGCGCGGCGCGGCGATCATCAACAGCGGTTCGGAGACCGGCCTGTTCGGCAGCAAGTCGCTGCTCGACTACTCGGCGACCAAGGGCGCGATCCACGCCTTCACCATGGCCCTGGCCAGCCAGCTGCAGCCCCGTGGCATTCGCGTCAACGCGGTCGCACCGGGCCCGGTGTGGACGCCGCTGAACCCGGCCGACAAGTCCGCCGAGGACGTGGCCGAGTTCGGCAAGAGCAGCGCGATGGGGCGCCCGGCGCAGCCGGAGGAACTGTCGCCGGCCTACGTGTTCCTGGCCTCGCCGATCACCGCCAGCTACATCAGTGGCGCGATCCTGCCGGTGATGGGCGGGCCGCAGGGCTGAGGCACGCGACGGGGCCGGCGGCGCCGCGCCCCGTTGTCCGCCGCGGCGGCGCGCCCGGCGGCTATTCCTCCGACGAGGCCCAGCGCGCGAGGTTCTGCCGCACGTCGCCGATGCCCTCCCACGGATCCTTGCGGCGCCGCTTCAGCTTGGCCGGCACCTCGCGCATCTTGAACGCGTCGGCGCGATGCAGCTTGGGCAGCTCGCTCCAGGCCAGCGGCATCGCGACCGGCGCGCCGGGACGCCCGCGCAGCGAATACGAGGCCACCGCGGTGGCGCCGCGCCCGTTGCGCAGGTAGTCGACGAAGATGCGCTTGTTGCGCAGGCGCTTGGTCGCGGTGGCCAGGAAGCGCTCGGGTTGCGACTGCGCCAGCGCGTCGGCGAAGCCGTGCGCGAAGCGCTTGGTCAGGTCCCAGTCGCAGCCCGGCGCGAGCGGCACCACCACGTGCAGGCCCTTGCCGCCGGAGACCCGCAGGAAGGACTCCAGTTCCAGCTGCGCGAGCAGCTTGCGGATGTCCGTGGCCGCCTGCTTGACCTCGGCGAACGGCACGTCGGGGCCGGGATCCAGGTCGAACACCACCCGGTTGGCCGAATCGGGACGCTCGGCGTACGACCCCCACGGATGGAATTCCAGCGCGTTGAACTGCACCAGTTCCAGCAAGCCGGCGGCATCGTTGACCACCAGGTAGTAGGCGTTGTTGCCGGCCTCCTCCTTCAGGCGCACCGAGGACACCAGTTCCAGGCCCGCGGTGTGGTGCTTCTGGAAGAAGCACGGCCGTTCGGCGCCGCTGGGGCAACGGATGATCGACAGCGGCCGGCCGGCGATTTCCGGCAGCAGGTGGTCCATGACCGCGCTGTAGTAGTCCCACACCTCCTGCTTGGTGGCGCCGATGTCGGGGAAGATGATCTTGCCGGGGCTGGACAGCGCCGGCGGCACGCGCCCGCCGTCATCGCCGCCGCCGGGTTTGCGGCGGCCCTTCGCCGCCGGTGCCGGCGCCGCTGCTTGCGTTGCCGGCGCGTCCGGCGCCGCGCGATCCGAATCGCGCAGGTCGGCGACGTCCTTGTCCGGCCGTACCGCCTTCAGCGAGGCCTGGCGCAGCAGCTGCTGGCCGCCGATGCCGCGGTAGAACACTTCCACCACGAAGCGCGGCGCGAACCATGTGGCCGCGCGCAGATCGGTTTCGGTGGTGGGCACGTGGGCGGTCGGGGTCTTGCCGCCGGCCTTGCCGATCAGTTTGGTCACCTCGCGCAGCAAGGTATCGGAAAAGCCCGAGCCCACGCGGCCGGCGTACAGCCAGCCGTGCTGCGGGTCGGGCCGGGCCAGCAGCAGCGAGCCGAAGCCGGAACGGCTGCCCTTGGGCGCGGTGTAGCCGACCACAGCGAACTCGTCGGAGACCAGCTGCTTGGTCTTGCGCCAGTCCTCGCTGCGGCCGCCGTGATAGCCGCGGTCGGCGCGCTTGGAAATGATGCCCTCGAAGTGCTGCTCCCCCGCTACCCGGAAGGCGGCCTCGCCATCGCCTTCGATGTGCGAACTGAAGGCCAGGTGCGCGTCGGCGCCGTGCAGCAGTTCCTGCAGCAGGGCCTTGCGCGCGGCCAGCGGCGTATCGGCGATATCCACGCCGTCGACGTGCAGCAGATCGAACAGCGCCAGCGCCAGCGCGGCCTGGCGTTCGCCGGACAGCACCGCCTGCAGCAGGTTGAAGTCCTCCTTGGTGCCCTTGCCGGCGATCAGCTCGCCGTCCAGTGCCGCGGAGGTCAGCCCCAGCGCGGCGATGGCATCGCGAACCTCGGGAATCTTGTCGGTCCATTCGATCGCATTGCGCGACCACAGGCGCACCGCGCCGTCGGCGACAGTGGCCAGGATCCGGTAGCCGTCCCACTTGATCTCGTGGATCCAGTGCTCGCCCTTGGGCGGGGCTTCGCCCAGTTTGGCCAGTTGCGCTTCGAACGGCCCGGATGGCGCGGCGGCGCGCTTGGCCTTGGGCAGGGCCAGGGCGCGCTTCGCCCAGTCGGTCTTCTTCGCCTTGCGCGGGAGCGCGATGGCGGTCAGCGCCTTGCGCTTGTCCGCCTTGCCCGCGCCGGCGCGCTTGAGGTCCTCCGGCGGCGGCGCGGTCACGTCGGCGAGCAGGTCGTCCGCCTCCACGTCGCTGGCGAAGGCATCGTCTTCCTTGAACAGCAGCCATTGCGGCTGGCGCGCCGGCTTGCCGGACCGCACCAGGTGCCAGCCGCCCTTGAGCTTGGTCCCGAACAGTTCGAAGCGCAGGTGGCCCTTGGCCAGCTGCGCTTCGGGATCGCCGTCAGTGGTCCACACGCCGTGGTCGAACTGCGCCACGTGCCCGCCGCCGTACTCGCCCTTGGGGATCTCGCCCTCGAAGGCGGCGTAGTCGACCGGATGGTCCTCGACCTCCACCGCCATGCGCTTGACCTGCGGGTCGTAGCTCGGGCCCTTCGGCACCGCCCAGCTCTTGAGCGCATCGCCGACCTGCAGCCGGAAGTCGTAGTGGCGGCGGCTGGCGTGGTGCAGCTGCACCACGAAGATCGGGCGCTGCCCCTTGGGCAACGCCTTGCCCGGCTCCGGCTCCCTGGTCTTGTCGAAGCTGCGCTTGCGGCGGTATTCGGCAAGACTCATCGCACGGGCCCGGACACGCTACTTGCCCAGGTGCGCGCGAACCGCCTTGGCCGTCGGACCTACCGCCTCGACCGCCGCACGCAGTTCGTCGGCGGAGACGCCGAGCGTCTTGGTCCAGTACTGCAGCTCGTAGTCTTCGTTGACATTGATGCGGTCCCGGTCCGGGGAACCGGATTTGTTCTTGTCGTCGCTCATGCTGGTGCTCCTGCTCACGATGGGAAGCGCCGAGGGCGTGGATACGTCGCCGGCTGTCGATCGACGCTGCGCAGGCCGGTCGCTGTGCGGTTGCGGCCTCGCGCGTTGTCTACGAACTTCTAATCGCGGCGGCGTCGGTTCGACGTGAACGGCGGAGACCCTGAATGCGGCGATCGGGATGCGGCGCGCGCAGGCGGCGCCGTCGCGCCACCGCTCTGCGCACGCCCGCTATTTCTCGCGATGGAACACCATCCCGCCGTGGTGCAGTTCGTCCTGGCCGACGAAGGTGCCGTCGGCGGTGAAGCCGGTGTCGTCCCAGTAGTCGATGTGGTTGCCGTCGATGGCGTAGCGGCCCTGGTAGGCGCTCTGGCGCGATCCGCGCGCTTCGTCGTAGCGGCCGTTGGGCAGCAGTTCCTGGCGGACATGGCCATCGGCCGTGACCCACATGCCCAGATACGGATGGTGTTGCATGGTCTGGCCTCGTTGCGTCGGTACAGCGGAGGGGGACGTGCCGGATGCGGCGGGCTGCGCGCTGGCGACGGCAACCGCGGCGGCGGCGAGCGCCGCCACCAGCCCGCACCGTGGTGCGTTCGCGCGCTTCACTGCGCACGCTCGCGTGCGGGAATGCGGCGCAGCACGTCGTCGTAGGCGGCAAGGTCGAGGAAGGCGTGCGCCTCGACGGCCTTCCCGTCCGCCATGCGGAAGATCCACGCGTAGCGATTGCGGTAGGGGCGGCCGTCGCGCGCGACGGCCCGGCCCTCCCAGTGCACGATGACGTGGTCGCCGTCGGCCCAGATCCGTCTGGAGACCGGCCGCACCGGCTCGCGCAAGCGGATGGCGAAGGGGCGCACGGCCTGCGCCATGAACGCGTCGCGGCCGCGATAGGTGCCCGCGCTCGGGCCGGAGCCTTCGATCGTCCAGACGACGTCGCGGGCGAGCAGCTCGTCGAAGAAGCCCGGGCTGCCCTCGGCCCAGCGCTCGAACGCGGCGCTGACGGCCTGCCGGTTGCGCTCGGTCTGCGCGGCCGCCGGTACCGCCGCCGGCGCGGCGTTCACCCGCGCCGGCCCGCATGCCGAAGCCGCCAGCACGAGCGCGGCGAGGATGGTCGTTGCTGCCTTGGTGCCGATGCATGCCATGGCCTCACCTCCGGCCCTGCACGGTGGAGGTGCCGAAGATCAGCTGCTGGCCCATCGGCCGGCCGATGAAGTTCTCCGGGAAGATCGGCGCGACCGCGCTGGCCTGGTCGAGGCGGCGGAGCTGGTCCTCGTCGAACACCACCTCCAGCGCGCCGAAGTTGTCTTCGGCCTGCTGCAGCGTGCGCGCGCCCATCACCGGCGCGACCACGGCCGGGTGCTGCAGCGTCCACGCCAGCGCCACCTGCGAGCGCGACACGCCCAGTTCCCCGGCGATCTGGCCGACGACGTCGGCGATGTCCAGCGCACGCGCGTTGAGATGGCCCGAGGAGGCGATGACGCCCTTGCGGGTCGCCGACACATCCGCGTCGTTGTCGTCGGTCAGGTCCGCGCGGCCGTACTTGCCGGTCAGGATGCCGCCGCCCAGCGGCGACCAGGGCAGCACGCCCAAGCCCATCGCCTGGGCCATCGGCAGCAGTTCGTGTTCGACCGTGCGCTCGACCAGGCTGTAGCCGATCTGCAGCGCGACGAAGGGCGACCAGCCGCGCAGGTCGGCAAGCGTCTGCATCTGCGCCACCCGCCATGCCGGCGTGTTGCAGATGCCGGCATAGACGATCTTGCCGGCGCGGACCAGGTCGTCGAGCCCGCGCATCACCTCGTCGGGCGCGGTGGTGAAGTCCCACGCGTGCAGATAGAACAGGTCGATGCGCTCGGTATCGAGCTGGCGCAGGCTGGTCTCGACCGACCGCACCAGGTTGAAGCGGTGATTGCCGCCGGAATTGATGTTGGCCGCGTCGCGCGCCATGGTGAACTTGGTGGCCAGCACGATGCGCTCGCGCCTGTCCTTCAGCAGCGCGCCGAGGATGCGCTCGGACGCGCCGTTGGTGTAGTTGACCGCGGTGTCGACGAAATTGCCGCCGCGCTCGGTGTAGGCGTCGAAGATGCGCTTGGCTTCGGCGTGGTCGGCGCCCCAGCCCCAGTCCTGGCCGAAGGTCATGGTGCCCAGCGCGAGCGGCGAGACGCGCAGGCCCGAGCGGCCGAGCAGGCGGTACTGGGAGAGGGAAGAGGGGGCGTTCATGGGCAGGCGCTCCTGGAAAGTGCGAGGCGCCATGGTTGCGCCGGGGCGGCCCGGGGCGATAGCCGGCTTGTCCGGAATGCTTGCACGATCGTCCGGTGCGGGCCGCGGCGCGCTTCCACGGCGGCGGCGGATGTGGAATAACACGGACATGACCCTGCGCACGCTGACCGACCTCATCGCCCGCCACGCACCGCACGACGGCACGTTCGATGGCCGCCTGCCCGGCGTGAAGCTCATCCGCGCGTCGATGCCGACCCTGCCCATGCCGGTGATCTACGAGCCGACCGTGTGCTTCGTCGCGCAGGGGCGCAAGCGCGCGATGCTGGGGACCACCAGCTACGTCTACGACCCGGCGCGCTACCTGGTCGCCTCCGTCGGCCTGCCGATCATGGGCTCGGTGATCGAGGCCAGCGCCGCGGCGCCGTATCTCAGCCTGCAACTGGATCTGGACCTGGCCGAACTGGGCGAACTCGCCATCCGCCACCCGCCCATGGCCGACGCGGCGGCCGCCACGCCGATGGGGCTGACCCTCAACCAGACCACGCCGGCGCTGCTGGACGCGGTCGTGCGCCTGGCCAGCCTGCTGGACACCCCGCGCGACATCGAGGCGCTGGCGCCGCTCACCATTCGCGAGATCCTGTACCGCCTGCTCACCGGGCCCGAAGGCGGCGTCATCCGGCACATGGCGCAGGCCGACAGCCGGCTCAACCACATCGCCCGCGCCATCGTCTGGATCCGCACCCACTTCCGCGGCGCCTGCCGCATCGAGGAGGCCGCGGAGATCGCGGGCATGAGCCGCTCCACGTTCCACCAGCACTTCAAGGCGGTCACCTCGTTGAGCCCGATCGAATTCCGCACCCAGTTGCGCATGCAGGAGGCGCGCCGGCTGATGGTCGGCAATGCGCTGGATGCCGCCAGCGCCGGGTTCCAGGTCGGCTACGACAGCCCGTCGCAGTTCAGCCGCGACTACGCGCGCCTGTTCGGCATGCCGCCGGCGACGCACGCCAGGCTGCTGCGCGCTTCGTCCTGATCGTGCGGTGGCGCCTGCGGTTCCAGCGCGCCAGTGCCGGGCCGGCAAGCCGAAGATCGCGGCGGCACAGGCGCAATGCCAGGGCGACGCGCCGACACCTGATGCCCATGGCTGTGACAGGCGCCCGCAGACCGTGTCGGCACGATCGGACGCCGCCGGCGCCCGGTCACATCAGCTGCTCTTGTACCGCCTGGTAGACCGTTCTCACGCTGGGCTGGAAGCCGAGGCTGCGTGCAAGCGAGCCATCGACATGGAGGTGCCACGGGTTCTCCATCGGCTCGGACGAGGATTCCAGCGTTTCTCCCGCCAACGCGGCCAGTTCGTAAATCGACGTTGGCGCCTCGTCGGAAATGTTGACGATGCGGCCGTCGAACGCACCGTTCAGGGCGAGGCGGAAGGCGATGGCGATGTCGCGATGGTGGATCGTGCTGATCCGCTTTGCCGGGTGCCATCTTCCGGCGATGGCATGCTTGGGCAATTGCTCAAGGTGACCGTCCCGGTCGCCGTAGACGAAAGGCAAGCGGAGGACGGCCCAAGCGAGTCCGCTGTCCCGTAGCTCTTTCTCGGCCGCGACCTTGCTGGCCGGATACGCCTGTTTCGGATCGACCGCGTCGTCCTCGCGCCCGGGATGTGCGCTCTCCATGGCGTAGACGTTGCTTGTGCTCGCAATGATGAAGCGGGCACGCGGTGCATGGGCCTTGACGGCAGCGATGAGGTTGCGCGTCCCCTCCAGATTGCTCTTCCAGATGAGGTCGGTGTCCTGGCTGCGGAAGACCGCCGCAAGATGGATGACCGACGAGATGCCCTCCACGGCCTGCGTGAGCGCCGAGGGATCGAACAGATCGCCCGCCACCGGCGTTGCGCCGGCAGGAACCTCTTTCCCGCCGCGCACCAGCGCGCGGCAATCCACGCCCGCCTCCACGAGGCGGGGAACCAGCCGGGCGCCGACCAGCCCGGTTGCACCAGTGATCAAGACGCTCACGTCTCAGCTCCTGTCTATGAAGTGTTCGAGGCGTTCGGTAGCGGTTTGGAGCACCTGGACGGCGGCAGCGATGGCCGCGTCATCCAGGCCCTTGAATGCCACGTCATGGATGACCTCCAGATCGGGCAGTTCCTTCCATAACGCGGTGCCCGCCGCCGTCATCCGCAGCAGTTTCTGTCTTTGGTCGACACGATCAGGCACCTGCTCGACAAGCCCCTTGCGGACCAGCGCGCCGATGATCGCGCTCAAGGTGGCGCGCTCGACCTGGAGCGCCTTCACTAGTTCGCGCTGCATGGTCGGGCCGTCGTGCGCGAGCCGATGCAGCACGTACCACTGCGTCGTTCCGAGGTCATATGGGCGGAGCATCGCTTCCATCGCGGCACGGCCAGCCATGTAGCACCGCTTCGCCCAGGCGCCGACGGAGTCGTGATGGATCGCGGTGGTTTTGTTAGCCATCTAGCAATTATGTTAGGTGGCATACGAGTTGTCAACGTTTATGTCCTGTCTTCGGTGCGGCGCGGTCGGTCCCCGTGCGTGGACCGGTGCGGCCGCCGCCGGCAATGACCACCGGCCTATTGACGACAGTTGTCGTCACGGGTAGTTTGGCGACAGTTGTAGTCACCAGGAGCGGGCGGATGCGGCGCAAATCGATCGGGGACCAGGAGCTGGCCCTGCTGCAGTACATCGCCGAACAGGGCGAGGCCAGCGTCGGCGAAGTCGCCGCCGCCTTCGGCGAGGCGCGAGGGCTGGCCCGCTCCACCGTGCTGACGATGATGGAGCGGCTGCGCGCCAAGGCCTATCTGCGCCGGCGCCAGGTGCAGGGCGTGTACCGCTACGCCGCCACCGCCGGCCAGGACGACGTGGTGCGCAGCGCGGTCGGCAGCTTCGTCGAGAAGACCCTGCAGGGCTCGGTGTCGCCGTTCGTGGCGTGGATGTCGCAGCGCGCGGAGGTCAGCGACGACGAGCTGGCCGAACTCGAGGCCCTGGTGGCCAAACTGCAATCGCAACGGCGCGAGGACTGAGACATGCACGCGATCTTCGGGACGAGCTTGTTCGAGACCCTGCTGTCGCGGCTGCTGGCCACCAGCGTGCAGGCGGCGGTGTTGGTCGCAGCGATCTGGGCGCTGTGCCGCTGGCTGCCGGCCTTGCCGGCGGCCACGCGCTGCCGGCTGTGGTGGCTGGTCGGCGCGCAGACCGTGCTCGGCCTGCTGTGGGCCGGCGCGCTGAGCCTGCCGGTGCTGCCGGCCGCGCCGGCGCCGGCGCTGCAGGCCGTTGCGGCGTTGCCGGCGGCCTCGCTGCAGGAACCGGCCGCCGCGACGACGGCGCCGTCCGCCGCCGCCGCCGCCGCCGCGCCGCAGGCTGCCTCTGCCGCGGCGCCGCTGTCCTGGGCGCAGGCATTGGTCGCGCTGTGGCTGGCCGGCGTGCTGCTCGGCGCGCTGCGCAGCGGCGCCGCCTACCGCGCCAGCCGGCACCTCGTGCACGCGGCCACGCCGTGCACCGACGCCAGCTTGCTCGGCGCCTTGCGCCTGGCCGCCGAGGCGCACGGCCTGCGCCAGCCACCGCAGCTGCGGCTGTCCGCGCAGATCGACTCGCCGCAGCTGATCGGGCCGTGGCGGCCGGTGCTGCTGCTGCCGGCGCGGCGCCTGGCGGCGCTGCACGCCGACGACCTGGACATGGCGCTGACCCACGAACTGGTGCACCTGCAGCGCCGCGACCTGTGGTGGGGCTTGCTGCCGGCACTGGCGCAGCACCTGTTCTTCTTCCACCCGCTGGTGCACCTGGCGGTGCGCGAGTACGCACTGGCCCGCGAGGCCGCCTGCGATGCGGCGGTGGTCGCCGGGCACCGGCACTGCCGGCACAACTACGCGCGCCTGCTGGTGCAGCTGGGCGTGGCGCCGCGGCCGGCGGCCGGCGTCGCCAGCGCCTCGCCGAGCTTCGTCAGCCTGAAGCGGCGCCTGCTGATGCTGCAGAGCACGGCCTCGTTCTCCCGTCTCGGCGCCGGCCTGATCACCGCCGCCATCGCGCTGGCCGGGGTCATGCCGCTGCGCCTGGTCGCCAAGCCGGTCCCGGCAGTTGCAGCGTCGGCGCCGGCGCCAGCCGCCGCGCCGGCCACCCCGGCGGTGCCCGCGGAGGCCTCGGCCCCGGCCCCGGCCGCCCCGGCGGCGACGTCGATCGTCGCCAGCGTGCTGGCGCGGCCCGCCCCTGCCGCCGCGTCGACAGTCCCCGAGCCGCCTGCCGCGCCATCGCCGCCGGCCGCCCCGGCGGCACCCGCCGCGCCCGCACCCGCCGAGGCGCTGGTCACCCACGGCCGCACCACGCTCTCCCGGCACGACGGCGAGGACGCCTACGTGCTGGTGCAGGATGGGCACAACCTGATGGACGCCTCGCTGGACGACCTGCGCGAGGCGAACCGCCTGGCCGGCGACGGCGGCGCGCTGCTGTGGTTCCGGCATGACGGCCGCCGCTACGTGGTCCGCGATCCGGCCGCGCTGGCGCGCTTCCAGGCGCTGCACGCACAGAGCCTGCGCCTGGCCGAGACGCAGGCCGCGCTGGGCGACCGCCAAGGCGATCTCGGCGATCGCCAGGGCGAACTGGGCGAGCGCATGGCGCAGTTGAGCGAGCAGCTGACCGACAGCGCGACGCGCCAGGCCGAGGCGGCGGTCGCCGCCAGCCGCGCAGCCGGCGACCAGGCGCAGCGCGCCCGCACGGCGGCGCTGCGGGCGAGCGAACGGATGCGCCACGACGCGTTGGGCGAACAGCTCCAGGCCCTGGCCCGGCAGCAGGCGCAACTGGGCCTGCAGCAGGCCGAGCTGGGCAAGCAGCAGGCCGACGCCAGCCTGCGCGCGCGGCAGCAGGCCGAGGAACTGATCCGGCAGGCCATCGCGCAGGGGCTGGCCACGCCGATCGGCGGCTGAGTCATTCCTGCGTGCCGGCGCTGCGCGGATAATCGCCGCCGACGCCGACAGGACGAGCAGGGACGCGATGGCAGTTTGCAAGGTGGTGGTACTGGGGGGCTATGGCCATTTCGGCGCGCGCATCGTGCGCGCGCTGGCGGCGACCCCGACGCTGCAGGTGATCGCGGCCGGGCGCCACCCCGCAGCCGCGGCCGACAATCTGGCCGGCGCCGACCTGGGCGGCGTCGCGCTGTGCCGCCTGGATACCGCGGCGGCGGACTTCCCGGCGCAGCTGGCCGCCACCGGCGCGGACATCGTCGTGCACACCGCCGGACCGTTCCAGGGCCAGGACTACGCGGTCGCTCGCGCCTGCCTGCAGGCCGGCATGCACTACATCGACCTGGCCGACGGCCGCGCCTTCGTGCGCGATTTTCCCGCCGCGCTCGATGCGCTGGCGCGGCAGGCCGGACGCAGCGCGATCAGCGGCGCCAGCACCCTGCCGGCGCTGTCCAGCGCGGTGGTCGACGCGCTGCGCCCGCGCTTTTCGCAGCTGCACGACATCGACCTGGTCATCGCGCCGGCGCAGGCCACGCCGTTGGGCATGGCCACGGTGCGCGCGGTGCTGTCGTATTGCGGCCAGCCGTTCGACTGGTGGTGCGATGGGCGTTGGCAGCGGACGCGCGGGTGGGCCGCGCCGCAGCCGGTCGCGTTCGCGCGGCTCGCCCCGCGCCTGGCCGCGCCCTGCGACGTGCCCGACCACGACCTGCTGGTGGCGCGCTATCCCGGCGTGCGCAGCGTGCGTTTCCGCGCGGCGCTGGAGCTGCCGTTCCTGCAGCGCTGCCTGGCCGCGCTCGCGCGCCTGCGCGGGCTCGGCGTGCCGTTGCCGATGCAGGCGCTGGCGGCGGCGTTCGCGCGCGCCGGGCGCTGGTTCGACCGCTTCGGCAGCGACCTCGGCGGCATGTCGGTGCAGTTGCGCGGACACAACGACGGCCGCCCGCACGCCCTGTGCTGGGAACTGACCGCGCCGACCCTGCACGGCCCGGAGATCCCGTGCCTGGCCGCGATCCTGCTGGTGCGCAAGCTGGCCGCCGGCGCGGCGTTGCCGGTGGGCGCGCATGCGTGCATGGGCCTGCTGAGCCTGGCCGAGTTCGAAGGCGAATTCGCGGCGTGGCGGATCGAGACTGCGGTGCGGGAGATCTAGGGCGGTTGTCGGGCATCGATTGCCCTGTTCCAATCGGACCGTGGCTTCCTTTTAAGTGAAGGTCGCCCGGGGACATGGACGAGGTACGAGCCAAGCCTCGTGCTTCCGAATCAAGCGAGACGCTTTCGCGCCGTACCCCCGACACGGCATGACGCTTAAACAGGCTTTCGCCAGCGAAGCACGCCTGCCTACGGCGCCTCGATGCAGGGCACCACTTCGCGGTCCTCGGCCTCTGCGTCGACCAGGCGCTGCAGCAGCAGGGCCAGGGTCACCACGTCCTGGTGGTTGTGCGCGGCGACGCGGCGCAGGTTGCGCGCGCTGCCGCCGCGCAGGTAGCCCAGCCAGGCGGCCGGGGCTTCGGAGCCGGGCAGGTCGTCCTCGCGCACGATGCGCAGCAACTGGCGCTCGATCGTGGCCAGCTTGCAGTTCTCCCAGGTGCCGCGGTAGCGGCGGCGGGTGGGGTGCAGCAGGTCCACGTGGTCCAGCGCCGACAGCGGATCGGCGCAGCGCGCCAGCCGGTAGCGGGTCTTCAGCAGCGGCGCGTCGTAGCAGCGGCCGTTGTAGCTGGACAGCACCGTGGTCGGCGCCAGCCAGGCGCGGAACGCCTCCAGCATGGCCTTCTCCGCGCCCATCGTGGCCATCATCAACTGGCGGATGCGCAGGCCGGGGCCGTCGACAGGATGCAGGTACCAGTCGGCCGCGCCGATCATGAAGGCGCGGGTGCCGGTGCCGCCGGCCAGGCCGGTGGTCTCGGTGTCGAAGAACAGCAGGTCCGACGGCTGCACCGCGTCCTCGCGCCGGGCGAAGGCCAGCGACAGCGCGCTGGCCGGGATCGGCTGCGGCAGGAACGCTTCGATCAGGTGCAGGCCGGGCGCGATCTCCACGCCGGGCAGGTGGCGGTCGGCCGCCTGCGGCTTGCGCGGCGCCGCGGCCGGCGCCACCGTGCGTTCGCGCAGGCCGAGCAGGCGCCGCAGCGAGGCGACGTCGGCGCCGCGCTGGTCGAATGGTTCGATCGCGATCGGCGGCGCCACGGCGGTCGCGGCCTCGCCGCCGGGCGCGGGCGCGCGTGGCGTGGACGGGATGGGCGCCGCGTCCGTCCCGCGCGGCTTGCGCAGCAACGTGGAGCCGCCGGCGGGCGCCGCTGCACGCGCGAGCGCAGGCGCCACCCCACCCGCGGCGATCGCACTGCCGATCGGCCGGGCGCTCGGCGCCTGAGTCGGTGTTCGCGTCGGTGTTTGCGCCGGTGTTTGCACCGGCGCGCGCGGCGCGTCCACGCTCGCATCGCCGGCCTGCTTGCGCAGCGCGCGCAGGCGTTCGAGGCTGATGCTCATGCGCTCCACTCCGGCAGCGCGTCGAGGTCGCCGTCGATCGCGGTGGTCTCTTCGTCCAGCGCCACGTCCTCCAGCAGCAGGCGCAGCACGTGCAAGGCCAGCGCCTTCGGCGTGGTCGCGCTTTCCTCCTGCGCGGCCAGCACCGGGCCGACGCAGGCCGGGCAGCCGGCCACGCAGTCGCAGCGCTGCACCAGTTCGCGCGCGCGCTGCACCAACTCGCCCTGGCGCTGCCACAGCGGTTCGCTCAGGCCCACGCCGCCGGGGAAGTTGTCGTACAGGTACACGGTGGGCACGAACTGCTGCAGTTCCACGCCGACCGGCTCGCCGTTGTCGCCGCCGCGCAGCTGGCCGCGGCCCTTGGCGTCGGCCATCGCGAACCAGGCGCCGTCGCCGTCGCCCACCGCCTTCTGCAGGTCGCGCGCGTCGGCCATCACCGCCACCGTCGCCACCACGTGCAGCGCGTAGGCCGCGCCGAGGAAGCCGTCCAGCGCGTCCTGCTTGGAGGCGAACGCCTTCAGCAGCGTGGCCTGCGGCAGCTGCCACCACACCGCGGTGGTGTGCAGTTCCTGGTCGGGCAGGGTGACCGGGCCGTAGCCGATGTTCTCGTGGGTGTAGTAGCGGATCTTCTTGTAGCCGGCCACGCGCCGCACCACGTGCACCTCGCCGTGGTGGCTGTCGCCGCGCCCGGCCGCGCCGCCGTCGAAGCGGTCCAGCACCTTGAGCTTGGTGAAGTCGATGCTGTCGGTGTAGTAGTCCACGTGGGTGCGGGTGACGTAGGCCTTGCGTCCTTCCCAGTCCAGCTTCTCCACCTGGTACGGGGTGCTCTGCACCATGTGGATCGCGCCTTCGTACAGGGTCAGCGCGGCGGCGGAATAGTCCACCTCGGCGATGATCTGCTGCTTGCCGTCGGTCTTGTCGACCACCACGAAGTTGCCGTCGGCGACCGAGCGCAGGCTCACCGCGTTGGCCGGGTAGCTGTCGGCGATCCACTCCCAGCGCTCGCCCTCCTGGTGCACCACCTCGCTCTCGGCCAGCGCCTGCAGGAACACCTCCGGGTCCACCGGCCCGAACGCCTCGCCGGCGACGAAGGTCAGCTCGAACGCGGCGCAGCGGATGTGGTCGAACAGGATCAGCGGCTGGTCCGGCGCGGTGCGCGCGTGTTCGGGCGAGGCGTCGGCGAAGAAGTCCGGATGCCGCACCACGTACTGGTCCAGCGGTTGCGAGCTGGCCACCAGCACGCCCAGCGACGGCTGCTGGCGGCGTCCGGCGCGGCCGAAGCGCTGCCAGGTCGCGGCGACGCTGCCCGGATAGCCGTTGAGCACCACCACGTCCAGCGAACCGATGTCCACGCCCAGCTCCAGCGCCGAGGTGGAGACGATGCCGTCGATGCTGCCGGCACGCATCGCGCGCTCGGCCTCGCGGCGCTCGGTGGGCAGGTAGCCGCCGCGGTAGGCGCGGATGCGCGGCGGCTTGCGCGGGTCGTGGTCGAAGATGTCCTTCAGGTACTTGGTCAGCACCTCCACCATCAGCCGGGTCTGCGCGAACACCAGCGTCTTCAGCCCGGACTTGATCGCGATGCGCGCGATGCGGTTGCTCTGCGAGCGCGCCGACGCGCGCAGGCCCAGGTCGGCGTTGACCACCGGCGGGTTCCACAGCAGCACGTGCTTGTCGCCGGACGGCGCGCCGGACTCGGTGATCGCATGCACGCGCTGCTCGATCAGCGCCTCGGCGTGCGCGCGCGGATTGCCGATGGTGGCCGAGCACAGGATGAACTGCGGGTTCACCCCGTAGAACGCGCAGATGCGCTTGAGCCGGCGCAGCACGTTGGTGACGTGGCTGCCGAACACGCCGCGGTAGGTGTGGATCTCGTCGATCACCACGTAGCGCAGGTTCTCGAAGAACTGCGCCCACTTGGTGTGGTGCGGCAGGATCGCCTGGTGCAGCATGTCCGGGTTGCTGACCACGATGTCGCCGTGCAGGCGGATCGCCTGGCGCGCGTCGCCCGGGGTGTCGCCGTCGAAGGTGAAGGCCTTCACCCCCAGCTCGCCGGCGCGGTTGAGTTCCAGCAGCTCGGCCACCTGGTCCTGCGCCAGTGCCTTGGTCGGGAACAGGTACAGCGCCTTGGCCTGCGCGGTCATCGCCGCGGCCACCACCGGCAGCGTGTAGCACAGCGACTTGCCCGACGCGGTGGGGGTGACGATGGCCACATGCTCCCCGCGCTGCGCCGCCTCCCAGGCCTGCGCCTGGTGGCTGTACAGCTGTTCGATGCCGCGCGCCTTCAGCGCCGCGGCCAGCGCCGCCGGCACGTCGTCCGGGATCGGCGCATAGCGGCCCGCGCGGCCGGGAATCATGAAGCTGCCGGTGATGCGGTCGTGGTAGCGCCGCTCCAGCCGCTCGGTCAGCAGCGCGCCGTCGCGCGAAGGCTCCCCGCCGGTGGTGGACAGGGCGCGCTCGGCGTCCTCGGTGCGGCGGGCTAGGGCGTGGGCGGGCATCGGAACGGCTCTCAAAGCGGGACAGGGAAGCGGAAAGGCGTCTCAGGGTATGAGACGGCGGCCGACCGGGCGAGGGCGGCTGGCTGAGCGGATTCAGCCAGCCTGACGAAACGCAGCGGGGATCGCCATGACGGCTGCGCCATATGACGAGTGGCGTTATGGTTGGCGGGTGATCCGGACCTTTGTCGACAAGGAAGCCGAAAAGATCTGGCAGGGCACGCCGTCCCGGCGATTGCCGGCCGATATCCAGGTCGTGGCGCGGCGCAAGCCGCGCATGCTCAACAGCGCGGCCGCGCTGGACGACCTGCGTGTCCCGCCGGCCAACCGCCTGGAAGCGTTGAAGGGAAACCGCAAGGGCCAGTACAGCATCCGGATCAACGACCAATGGCGCGTGCGCTTCCAGTGGAAGGACGGCGATGCGCCGAACGTGGAAATCGTCGACGACCACTGACCATCGAGCTGCCATGAAGACTCTGCCCAACATTCACCCCGGCGATGTCCTTCTGGAGGAATTCCTGACCCCGCTGGGCATCAGCCAGAACGCGCTGGCGCGCGCTGCAGGCGTGCCGCCGCGGCGCATCAACGAAATCGTGCTGGGCAAGCGCAGCGTCACCGCCGACAGCGCGATCCGGCTGGCCGCCGCGCTCGGTACCAGCGAGCGCTTCTGGCTCGGCCTGCAGGCGGACTACGACCTGGAACAGGCGCGGCGCGCATTGGGCGCGCAGGCCGGGAAGATCGAGCGCATCGCGGCCTAGCCCGTCGCGGTACGCCACCGCTGGCGCGATGCCTGCCGGCCACGGCGTTCGCGGTCCGGCGACGCTGACCTGATCGTCGCGGCCAGCGCGTATCCTGTGCTCCCCTCTCGCGCAGCGGCGCCGTCCCCCCGGCGCGCCGAAGACTCGCCTTGTCCGTGCCTGCCCCCGCCATCGCCGCGCACTACAAGACCGCCGGTGCCCGCCGCGCCGACCTGATCGTGCACGCCGCCGGCCTGCTGCTGTCCATCGTCGGCGGCGCCATGCTGGTCTGGCGCCCCCACGCCAACCACGCGCTGCTCCTGGCCACCTGCGTCTACGCGCTGGGGATGCTGGTGATGTTCGCCTGCTCGGCGGCCTACAACTTCGCCCCGCCGCAGCGCCAGCCGATCCTGCGCAAGCTCGACCACGCCGGCATCTTCGTGATGATCGCCGGCTCCTACACCCCGCTGTTCGTGCTGGCGCTGTCCGGCGCCTGGGTCTGGTCGATGACCCTGGCGGTGTGGGGTGTGGCGCTGTTCGGCGTGTTCGCCAAACTGTTCCTGCCCGGCATCAGCAAGGGCTTCTGGGTGGCGATCTACCTGTTGCTGGGCTGGGCCGGCATCGTCGCGATCAAGCCGCTGATGGCCAGCCTGGACAGCGCCGTGCTCTGGTTCATCGCCGCCGGCGGCATGTTCTACACCGTCGGCGTGGGCTTCTACGTGCGCAAGTCGATGGTCTACAACCGCGCCATCTGGCACGCGCACGTGCTGGGCGGCGCGCTGTCGCACTGGTGCGCCATCTGGTTGTGCCTGCAGCCGTTGCAGGCGGCATGAGCGCGTTGCGGACGGGCGGCGCTGCCGGCGGGGCGCGTCGTCCCGCCGTCGCGATGGCGACGTTCAGCCACCGGCCGTAAGCTCAGGCCTGCCATGGCCATGCATGGGAAAGGACCGATCTCGATGTGCAATGCCGCGCGTTTCTTCGCTGCCGCAGTGCTGCTTGGCGTGCTCGCGCAAGCGCATGCGCAGCAGGCCGACCCCGACCCGGCGCCCGCAGCGAGCGATCCGCCGCAGGCCGCGAGCGGCCCACCGCAGCAGGACATCCAGACCCTCGACGAAGTGCGCGCGCTGCCGCCGGACGAGGAGCAGCCGCTGGACCTGTACCGCTTCAAGAATCCGGTCAGCATCCAACCCAACCGCTTCGACAAGGACTGGCGGCCACCGCCCTCGGTGGAGCAGGTGAGCCAGGGCGGCGGCTACCTCGCGCTCGGCATCTACTACGTGGCAGGCAAGGCCGCCAAGGGCCTGCACGCCCTTACCGGCGCGCCGGACCAGGTCCAGGCTGCGGTCGCCCGCCCGCCGCCGTTGAGCGAGGCACAACTGCGCCGCGCCTCAGAACTCTGTAACGCACAACACGCGGATTGCGCCGCGGGGCAGTGAGAGCCGCCCCGAACAGCGCCTGCTCGCCCGGTTGCAATGCGGACGGAGGATCGGAAGGATCGGAAGGGGCGGAATGGTGAGGCGTCATGGGGAGGCCTGGCGGGAGGTGGCAAGGCACTTAGGGGACGCACGGAACCACACACTGCGGCAGCGGCAGGTCGTCGCTGCCGCCACGTTGCCCGGAACACTGCTCCAGCGCCGGGTGCAAAAAAGCAAAGCCGTACGGTTCTATTGTCGAGCGGGTGTCTGTGCTGTCAACACGATACCCAGGAAGCAGTTCAGTTCGCGGCCGGCCGCTCCGCCGATGCGTGTCCCGCACCCGCCGCCAGGACGATCTAGCTGCCCGCGTCCTGCGTGTCCTCCAGCAACGCCGCGATACGCGCGGCATCCTGCGGGGTGGACGCGGTGTACACCACCAGGCCGAGGTCGGGTTGGCCATCGACGGCGAAGGCGGAATATTCCAGGCTGATCCGTTCGCGGCCGGGCTTGTGGATGGTCTTGCTGCCTTCGCCATGGCTGCGCACGTCGCGTTCGCTCCACAGCTCGCGGAAGCGCGGGCTGGCCTGGCCGAGTTCGGCGACCAGTTGCTCGGCGCGCTGGGCGACGGCGCCGCCGGCGCGCGCGGTCTCGGCGCGGAAGGTGGCCACGGCGAAGCGCGCGACCCGTTCCCAGTCGGGCATGGTCTCCGGTGCGCCGGGCCGGCAGAACACCAGGTGCAGGATGTTGCGCTCGGCCGGCGGCAGCTGGCCGTAGTCGGTGAGCACCACGCTGGCGGCGCGGTTCCAGGCCAGCACGTCCCAGGTGGCGGTCTTGACGTAGGCCGGGCTCAACGGCAAGGCGTCGAGTACGCGCCGCAGCCGTGGGGTGACCTGCGCCGGCACCGGCCCCCGCGTGCGCGGCGGGCGCTGCCGCGCCAGCAGGAACAGGTGCTCGCGCTCGTCTTCGTTGAGGTTCAGTGCGGTGGCGATGCGCTGCAGCGCATCGGCCGAGGGCGCGCCGCCGCGGCCCTGCTCCAGCCAGGTGTACCAGGTGGCACTGACGTGGGCGCGTTGCGCCACTTCCTCGCGGCGCAGGCCAGGGGCGCGCCGGCGCGCGAGCGGCAGGCCGAGCGTGGCCGGGTCCAGGCGCGCACGCCGCTCGCGCAGGTAGTTGCCCAGGGGGTTGTGCTCGCTCATGCCGCTGTCCTGCCTGTTAGTGCCTATACCGGTATCGCGCCCCGGCTGCAGCGCCGCGGCGGTCTGCGACAGCATGCACCGCATTCCATCCAAGGAGAATCGCATGCATGTATTCGTGACGGGCGCCACCGGCTTCGTCGGCTCGGCCGTGGTGCGCGAGTTGCTGGATGCCGGCCACCGGGTCACCGGCCTGGCGCGTTCGGACGCGTCGGCCGCGGCGCTGCGCGCAGCCGGCGCGCAGGTGCACCGCGGCGCGCTCGACGACGCCGATAGCCTGCGCCGCGGCGCGGCCGCGGCCGACGGCGTGATCCACACCGCCTTCATCCACGACTTCGCCCATTACCTGGACAACTGCCGGGCCGACGGGCAGGCGATCGCCGCCCTGGGCGCGGGACTGGCCGGCAGCGATCGTCCGTTGCTGGTGACCTCGGGCACGGCGGTATTGCCGCAAGGCCGCCTCGGCACCGAGGCCGATCGCGCCGATCCGGCGAGCGCGCCGCCACGCGCGATCTCCGAGACCGCGGCGCTGGCGTTGCTGCCGCAGCGGGTGCGGGCGATGGTGCTGCGCCTGCCGCCGTCGGTGCACGGCGAGGGCGACCACGGCTTCGTGCCCATGCTGATCGGCATCGCCCGCGACACGGGCATGGCCGCCTACGTGGGCGACGGCGCCAATCGCTGGTCGGCGGTACAGCGGACGGACGCGGCGCGGCTGTACCGGCTGGCGCTGGAGCGCGGCGAGGCCGGTGCCTGCTACCACGGCAATGCCGAGGAGGGCGTGGCATTCGGTGCGATCGCCGCGGCCATCGGGCGGCATTTGCAGGTGCCGGTGCGGTCGGTGCCGGCCGAGGCGGCGCCGGCGCACTTCGGCTGGATGGCGCGCTTCGCCAGCCAGGACGTTCCCACCTCCAGCGCGTGGACGCGCGAACAGCTGGGCTGGCAGCCGAGTGGTCCCGGCCTGTTGCAAGACCTGGACGGCGCCGGCTATTTCGCGGGCTGAGCTGCAGGTGGCGCGGTCCCGCCGCGCCGAGGTCGGCCGCAGTCCGGTCGAACCGCATGTCCTTGACGCCCAGCTGCGCGTTGCCGCAGCCGAAGCGGTGGCCGCCGAACGCTTCCTCGAACGCGATGTAGGACGGGCCGAACCCCGGTACGTTCCGCGCCGGGCGCATGGTGCCGCCAAGGTGCTGGCGGCGTGGCCGGCGGTCCCGTCGTGTTCGCGGTAGCTCTCGGTCGCGATCTCGCTGCCCTGCCAGCAGGGGAAGGGCTGTAGGCGCCGTCGCCGGCGCATCGCCGACGTACTCCCGCGGCGGCCTGCCGCACTCCGCTCCCACCTCAACGATCGACCCGCGGAAGACACAAGCGGCTTCAGCCGCGACAAGAGACCTGGCGAAGCACGGCGCGGTGGATTATGCCGAGGCTGAAGCCGCCCCCGCAGGATTCGGCAGCTCGACGCGCGGTCTCGAGGAGCGACGTCGCCGTGCCGATCGATCCGCTGCCAAGCGCGGGTCGGTTCAGCGCGCCGCGCCCAGATACTTCTCCAGCTCGTCGGCGCGCGCGCAGGTCCGCCACAGCGCCGCTTCGGCGCGTTGCAGGCTCTCGGCCTGGGTGCCGCCATAGAGCGAGCTGTCCAGGTCGCTGGCCTGGGCATTGGCCTGCTCCCAGGCGTACTGCGCGTCCATCAAGCGCGCGCGCGCGCTGCCTTCTAGCTCGTAGCGCAACCGGTCGTAGACCTGGGCCAGGCGGTCGTCCTGCAAGGTCTGCTCGCGCTCGATGCAGCGTTCCTGATCGACGCCGCCGCGCGCCTGCTTGCGACAATTCAGGTACGTGGCCGACAGGCCCCTGGGCGCGCCAGAGTTCTCCTGCGGTGGCGGCTGCTGCCGTTGCAACTGCTGAAGTTGCTGCAGTTGCTGCTGCATCAGCTGCTGCTGTTGCATCTGCTGTTGCTGCAGTTGCAACTGCTGTTGTTGTCCCTGCTGTTGCGCGCCGGCTTCGGCGCTGGCGGCAGCGGCGGCCAGCAACACGATCCACAGCAGCCAGTTGCGCTTCTTTTCCCTGGTTCCCACGTGTCCTTCCCCTTGTCGCGTTCGCGTGTGCGGATGCAGCTTTACAAGCATGCGGTTAATGTTTTGCTAAGGATACGGAATACGCGCCGATCCGGCGGCGCGACCTGCACGACGTTGCCGAGGTAACACGGCCCTCTGCCAGGGATGCGGAACACGGACCGCAGCCGATGCCGGAGCTATACTGCGGTCGCTGCTTCGTTTCGCGACGTCGATCCGCCTGGAGCCATGGATCGGTTCGCGCGCCGCCACCGGTCGCGTCCCTGGAGTGTCATGATCGTCAAGCTCTTGCCACTTGTGCTGGTCACTGCACTGCTCGCCGCTTGCCAGCCCGGTCAGGATCCCGTCGCGGCGCCTGCCGCGACATCGACTGCGGCGGCCACTGCCGATCCTGCGCCGGCTACGCCGGCAAGCGCGGCGGTATCACCTGCATCGGCCGAGGCCATGCCGGCCACCGCATCCTCGTTGCGCGATGCCCTGGTCGTGCTGGCCGCCGCGCAACCCCCCGCCTGGGCGCAGGTGAAGGCGCTTCCCGGGCTGGGCGAGCTGGCGCCGGCCGATGGCGTGCGTATCTATCCGGTGGCGGTTCGCGGCAAGACCACCCTGGCCGGCTTCGGCGAAGCGCCGCTGCCGGACGGCAAGGTGGGAGCGGATGCCGGACTGCGCACGGGCAATGCGGGCGAGGCCAGCGTGACCTTCGCCGGCGATGCGACGACGGCTTTGCTGGTGGTGGTCCGCAAGTTCTATCCGAGCACCGACTACGCCAAGGTCTTGCGCGCGCAGTTGCGTGCCGGCGACCGGGTGGTGCGCCGCGATGGCGTGTGCGACGACCGTCCCGCCTCGCCCGCATCGGCGGCAATGGAATATTGGGTGGCGCTGGAGGGCGCCGAGCGACCGTTGGCGGTCACCGCCTCGACGGTCGATGGCGGCAAGAACGGGCCGGGTTACACCGATTTCGAATTCAGGCGCGGCGGCGCCCACGTCACGCTGGCGCAGTGCGATCGCTGAGGCGATCGGATCGCCGCGCCGATCGCAGGTTGCAACACACGCCGACACCGGCCTGGGGCCGGTCATCGCAAGGAGCATCGAAATGGACGACAAGCGCAGCGAGAACTCGATCGCGACCGCACGTGCGTGGACGCAAGGCAACATCGCCGGTCTCGACGACAGCATGACTAGGCGGTTGGTGGCATCGACCGTCTACACCGAGAGCAATGGCGGCGATCTGGCGATCACCAACGGCCAAGGCTACGTGGGCCGCTACCAGGCCGGCGCCGGCTGGCTGGCCGATGCCGGCCTGGTCGACCAGGAGCGCTATCGGCAGGCGCTGAAGGATTCCGGCTACACGCGCGAATGGGACTGGGCGGTGTCCGGCGGCATGACCCGGTTCCTGAGCAACGCGGAAAACTGGAACAACGGCCTGAGCCTGGAGCAGTACAAGGCGTCGGCCGACCTTCAGGACGGCGCCTTCAAGACCATCAGCGATGCGGCCTACCAGCAGGCCATGCGCACCGGCGTGCTGCACGAGGGCGATACACCCGAACATATCGCCGGCATCTTGAAGGCGCGACACATTTCCGGTGCCGGCGGTGCGGCGCAGGTGGTGCAGGGCAGTTCGGTCGCCGATTCCAACGGCACCAGCAATGCCGACTACTACAACGACATCGCGATCAACCAGGATCGCCTGGATGCCGGCATGGGGCTGGACCCGGCGCGCGATCGCAGCGTGCTGATCCGTGGTGCATTGCAGGACGGGCAGCTGGCGCTCAACGAGAAGGGCGAGGGTGTGCGTCAGCTGCAGGAAGCGCTGGCGGCACAGGGCCATGCGGTGGGCACGCCGGACGGCAAGTTCGGGCCGGCCACCGAAAGAGGCGTGCGTGCCTATCAACAGGCCCAGGGCTTGCCGGTGACCGGAACCGCCGACGCGGCGATGCTCGCGGCGCTGGGCGTGGGCCAGCACATCCATGCGATGCCCGACGGTGCATTGCGCGACGGCCGCCTGGAGCATGGTGAGAAGGGCGATGCGGTGCGCGCCTTGCAGCAGGCGCTGCGCGACAACGGCGAGCAGGTCGGGGTCGATGGCGATTTCGGCTCCGGCACGCAGCGCGCGCTCAAGCATTACCAGGAGACCGCCGGCTTGGCGCCCACCGGCGTCGCCGATCGGGAGACGCTGCAGTCGCTGGAGCTGGGCGGATTGCTGCAGCAGATTCCGCAATCGCAATCGCCTGCGCAGCCCGCCGCACCCGTGGCAACGCAGACGTCGCCGGCGCAGTCCACCGCTCCCACGACAGCGGCCGCACCGGTCAGCATGGCCGATCCAGGGCACCAGGAGCATGCGCTGTACACCGGTGTGGTCGGCAAGCTCGAGGCGCTCGGGGATCGCGCCGGGTTCCAGGGACGCGAGGCGCTGGAGCGCGCGGCGGCGCAGATCGTGGTCGAGGCCCGGGTCAGCGGCTTGCAGAAGGTGGACCACGTGGTGGCGAGCAACAATGGCGGCTTCATCGCCGTGGAGGGCGGATTGCAGGATCCTGCGCATCGCCGTGTCTATGTCGATCAATCGCAGGCCGTGCGGCAGTCGGTCGAGCAGAGTTCGCGTCAGCTGGACACGTTGAACGCGGACGTGCAGCGATTGCAGGCACAGGAGCCGGCACAGAATCAGGCGCGCAGCGTTCCGATGTGACCGGCGCGAACGTCGTTTGCGCAGCGAGGGCGCAGACCGCGGCCTCGTGGTCTGCAGCGGGCTCGTCCGCTCTACCCGTCATGAGGGCGTCCACATGCCGGTGGATTCGGTGCAGTGCAGACCCTGCGCGCACGCCTAGAATGGCGCGCCCGGCAGCGACCCGGCTGATGTGCTCGCTCCCCTTCCTACTTGCCTTGCCATGACACCAAGACGCCTGCTGGTCCACGCCCTGTTCGCCCTCGCGCCGCTGCTCGCGGCCACCGCCCATGCCAACGACAGCAGCTTCGGCGACGCCAACGGCACCATCCAGCTGACCCGGCAGCCGGACATCCGCATGAGCAAGGAGGCCTTGTTCATCAGCGAGGACCTGGTGCGGGTGGACTACGTGTTCACCAACACCAGCACGCGCGATCTGCTGGTGCCGATCGCGTTTCCGATGCCGCCGATGTACTTCGGGCCGGCCGACCACAGCGAGCTGACCGAGTTCAAGCTGTGGGTGGACGGCAAGCCGGTGCGCACCGAGCGCAAGCTGGTGGCGCAGCTCGACGGCGCCGACGTATCGCGCGTGTGGGCGGCCAGCGGCTGGAGCAGCGACGATCTGGCCGCCTACATCGATTCGGGCAAGACGCCCAAGGGCCGCAAGGCGCTGCCCAAGGACTGGTTCGACCCGGACGGGCAGCCGCTTTTCACGCTGAGCGAGTATTTCACCTGGCAGCAGCGCTTCGCCGCGGGCAAGTCGGTGTCGATCCGCCACAGTTATGCGCCGAGCCTGGCGACCGGCGTGCCGATGCCGGCCGCCGACCTGATCCGCGACTATGCCAAGGACACCTGCCTGGATGCCGGCGCGCAGCGCACCGCGCGCCGCCGCGAGCGCGAGTACGGCCTGGAATGGAGCAACCTGCGCTACATCCTGCTGACCGGCAACAACTGGAAGGGGCCGATCCAGGAGTTCCACCTGACCCTGAAGAAGCGCGCGCCGACCGACATCGTCAGCCTGTGCTTCGACGGCGAGCTGAAGCGCACCGATCCGCTGACCTTCGAGTTCGAGCAGAAGGACTTCGTGCCGACGCAGGATCTGGACGTGCTGTTCCTGCGCTAGCGCGGCGCGGTCGTGGGCGCTCGCCGCCGGATGGCGACGCTGGCGGCGTTCCCACGTTGCAGGCGATCGGCCTCTCCGGCTTCGGCAGCGTGCATGGGGTGCGCTATGCCTTTGCGATCCCGCCGGTCTGCCCTGCCGACGGTGGCCGGCGTCACCGGCGTGCTCGGCCCGCGCACCCGCACGCCGGAGCAGATCGCAGGCTGGGGGCCGTCCGTCCGCGTTCCGTCATCTGCCCTCGACAGCATCGCGCCGCCGACCGGTGCATGCTGTGCGCTCCCACGCCACCGTTCCTGGCCATGACCTCCACTCTCCCCATTCCCGCCATGGATGCCGCCGACCACCGCGACCTGGCCCAGGCGCACGCGCTGCTCGAACATCCCGGCCTGGCGGCGAAGATCGCCAATACCGTCGGCGCGCCGATCGAGGACCTGCTCAGCAAGCGCCTGCCGAAGGCGCTGTCCTCGCGCATCGACGCGGTCAGCCAGCGCGCGCTGCGCATCGCCCTGCGCTCGGCGCTGCTGACCCTGCGCACGCAGGCGCCGGGCACGGCGCGGACGCGCCTGCACGGCATGGCGGTGGCGGCGACCGGCGCGGCCGGCGGCTTCTTCGGCCTGCCGGGGCTTCTGGTGGAACTGCCGCTGACCACCACGCTGATGCTGCGCTCGATCGCCGACATCGCGCGTGCCGAAGGCGAGCGGCTGGACGACCCGGCCACCACGCTGGCCTGCCTGGAAGTGCTGGCGCACGGCGGGCGCAGCGCGCGCGACGACGGCAGCGAGTCGGGCTACTTCGCGGTGCGCACGGCGATGGCGCAGCAGCTCAGCGCCGCCGCGCAGTACATCGCCGCGCACGGGCTGGGCAGCAAGGGCGCGCCGGCGCTGGTATCGCTGATGTCGCGGATCGCGGCGAAGTTCTCGATCACGGTCAGCGAGAAGCTGGCGGCGCAGGCGGTGCCGCTGGTCGGCGCGGCCAGCGGCGCGCTGCTCAACACGGTGTTCATCGCGCACTTCCAGGCGATGGCGCGCGGCCACTTCATCGTGCGCCGGCTGGAGCGGCGCTATGGCGAGGCCGCGGTGCGCCAGGCCTACGAGGCGTTGCCGGCGGCACAGTGAAGGAACAGCCGGGCGGCCGTTGCGCCTGGTCGATGCGCGCGTCGGGCTGGCGGCGCTCCGATCGCGGCGACGGGTGCCGGCGATGCGCCACGGCCCCCCGCTTCGATGCCGGCTAGCCCAGCTCGCGCAGCACCTCGATGAAGCCCTGCAGTCCCGCCGGCACATGGCGGTGGCCGGAGTAGTACAGGAACAGTCCCGGCAGCGGCGGGCACCATTCGTCGAGCACCCGCACCAGCGCGCCGCCGTCCAGCTGCGCCTGCACCGCCACTTCGGACAGGTAGGCGATGCCCATGCCGGCGACCGCGGCGTCGGCCATCAGCCCGAGGTGGTCGAGGGTGAGCGGGCCGCCGACCTCCACCGCCAGTTCCTCGCCGTGGCGCGCGAACTCCCACCGATACGGCTTGCCGCTGGGCAGGCGGAAGCCGATGCAGGTGTGCTGCGCGAGTTCGTCGGGCGTGCGCGGCGGCGGGTGCTGCGCGAGGTACGCGGGCGAGGCGGCGGCGATGAAGCGCTGCGGGCCGCCGAACGGGACCGCGATCATGTCCTGCGGCAACGCTTCGCCCAGGCGGATGCCGGCGTCGAAGCCGGAGGCGACGATGTCGACCAGGCGGCCCTCGCTGACCAGGTCCAGCGCCATCGCCGGGTAGCGCTGCAGGAAGGCCGGCACCACGCGCTGCAGCAGCAGGCGCGCGGCGGTCTCGTTGGCGTTGATGCGCAGCGTGCCGCTGGGGCCGTGGGCGAAGCTGCCGGCGTCGTCCAGCGCCTGATCCAGTTCGTGCAGCAGCGGTTGCAGCCGTGCGGCCAGCCGCGCGCCGGCTTCGGTGGGCGCGACGCTGCGCGTGGTCCGGTGCAGCAGGCGCACGCCCATGCGCGTCTCCAGCGTGCGCATCATGTGGCTGAGCGTGGAGGGCGACAGCCCCAGCTCGTCGGCGGCCTTGCGGAAGCTGCGATGCGCCACGATCGCGGCGAAGGCACTGAGATCGGTCAGGGCGGGCCGCTGATTCATGGGAAATTTTCACTGCCGCATGCGGGATTGGACGGATAGTAACAGCGGTGCGCCAGGCCTAGCCTGATCCCGACCGCCACGCTTTCCGTGGCTTTTGCGAGAGGGCAAGCCCATGAACCGCACGCATTTCATCACCGGGACCTCGTCCGGCTTCGGCCGCCTGCTGACCGAGCAACTGCTGGCGCGCGGCGACCGCGTCGCCGCCACGCTGCGCCGGCCCGAGGCGCTGGACGACCTGAAGGCCGAATACGGCCAGCGCCTGTGGGTGGCGCCGCTGGACGTGAGGGACGACGATGCGGTGCGCGCCGTCGTGGGCCGCGCCTTCGCCGAACTCGGGCGCATCGACGTGGTGGTCAGCAATGCCGGCTACGCGGTGTTCGGCGCCGCCGAGGAAGCCAGCGACGCGCAACTGCGCCAGCAGCTGGACACCAACCTGATCGGCTCGATCCAGCTGATCCGTGCGGCGCTGCCGCACCTGCGCGCGCAGGGCGGCGGTCGCATCGTGCAGGTGTCGTCGGAAGGCGGGCAGATCGCCTATCCGGGGTTCAGCCTGTACCACGCCAGCAAGTGGGGCATCGAGGGCTTCGTCGAGGCGGTGGCGCAGGAGGTGGCCCCGTTCGGCATCGCCTTCACCCTGGTCGAGCCCGGCCCGGCGGCGACCGACTTCGGCCGCGGTCTGGACCGCACCGCGCCCAGCGCGACCTATGCGGGCACGCCGGTCGATGCGCTGCGCCGCGCGCTGGACGAAGGCCGCTTCGTGCTCGGCGACGCGCACAAGATGGTGCGCGAGATGCTCGCTTCGCTCGATGTCTCCCCGGCGCCGCGGCGTCTGCTGCTCGGCGCGCAGGCGTATGCGCAGGTGCGCACGGCGCTGCAGCAGCGCCTGGCCGAACTGGACGCGCAGCGGGCGATCGCGCTCTCCACCGAAATGGATGCGGCATGAGGCGCGGCCTGCGCTGAGCGCGGCGTCGCGATGCCCGGCACGTTGCCGGCGCCGCGGTTGCCCGGATCGCGCAAAGCCGCACGCACGCGGCGCCGGTATCCTCTGCGCTCGATTGCCTGGGGAGAGCATGGACGTGATGGGAAACGTGTGGAAGACGAAGGCGGCAGCGCTTGCGCTGCTGGCGAGCCTTGCGGCGCCGGGCGCGCTCGCAGCCGATGCCCCGGCGCACGATGGCGTGCGGCACATGCCGGCCTTCGATCTGCCGCTGTCGCCGTTCCTGAGCGCCGAGGCGCAGGCGGCGGCGCGCGAGGACATGGCCCGCGGCGATCCGCTGGCGAAGATGGACAACGCCACGCTGGCGCGCGAACTGCCGCGCATCCGCGCCGAGACCGAGGCCTGGGCCAGGGGCGTGGTGGAACCGCTGCGCGAGCGCTACGGGGTGACGATCAGCACCGCGACCTGGAACGGCGTGCCGGTGACCTTGGTGCAGCCGCGCGATGCGTCGCCGGCGCAGCGCCAGCGGTTGCTGATCGAACTGCACGGCGGCGCGTTCGTGATGGGCAGCGCGGCCTCGTTCGGCATGATGGAGGCGATCCCGGTGGCGGCGATGACCGGCGTCACCGTGCTCAGCGTCGACTACCGGCAGGGGCCGGAACACCGGTTCCCGGCCGCCAGCGAGGACGTGGCCAAGGTGTACCGCGAAGCGCTCAAGCGCTACGCGCCCGAGCATATCGGCCTGTTCGGCTGCTCGGCCGGCGGCGTGCTGACCGGCGAATCGCTGGCCTGGTTCGCCAGGGAAAAGCTGCCGATGCCGGCCGCGGCGGGCATGTTCTGCGCCGGCGGCGATGCGCGCTACCGCGGCGATTCGCGCTACGTGGTGGCGGCGGTGAACGATGCGCCGCTGCCCGATGCGCAGGGCGCGCTGCCGATCATGGAGGACCTGTACTACGGCCCCGGCGTGGATTTCCACGACCCCTTGGTGTCGCCGGTGTTTTCCGACGCGGTGCTGGCGCAGTTTCCGCCGCTGCTGTTCATCACCGGCACGCGCGCGGCCGAGCTGAGCAACGTCGCCTACACCCATTCGCGCCTGGTCGACCTGGGCCGCGAGGCCGACCTGCACGTGTGGGATGGCATGGGCCATGCGTTTCATCTCAACGACGCGCTGCCCGAAACCCAGCAGGCCTTGCGGGTGATCGCGCGCTTCTTCCGCAAGCACCTGGATCTGCCGCAGGCGCCGGTCGCCACGCCTTGAGCGGCGATGCCGGGCGCCTGGCCGCTGGCGCGGCGCGACGATGAACTTCCCGGCCGCGCTCGGGCGCGGTCGCGCGCAAGGTATCGGCGGCCGGCGGCGATGCAATGCCTTCGCATCGTTGCCGCCGCCCACCAAGACTGGCCGCCGACGGTCCGAAGGTGGCACAGTGGCGACCGGCGCCGCCGCGCCAACCGCGCGCGCTCCCGCCGCCGCTTTCGCCGCCATGCAGGTCCCCGCCATGAAAACCCGTTCCAGATCCGACTCCGACGACGACCAGCCGCGCCTGGCCGTGCTGATCGATGCCGACAACGCGCAACCGTCGGTGATCGAAGGATTGCTGGCCGAAGTGGCCAAGTACGGCGTGGCCAGCGTCAAGCGCATCTACGGCGACTTCACCAGTACGCGCATGACCCAGTGGAAGCAGGCGCTGCTGAAGCACTCGATCAGCCCGGTGCAGCAGTTCGCCTACACCAGCGGCAAGAACGCCACCGACAGCTCGCTGATCATCGACGCGATGGACCTGCTGTACACCGGCCGCTTCGACGGCTTCTGCCTGGTCTCCAGCGACAGCGACTTCACCCGCCTGGCGCAGCGCCTGCGCGAGGAAGGCCCGACCGTGTACGGCTTCGGCGAGCGCAAGACCCCGGACGCGTTCGTGCAGGCCTGCGACAAGTTCATCTACACCGAAGTGCTGCGCAGCGAGGCGGCCAGCGCCGAGCCGTCGAAGCCGGCGGCCGCGGCGGCCAAGCCGGCGGGCAAGGGGCGCAAGGCGCCGCAGGCTGCGCAGGCGCAAGCCGCCAAGCCCGAGGCCGCGACGGTACCGGCCACCGCCGCGGCGACGCCCGTCGCGCCCGCCGACGCCAAGGCCGCGCCGCTGGCGGCGCCGCTGAAGCTGCTGCGCCAGGCGATCGAAGAGGCGTCCGACGACCAGGGCTGGGCCGGGCTGGGCAGCGTCGGCAGCTACCTCAACAAGGTGCGCCCGGATTTCGACCCGCGCCTGTACGGGCACAAGAAGCTCAGCGACCTGCTGCGCCGGCTGTCGGCGCAGTTCGAGATCGAGGAGCGCGGCAACGAGGGCGGCGGCAAGCGCATCTTCGTGCGTTCGCGCAATTGAGCCGCGCAGCCGCTGTATGCGGCACGGCCGCGTGCGCTACCGTCGCAGCGGCCAGGCCGGAGAAGAGGCGATGACCGATAGACCTTACGCGCCTTCCTGCGACCGCAACCGCGAGCCGATCCTGCAGGTGCTGCGGCGGCACTTCGCCGACCGCCGCCACGTGCTGGAGATCGGCAGCGGCACCGGCCAGCATGCGGTCCACTTCGCCGCCGCGCTGCCGCAGTTGGTCTGGCAATGCAGCGAGCGTCCCGAGCACCTGCCCGGCATCGCGCAATGGCTGGCCGCGGCGGCATTGCCGAACACGCCGCCGGCGCTGGCGCTGGACGTACAGGCCGGGCCGTGGCCGGCCGCCGGCTACGACGCGGTGTTCACCGCCAACACGCTGCACATCATGGGCTGGCCCGCGGTACAGGCGTTCTTCGCCGGCGTCGGCAGGCTGCTGACCGACAGCGAGCGCGGCACGCTCGCCGTATACGGGCCGTTCAACTACGGCGGCACGTTCAGCAGCGACAGCAACCGCGAGTTCGATGCCTGGTTGAAGGCCCGCGATGCGGCAAGCGGCATCCGCCACGCCGAGGCGGTCGCCGCATTGGCGCAGGCGCAAGGCCTGGCGCTGCAGGAAGACGTGGCGATGCCGGCCAACAACCGCTGCCTGGTGTGGCGCCGCGGCTGATCGCGCGATTGCATCGGCGGGTGTTGGCCGCTTCGTTGCGACCACGTGACGGCGCAGCTCTCGGCGCGTCATCGCACGCTCACTCCGGTGGCACGAAGGATTAACCGCGCGCTTGCCACTGTGGATCGCCACGGGCCAGTGCATGGCCGGTGACCCCTTTTCACAGCGGAGCGACGCCATGAGCAGCAACAACGAAAGCCGCGATCTCAATCGCGACCCCATCTCCGGTACGCCGGGCTCGCACCCGGTCGGCGTCGGCATCGGCGGCACCGCGGGCGGCGTCGCCGCCGGCGCGCTGGCCGGCACCGTGTTCGGGCCGCTCGGTACGCTGATCGGCGCGGCGGTTGGTGTGGTCGCCGGCGCGGCGGCGGGCAAGGGCGTGGCCGAACGCATCGACCCGACCGGCGAAGCGGAATACTGGCGCGAGGAATACCGCAATCGCGACTACGTCAAATCCGACTACGACTACGATCGCGACTACGCGGCCGCGTACGGCTTCGGCCTGCAGGCGCGCGAGCAGTATCCGAGCCGCAGCTGGGAAGAGACCGAACCCGAGCTGTCGCGCGACTGGGGCACGCGCCGCGGCGAGTCGCGCCTGGAATGGGAGGACGCACGGCTGGCCGCGCGCGATTCCTGGCAGCGCGCCGACACCACCTACCGCACCTACGAAGACACCGACCGCTACTACGCCGAACGCTTCGACAGCGTCGACTATCGCGATGCCGATGCCGGCTACGACGACTACCGCCCGGCCTACCGCTACGGCGTCCAGGCGCGCAGCCGCTACCGCGACCGCGACTGGGACGACCGCCTGGAAACGGACCTGGAAAGCGGCTGGGAGCGTGCCAAGGACCGCTCGCGGCTGACCTGGGCGCAGGCCAAGGCGGCCGTGCGCGAGGCCTTCCATTCGGACCGCTACCCCGGTTCCGATCGCGGCACGCCGCAGGATCCACGGGTCTGACCGCCTGCTGAGTTGAGCATTCGAATCGAGCGGGCGTAGCCGGACATCGCGCGCCTGCTTCGCTCGACGCTCTTCGCCGCGTTCCACAACGCTGCCGGCATGCATGCCGGCAGCTTTTTTTGTGGCGAACCGAATGCTCGGTCCGGTTCACTGTAGGAGCGGCTTCAGCCGCGACCGCTTTCCGTCCTTCGGCGACGTTGGCCGCGCCGCGCAGGGCAGGTCGCGGCTGAAGCCGCTCCTACCAGAGCGCGCGTCAAGCCGCCTGCACGATATGCAGCGCCTTGGGATTGCGCCAGGTCGCCAGCAGCCGCGCTTCGCGCTGCTTGGCCTCGTGCAGGTGCGCCTCCTTGACGTGGCCGTAGCCGCGGATGTGTTCCGGCACGCTGGCGATCTGTACCGCCAGCGCCAGGTTGTCCGCCGCCAGCCGCTCCAGCAGTTCGCCCACGGTGCGTTCGTAGTCGGCGATCAGTTGCCGCTCGCCGCGGCGTTCGGCGCTGTAGCCGAAGATGTCGAACATGCCGCCGCGCAGCACGCGCAGCCTGGCCAGCCACTTGAACGCGGTGAACATCCACGGCCCGTACTCGCGCTTGAGCGCGCGGCCCTGCGCGTCCTTCCTGGCCAGCAGCGGCGGTGCCAGGTGGAAGCGCAACGAATACGCGCCGTCGAACTGCTGCTGCAGCTGGCGCTGGAAATCGCCGCTGGTGTACAGCCGCGCCACTTCGTATTCGTCCTTGTACGCCATCAGCTTGAAGGCGTAGCGCGCCACCGCCTCGGTCAGCGCGGTCGAACCTGGCGCGACGCGCTGTTCGGCGTCGCGCACGCGTTCCACCAGCGCGGCGTAGCGCGCGGCGTAGGCGGCATCCTGGTAGTCGACCAGGAACGCGCGGCGGCGCGCGACCAACTCGTGCAAGGAGCGCGACAGGCGGGTGTCGTCCAGCGGCGCGTGGCCGCTGTCGGCGGCATCGGCGGCGGCCGGCAGGTCGCGCGCCTGGCGGGCGTTGTGCGGATTGCGCGGCGCGGCGCTGGCACCGGCCTCGTGGCCTTCCCATTCGCCCGGCGGCAGCTGCTGCAAGCGCTGCACGGCCGGTTCGGCCCCGGCCGCGGCGCCGCCGGCCATGCCCGCCGCCTGGCGCACCGCGGCCAGGTCCAGCGCCGCCAACCGGCCCCAGGCGAAGGCCTGCTGGTTCATCGCCACCGCGGCGCCGTTGAGTTCGATCGCGCGCATCAGCGCTTCATGCGACAGCGGCACCAGCCCCTGCTGCCAGGCATAGCCGAGCATGAACAGGTTGCTGGCGATGGCGTCGCCGAGCAGCGCGGTGGCCAGTTGCGTGGCGTCGAGCAGCAGCGGCTCGCGCCCGCCCAGGGCCAGCCTGACGCCGGCGACGATGTCGGCGGCGGGGAACTGCATGTCCGGATGCGTGGTGAAGGTGCCAGGCATGGCTTCGTAGGTGTTGAGCACCACCTGCGAGCGGTCGCCGCGCACCTTGGACAGCGCCCAGTAGTCGTTGACCACCACCATGTCGCAGCCCAGCACCAGGTCGGCCTCGCCGGCGGCGATGCGCACCGCGTGCAGGTCCTCGGGCTGGCGCGCCAGGCGGATGTGGGTGGTGACCGCGCCGCCCTTCTGCGCCAGGCCGGTCTGGTCGAGCACGCTGGCGCCCTTGCCTTCCAGGTGCCCGGCCATGCCCAGCAGCGCGCCGATGGTGACCACGCCGGTGCCGCCGACGCCGGTGATCAGGATGTTCCAGGGCTGCGCCAGGTCGCTGCGGAAGGTCGGTGCCGGCAGGTCCTGCAACAGCGCGGCCGCGTCGGCCTTGCGGCCCTTGCGCAGCTGCCCGCCATGCACGGTGACGAAGCTGGGGCAGAAGCCGGAAACGCAGGAATAGTCCTTGTTGCAGCCGGACTGGTCGATCTGCCGCTTGCGCCCGAACTCGGTCTCCTTCGGCAGCACCGACACGCAGAAGCTCTTCTCGCCGCAGTCGCCGCAGCCTTCGCAGACCAGCGAGTTGACCAGCACGCGCTTGGCCGGATCGGGCAGCTTGCCGCGCTTGCGCCGGCGCCGCTTCTCGGTGGCGCAGGTCTGGTCGTAGATCAGGATGCTGGTGCCCTTGACCTCGCGCAGGCGCTTCTGCACCGCGTCGAGCTCGCTGCGGTCGTGGAATTCCACGTCGCTGGGGAACTGCTCGCGGCGCCGCGTCCACTTGCCGATGTCGTCGCTGACCAGGGCGATGGTGTGCACGCCCTCGGCGCGCATCTGCCGGGCGATGTCGGGCACGCTCAGGGTGCCGTCCACCGGCTGCCCGCCGGTCATCGCCACCGCGTCGTTGTAGAGGATCTTGTAGGTGATGTTGACGCCGGCGGCGATCGACTGGCGGATCGCCAGCGAGCCGCTGTGGAAGTAGGTGCCGTCGCCCAGGTTCTGGAACACGTGCGGGGTGTCGGTGAACGGCGCCTGCCCGGCCCAGGTCACGCCTTCGCCGCCCATGTGGGTGAAGGTGTCGGTGGACCGGTCCATCCACGTCACCATGTAGTGGCAGCCGATCCCGCCGAGCGCGCGCGAGCCCTCCGGCACCACGGTGGAGGTGTTGTGCGGGCAACCGGAGCAGTAGTGCGGCACGCGCGGGAAATTGGCGCGCGGCAGGGCCATTTCCGCTTCCTTGGCCTCCATCCAGCGCAGCCGCTGCTCGATCGACTCGGTGTCGAAGAAACGCTGGATGCGCTTGCCGATCACCCCGGCGATGGTCGCCGGCGTCAGCTCGCCGGTGGACGGCAGGATCCACTCGCCGGCCTCGTCGTACTTGCCGACGATGCTCGGGCGCGGGCCGGCGCTGGCCGGCCAGTTGTAGAACTGCTCCTTCATCTGCCGCTCGATGAAGGCCTTTTTCTCCTCCACCACCACGATGTCGTCCAGGCCCTGCGCGAACGCGGCGATGCCCAGCGGCTCCAGCGGCCAGGTCATGCCGACCTTGTACACGCGGATGCCGATGTCGCGGCAGGCGCGCTCGTCCAGGCCCAGGTATTCCAGCGCCTGCAGCACGTCCAGGTAGCTCTTGCCGGTGGTGACGATGCCCAGCCGCGCATGCGGCGAATCCAGCACCGTGCGGTCCACGCCGTTGGCGCGGGCGAAGGCCTGCGCGGCGCGCACCGCATAGCGATGCAGGCGCATTTCCTGGTCCAGCGGCGGATCCGGCCAGCGGATGTTGAGACCGCCCGGCGGCAGCTCGAAATCCTCCGGCAGCACGATCCGCCGCGCGAACGGATCCACCTGCACCGAGGCCGAGGACTCCACCGTCTCGGCGATGGTCTTGAAGCCGATCCAGCGCCCGGTGTAGCGGCTCATCGCCCAGCCGACCAGGCCCAGGTCGAGGATGTCCTGCACCCCGGCCGGATTGAGCACCGGCATCATCGCGCTGACGAATTCCTCTTCCGAGCCGTGCGGCAGGGTCGAACTGCGGCAGGCGTGGTCGTCGGCGGCCGGCGCCAGCACGCCGCCGTGGCGCGAGGTGCCGGCGGCGTTGCCGTGCTTGAACACGTCGCCGCAGCGGTCCACGCCCGGCCCCTTGCCGTACCACATCGCGTACACGCCATCCACGCGCGCGCCGGGGAACAGGTTGGTCTGCTGCGTGCCCCACACCATGGTCGCGCCCAGGTCCTCGTTGAGGCCGGGCTGGAACTTCACGTTGGCTGCGTCCAGGTGCTTGCGCGCGCGCCACAGCTCCAGGTCGAAGCCGCCCAGCGGGCTGCCGCGGTAGCCGCTGACGAAGCCGCCGGTGTTGAGCCCGGCGGCGCGGTCGCGCAGCTGCTGCATCAGCGGCAGGCGCACCAGCGCCTGCACGCCGGACAGGTAGATGCGGCCGTCGGTGCGGGTGTACTTGTCCTCCAGGGTGTAGCCGGCGTCCACGCCGGTGGCCGGCACGGCGAGGGAGGACGGCGGACGCGGATCGGCGATGCGGTTCATGGCTTGCCCGGAGATGGAAGGCTGGCGCGTGCGCGGCAGGCCACGCACGATCGGCCGATTGTATCAGCGGCCTTTTGTGCGCCCGCCTCTCGCCCCCGGCCGCCGACGCGGTTAGGATGCGGTTGGGGGAGGGGACCACCTCCAAGGGGTTGTCAGCAGTGAATGCACATAAATACGCACTGGCCGCGATGCTGGCCTGGGTGAGCGTGGCCGCGGTCGATGCGCAGGCGCAGGCCCTGCCGGCGCCGAAGGAGTTCTACTTCGACCAGGACCGTTCCACCACGCGCCCGGTGACCGCGCTCGCCGGCAGCGGCGATGCGCTGGTCGATCGCCTCGCCAGCACCGTGCAGCGCGATCCGAACGCGGCCGAGGCGCGCGCGCAGCTGGCGTCCATCGCCATGGCCGGCGGCCGCCGCGAACTGGGCGAAGAGCTGTACCAGGCGGCGCTGCGGTCGCTCACCGCCGGCGCGCAGCGCCGCCAGGTCGAGTGGAACTACGGCTGGGACCTGTTGCGTGCCGGCGACCCGGCGCGCGCGCTGGCGCAATGGAGCGGCCTGGTCAACGGCCGCCCGGCGGCGCCGGACTGGGTGCCGCCGACGCTGGCGCTGGTGCTGTGGCGGCTGGACCGCAAGGACGAGGCGGTGAAGTGGTACGCCGCCGCCGTGCGCACCTGGCCCGAGCAGTGGGGGGCGGGCGCCGATTTCGCCAAGCTGCTGCCGGCCTGGCGCGACGACGAACGCGCCACCCTGGGCGAAGTGCAGGCCGCATGGCAGGCCAAGCCGCCGGCGTGGCCCTGAGGCGCGGGTGCTTGCGCGGCGTGGCGCGGAGCAGGCGACGCTCCTGATGGCGTAGTGCATCGGAAATCCGCGACCGGGTCGGTTGCGGTTGAAGGCCGCCGAAAGTTGCTCTGCAGGATGCGCAGCGGGCCAGCCCGGTGCACTGCAGGAGGGATTTCGGCCCTGGTATCCGACGCCGCAGATCCAATGCTGCGCGCGTCGCGACTGAAGTCGCTCCCACAAGGGGCTGCGGCGAGGGGCTGGCTGCGCTGTGGAGAGTTTCAGGTCTCAACCGCGCACTGCGGCTGAAAGGCCTTCGCTTCGCCGGTCGCGGCTGAAGCCGCTCCTACAAGGAGGCATGGCGAGTGGCCGGAAATGTTGTGGGAGCGACTTCAGTCGCGGCACGGCGCGGCTCCGTGGGCTAGTGCAGCCAAGCCGCGCCCGGCGGCGCGGCGAGCACGGCCACGGCTCCGCACATCGCAGCGATGATCCCGCGCGCAGGCCAAAGGCCCGTGGCGAGCGGGCCGGGACGCAACTGTGGGAGCGACTTCAGTCGCGACGCAGTGCAGCCGGATGCGCTGGCACAGCCAAGCAGCGCATCGGCGCACGAGGTGCCCGGCCACGGCCCGGCCGCACACCGCATGCGATGATGGCGCCGTACCCGCCAGACTCCTGTTGTATCGATGGCTTTCGACGCGTTCGCCCTGATCCTGGCCATGCTGGCGCTCGGCATGCTGTTCGCGCGCTTGCGCGCGCTGCCGGCCAACACCACCGAAGTGCTCAACAGTGTGGTGCTGTACCTGTGCCTGCCGGCGTCGGTGCTGATCTACGTGCCGCGCCTGCAGCTGGATGTCGCCCTGCTCGGGGTGATGCTGACGCCGTGGCTGCTGACCGGCGCGACCGTGCTCGCGGTGCTGGCCCTGCGCCGGCCGCTGCGCCTGCGCCGCGACCAGCATGCGGTGCTGCTGCTGTGCGTGGCGCTGGGCAACTCCAGCTTCATCGGCTATCCGATGGTGCGCGCGCTGCTGGGCGAGGCGGCGCTGCCGTATGCGGTGGTCTATGACCAGTTCGGCACCTTCGTGCTGCTGTCCAGCTTCGGCCTGTACGTGCTGGCCCGTTACAGCGGCGAAACCCCGCTGTCGCCGCGGCAGACGCTGCTGCGCATGGCGAGGTTTCCGCCGCTGTGGGCGCTGGCCCTGGCGCTGACGCTGATGCCGGCGCAGCCGCCGGCGTGGATCGCCTCGGGCCTGCAGCACCTGGCCGATGCGATGCTGCCGCTGGTGATGCTGGCGGTGGGGTTCTCGATCCAGCTGCGGCTGCCGCGCGAGGAGCTGAAGCCGCTCGCCGCCGGGCTGCTGCTGAAGCTGCTGCTGTTGCCGGCGCTGGCCTGGCCGCTGTCGTGGGCGCTGGGCCTGCGCGGGCAGGCGCTGCAGGCCAACGTGCTCGAATCGGCGATGCCGACGATGATCACCGCGGCCGCGCTGGCGATCTCGCACCGGCTGGCGCCGCGCCTGGCGGCGGCGCTGGTCGGCTACGGCATCCTGCTGTCGCTGGCCACGCTGCCGGCCTGGGCGTGGCTGCTCGGGGCGCTGGGCTAGCGCCCTTCTGCAGGAGGGGTTTCAACCCCGACCGGGCGTTACCGATATGTCCCCGTCGGGATCGAGCCCCACAGGGATCGACGCCCGTTTGGCCGCTCAGTCCGCCGGCACCGTGCGTTCGCGCGCCCATTCGCGCAGCGCCTGCACCTGCTCGGCCATCACCACCGACAGCGGCCGCGTGCCGCGGATCTCCTGCATCAGCAGCTCGGTGTCCAGCGGCCGGCTCTCGGCGTGCGCGGCATACAGGCCGGAGACGATGGCCTGCTCGATCTCGGCGCCGGAAAAGCCGTTGGCCGCCGCCGCCAGCGCGGGCAGGGCGAAGTCGTCCTCGCGCAGCGCGCGCCGCGCCAGGTGCAGGCGCAGCAGTTCCACCCGCGTGTCCGCATCGGGCAGGTCGACGAAGAAGATCTCGTCGAAGCGGCCCTTGCGCAGCAGCTCGGCCGGCAGTTCGTGCACCTGGTTGGCGGTGGCGACGATGAACACCCCGCCGGCGCCAGCCTGGGCGCCGCGTTCGGCCATCCAGGTCAGCAGGTAGCCGAGCACGCGCCGCGACACGCCGCCGTCCTCGCCGCCGCTGGCCAGGCCCTTCTCGATCTCGTCGATCCACAGCACGCACGGCGCCAGCTGCTCGGCCGCGGCCAGCGCGCCGCGCAGGTTCTTCTCGGTCTCGCCGTGGTACTTGTCGTACAGCGAGCCGAAGTCCAGGCGCAGCAGCGGCACGCCGAAGCCGGCCGCGGTGGCCTTGGCCAGCATCGACTTGCCGCAGCCCTGCACGCCGAGCAGCAGCACGCCCTTGGGCGGGTCCAGCCCGGGCGGGGCGCTGCCGGCGAACACCGCGCGGCGCTGCTCGATCCAGCGCTTGAGCCGGCGCGCGCCGGCCACGTCGGCGAAGCGGGTGGCGTCGTATTCGTAGTGCAGGTGGCCGCTGCGGTTGAGCAGCTCGAACTTGAGCTTGGCCAGCTGCGGCAGGTCGGAGGCGTTGAGCGCGCCGTCGGCGTAGATCAGCTGGCGGGCGATGCGCCGCGCGTCGATCAGGCTCAGCCCCTGCAGGTTGCGCAGGATCTGCTTGATCGCCTCGCCGTCCACCTCGACCCGGCGCCCGCCGAACTCGCGCGCGTAGCCGGCCGCCTCTTCCTGCACCATCTTCAGCAGCGCGTTGGCGTCGGGCAGGCGCGGGTTGAAGCGGGTGGCCAGCGCTTCCAGCTCGGCCGGCAGCTCGATCTTGGCGCCGATCAGCACCAGCACGTGCGGCTGGCAGTGGCGGCGCTCGACGATGTCGCGCAGCAGCCGCTGGTGGCTGGCGTAGCCCAGGTACGGCACCACGTCCAGCAGCAGGTAGATGCCGCGCTGGTCGGCCTGCTTGATCGCCTGCAGCACCGCGCTGGCGTCGGGCGGGCCGCTCGGCTCGTCCTCCCGGTCCAGGTCGATGCGGCGCATGCCCTCGGTGATCGACCAGCGGTACAGCGCGCGCCAGACCTGCATCAGCGCCTGCCGGAACAGCGCCACGATGCGCGCCTCCTCCTGGGTCTCGATGACGATCAGGGGGGTGTTGGCGCGGATCAGCGCGGTCAGGTCCTGCAGCTCGCTCATGGGCGGTCCGTTGCCGTGGGGCCGCCACGATAGCAACGCGCCGGCCCGGCTGCCACGCATTGACTACCGGCCAACGGGGGGCCGGTGTACGCTGCGGCCTCTTCTTCCGGAAGCGAGGCGCGCATGAAGACGATCCTGGTGGCCGGCTCCAAGGGCGGCGTGGGCAAGACCACCGTCGCCACGCACCTGGCCGCGTACTACGCGCTGGCCGGCAAGCGCACGGTGCTCGCCGATGCCGATCCCCAGGGCTCCTCGACCCGCTGGGCCGAGCGCCGCGCCGGCCTGGACAGCGCGGTGCTGCCGATCGACGCCAGCCGCAAGCGCAACTGGCGCGCGGCGCTGCCGGACGACGCGCAGCGGGTGATCATCGACGGCGCCGCCGGCGCCATGGCCGAGGACCTGGCCCAGTTCCTGGACGAGGCCGACGCGGTGGTGGTGCCGGTGATGCCCTCGGCGCTGGACATCGAGGCCACCGTCGGCTTCCTCAACACCCTGGCCAAGGTGCCGCGGGTGCACCAGCGCAAGTTGCCGGTGGGGCTGGTGATCAACCGCAGCAAGCCGTGGACCCATGCCACCCAGCAGGCGCTGGAGATGCTCGGCGGCTGGCCGTACCCGGTGCTGGCGCAGCTGCGCGACAGCCAGGCCTACGTGGTGCTGGTCGGCCTCGGCCGCAGCCTGTTCGACTACCGTTCCGCCCAGGTCCGCGATCACCAGCAGGACTGGGAACCCTTGCTCAAGTGGCTCAAGAAGGCCTGACCGATGACGATCGTGCTGCGTGAAGTGATCCTGCTGCGCCATGCCCATGCCGAACCGGCCGATACCGGCCAGGCCGATTTCGACCGGCCGCTGTCGCCGCACGGCCTGGCCGAGGCCGAGGCCGCCGGGCGCTGGCTGCTGGAGCAGCGGCTGGTGCCCGACCGGGTGCTGTGCTCGCCGGCACGGCGCGCGCGCGAGACCCTGGAGGCGGTGCTGGGGCTGACCGGCTACGTCGAACAGCGCCTGGAGCCGCGGGTCTACGAGGCCACTTCCGGCACCCTGGCCGCGTTGCTGGACGAGCATCGCGACGTTGAGCGGCTGCTGCTGGTCGGCCACAACCCGGGCCTGGAGCAGCTGGCGGCGCTGATGCACAGCGGCCAGTCCGGCGACTACCGCGGGATGCCCACCGCCAGCGTGGTGGTGCTGAGCGTGCCGCAGGAGGCGGCGATCGAGCCGGGCGTGGCCCGATTGACCGCGTTCTGGTGGCCCTGAACGCATCGCGCCGGCGCCTGCGCCCGGCGCTGTGCATGGCGCTGCTGTCGGCCTGCCTGCTGCCGGTGTGCGGCAGCGCGCAGGCGCCGCCGCTGTCGCCGGGCGAGCACGCCTTCGACCAGGCGCAGTCGCGCTTCGGCTTCGAGATCCGCACCCGCTTCGGGCAGCGCATCGAGGGCTTCTTCCCGCGCTTCGAGGGCACCGTGGAGATGCTGCGCGACGGCCGCCACCAGGTGCGCCTGCGCCTGTTCACCGCCTACGTGCAGATCCCCGGCAAGCCGCGCTACACCGGCTGGATGCGCGGCGAGGATTTCTTCGACGCGGCGCGCTTCCCGACCGTGTCGTTCGATTCGCAGCCGTTCTCCCCGACCTTGCTGACCAGCGGCGGCGCCGTGGTCGGCACGCTGAACATCCGCGGGATCAGCCATACCGAGACGCTGACCATGATGCCGTCCGCCTGTGCCCGTCCAGGCTATGATTGCGACGTGATCAGCCGCGGTACGGTTCTGCGTGGACGTTATGGAATGGACAAGTGGGATCTGGCCTTGAGCGATCGGGTCACCTTCGTGCTGCGCGCACGGTTGACGGAGGCGGGCGCTCCGTGACCTCACTGCTGCGGGTCCTGGTGCTGGCGGCGATGCTGCTCGGCAGCGGTTGCGCGAGCCTGTCGCAGGCCCAGCACGGCCGCGCCGTGGCGATCGCCGAGGCCGCGCGCGACCACCAGGTCGACTGCACCCAGGCCGACCGCTGCGCGCTGGCCTCGCCGCTGCGCGGACTGGCCGGCAAGGCCTTCGCCGCATCCGCCGAGCAGGCCCCGCACCACTACGCCACGATCCTGGACCATGGCGAGGAAGCGCTGGTGGCGCGGGTCAACCTGATCCGCAGCGCCAGCCGCAGCATCGACCTGCAGACCTACATCTTCGACAAGGACGACAGCGCGCGGCTGGTGATCGACGAACTGCTGGCCGCGGCGCGGCGCGGAGTGCAGGTGCGGGTGCTGATCGACCAGCTCTCGGCGATCTCCGACCTGCAGATCCTCGGCGCCCTGGCCGGCGCGCACCAGAACTTCTCGCTGCGCATCTACAACCCCACCTTCGGCCTGGCCAAGCCCAACTACATGCACTACGCGGCCAGCGTGCTGTGCTGCTTCCGCCGCTTCAACCAGCGCATGCACAACAAGCTGCTGGTGGTGGACGACGCGATCGGCGTGGTCGGCGGGCGCAACTACCAGGACGACTACTACGACTGGGACAGCGAGTACAACTTCCGCGACCGCGACGTGCTGGTGGCCGGGCCGGTGGCGCGGAGCATGGCCGCCAACTTCGACGCCTACTGGGCGGCGCGGCGCAGCGTGCCGGTGGCGCGGCTCAACGACGTCGGCAAGCTGCTGCTGCGCGACGGCGTGCCGCCGATGCCGCCGGCGCAGTTCCTGCGCCCGGAGCGGGTGCAGCGGGTCAGCGAGGAGGCCGCCGACCCGGCCTTCGTCGCCGATGCCTTCGTGCTGCCGGCGCTGCCGGTCAGGCACGTGGACTACGTCGCCGACCTGCCGCAGAAGCACCGCCGCGAACACGGCCCCAAGGCGATCTCGACCGCGCCCAGGCTGGACAGGCTGATCGCCGAGGCGCAGCAGGAAATCATCCTGCAGACCCCGTACCTGGTGCTGTCGGACCCGGCGCAGCAGATCTTCCGCGACCTGCGCAAGCGCGCGCAGCCGCCGAAGGTGATCGTGGCCACCAACAGCCTGGCCGCCACCGACAACCCGGTGGTCTACGCGCTGTCGTACAAGTACAAGCGCCGCAACCTGCGCGAGATGGGCTTCGACATCTACGAGTACAAGCCGTTCCCGCTCGATGCGCCGGTGGACTACGCCAACCTGCTGCCGTCGCCGCTGCAGCTGCCGGGCAGCGAGGAGGCCGGCGGCCGCAACCCGCTGATCGGCGGCAGCGCCGCCGGCAGCAACGCGCGCAGCGGCCGCAGCGCGGTGCTCGGCAGCGGCAGTGGCGGCAGTGGCGACGGCCGCCGCGGCGACGGCAGCGCGGTCGACCGCCGCGTGCTGCGCACCGAGACCCGGCCCTCGTTCCTCAGCCGCCGCGTGGCCAACCGGCCGCTGCCGGTGACCCGCGACGGCGCGCGCATGGGCCTGCACGCCAAGTCGCTGGTGGTGGACCGGCGCATCGGCGTGATCGGCACCCACAACTTCGATCCGCGCAGCGAGACCTACAACACCGAAGGCGCGGTGATCATCGACGATCCGGCGTTCGCCCAGGCGCTGGCGGCCAGCATCGGCCGCGACATCGAGCCGGAGAATTCGTGGACGGTGGCGCCGCGGATCAAGCCGCCGGTACTGTCGGGGCTGAACTACAGCATGGGCAAGGCCTCCGAGGCGCTGCCGGTGCTGGATTTCTGGCCATGGCGCTACGCCACCAACTACGAATTCCAGCCCGGCCCGGACTGCCCGGCGCCGCTGACCCGGCGCGATCCCGGTTTCCACCGCTGCTACAGCGCGGTCGGCGACTTCCCCGAGGTCAACGTCGGCCCGAAGTGGCTGCTGGTGCGGATGCTGACGGCGTTCGGCTCCGGACTGGTCCCGATCCTCTGAAGGCCGGGATCGGGGAGTCGGGATTGGGGGATTCGCAGAGCGGGTCCCTCGCGCCGACAATCCCGCTTTTGCCAATCCCGAATCCCGAATCCCCAATCCCGGACACACACAAATGGCCTTCCGCGACTCCGTCGACCTCGATGCCCTCAACGCCGCCGCCCGCGGCACCCTGATCGCGCACCTGGGCATCGTCTTCACCGAGGCCGGGCCGGACTGGCTGCGCGCGACGATGCCGGTCGATGCGCGCACGCTGCAGCCGTACGGGCTGCTGCACGGCGGCGCCTCGGTGGTGCTGGCCGAGACCCTGGGCAGCAGCGCCGGCAACCTGTGTGTGGAACCGGACCGGATCTGCGTGGGGCTGGAGATCAACGCCAACCATCTGCGCGCCGCGCGCGCCGGCACCGTCACCGGCACCGCGCGGCCGCTGCACGTGGGCCGCGCCACCCAGGTCTGGGAGATCCGCATCGAGGACGCGGCCGGCAAGCCGGTGTGCGTGTCGCGGCTGACCCTGGCGGTGATCGCGCGCACCTAGGACGCGGGTCAACTCCGATCCGGCAGCGAGGTAGGCCTGCTGCGGATGCGGGCGACGGAGCAGCCGCGCCGCGCGACGACTGCCCCGGGCGCAGGCGCGGTCCGGCCGCTTGCCTTGCCGCCAGGCGGCGCCGTGCGGATCGACCCGGCACCGGTCGGCGCTGCGCCATGCAGCCCGTTCGCGGTCGGCCCGTCGCCTTGGCCGGTTGCGACCGATGGGCCGACGGCCGGCCCTGGCAGCGGCGGCAACGCCGCGTCCGGCAGTGCAGGTGCCCGGGCGTGGCCGGCGCGTTCGGGTCCGGGCCGCCGACAGCCCGTTAACGCATCCTCAGCCGCAACCGTCTTCATGCTGACACAATAGGGTGCTTCCCTCCCGGCTTCCGGTACCCTTGTCCGAATGAGCGAGTTCTCCCCACCCGCCACGCGCCACCACGGTGGGGCGCTGCGCTGGGTCCGTTACGGCTACCGTGTTCCGTTGCTGGCGCTGCACGTGTTCGTGTCGCTGCCGTTCCTGCTGACCTGCATGGCGCTGTCGCCCGGCCGCGCCGGCACCGAATCCTTCGGCGACCGCGTGGTGTGCTGGTGGTCGACCTGGCTGCTGCGCATCTTCGGCCTGCGCGTGCGCCGCGTCGGCACGCCGCTGCCCAACCCGGTGCTGTTCGTGGCCAACCACGTCAGCTGGATCGACATCGTGATGCTGCACAGCCAGCGCATGATGGGCTTCGTCGCCAAGCGCGAGATCGCCGGCTGGCCGCTGGTCGGCTGGCTGGCCACGCGCGGGCAGACCATCTTCCACCAGCGCGGCAATACCGAATCGCTGGGCGGGGTGCTGCAGGCGATGCTGGAGCGGCTGCGCACCGGGCGCTCGGTCGGGGTGTTCCCGGAAGGGCGCACCCGCGGCGGCCACGAGGTCGGCCCGTTCCACGCGCGCATCTTCCAGGCCGCGGTGGAAGCGGAGGTGGCGGTGCAGCCGGTGGCGCTGCGCTACGGCGCCGGCGGTTCGGCGCAGACCGTCGTCGCGTTCGGCCCGCACGAGAGCTTCTTCGCCAACTTCCTGCGCCTGCTCGGCGAGCCGGGGCGCGTGGCCGAAGTGCATTTCCTGGAGCCGATCCGGCTGCAGGACGTGGAAGGGCGCCGGCGCATCGCCGAAATCTCGCGCGCGCGCATCATCGCGGCGATGGCGCAACGCTGAACATGGAACACTGCGGCCCGGGCGATTTGACCTATTGCTCCAATCGCCCGGCGCAAGCTCGCTGCCGATGATGAATGCCGCCGACTACCTCCCCCCGCGTTGGCTGCGCAACCCGCACCTGCAATCGGTGCTGGGCTCCAGCGCGCTGCGCGTGCGCCGCGGCGAACAGCTGCTCGCCGCCAGCGGCGCGACCACCACCTCGCACATCCTCGACGGCGGCGACGGCGTGCGCCTGCAGGGCTGGCTGAGCGTGCCGGCCGACACCGCGCCGCGCGGCACCGTGCTGCTGCTGCACGGCTGGGAAGGCAGCGCCGACTCCAGCTACATGCGCCTGACCGCCGCGCAGATGCTGGCGCGCGGCTACCAGGTGTTCCGGCTCAATTTCCGCGACCACGGCGGCACCCACCACCTCAACGTCGACCTGTTCCATTCCGAGCGCCTGGACGAAGTGGTCAACGCCGCCGCCGACCTGTGGCGGCGCTTCCCGGCGCCGGCGCTGCTGGCCGCCGGCTATTCGCTGGGCGGCAACTTCGCGCTGCGCCTGGCGCTGCGCGCGCCGGCCGCCGGCCTGCCGCTGCAGCACGTGGCGGCGGTGTGCCCGCTGCTGGATCCGGCCAAGACCATGCAGCGGATCGAGAACGGCCCGCAGTTCTACGACTGGTACTTCCGCCGCAAGTGGCGCGAATCGCTGCTGCGCAAGCGCGAACTGTTCCCCGAGCGGCACGGCTACGACGACGCCACGCTGGCGCTGGACATGCGCGAGCTGATGGCCTGGCTGGCGCAGCGCCACGCCGGCTTCGCCAGCCTGGACGCGTATTTCGACAGCTATTCGATCGCCGGCGATCGCCTGCTGGGCCTGAGCGTGCCGGCCGACATCCTGATGGCCGAGGACGACCCGGTGATCCCGCTGGACGATTTCCGCAGCTGGCGCCTGCCGCCGCCGGCGCGGCTGGAGATCGCGCGCTGGGGCGGGCATTGCGGCTTCATCGAGAACGCGCGCGGCGACGGGTTCGCCGAGCGCTGGGTGGCCGAGCGCCTGACCGACGGCCTGCCCGGCTGATCCTGGCGTGCGCCGGCGCGGGCCGGCCGGAACGTCCCGCTACAATGCCGGTTTGCCCAGAGCCGGACCCTCATGCAAGAGCAAATTCTCGACGCCCTGCGCCGCCAGGCCAACGCTGACGCGCTGCGCATCGCCCAGACCTGGGCGGCCGACGCCGCCGGCGACGCGCAGGCGCACCGCTGGCTGGCGCTGGCGCAGCAGCAGAACGGCGACACCGCCGCCGCGCTGGCCAGCATCGACCAGGCGATCGCGCTGGCGCCGGAAGACGCCGGCCTGCACCTGCTGCGCGCCGGCATGCTGCTCGGCGCCAACGACCTGGCCCAGGCCGAGGACGCGCTGGCGCGCACCGCCGCGCTGGATCCCAACCAGTTCCTGGCCTACGTGATGCGCGCGCACCTGGCGCTGGGCCGCGGCGACCTGGACGAAGTGGAACGGCTCAGCCGCACCGCCGCGCGGCTGGACCCGGAGCATCCGCAACTGCTGGGCCTGGACGGCATGCTGGCGCTGCGCCGCGGCGATGCCGATCGCGCGCTGGCGCTGCTGTCGCGCGCCAGCAAGGCGCTGCCCGACGATCCGCGGCTGCTGTACGCGCTGGGCTTCGCCTACCTGGAGAAGCAGCACCTGGCCTTCGCCGAGACCGCGTTCCGCCGCGTCGCCGCGCTGACCCGCGGCACCAGCGCGCTGATGGCGCTGGTCGCGCAGCTGGCGCACCGCCAGGGCCGGCTCGACGACGCGATCGCGGCGCTGGACGCGGTGCTCGCCGACCCGGTCAGCGACACCGCCGGCATGCGCCGGCTGGCCGGCGAATACGCGCTGCAGGCCGGGCGCCCGGACGACGCGTTGGAACACCTGCGGCGCGCGCTGGGCGCCGCGCCGGCCGACCGCCGCACCCTGCACGCGGCGCTGATCGCCTGGCAGCGGCTGGGCGCGGTCGACGACGCCCGCGCCACCCTGGAGGCGGCGCTGGCCACCACCACCGACGCGCACGACCTGTGGCTGGCGCGGCTGGCGCTGGAGCCGGTCGGCGGCGCCGAGGCGCGCGCGCTGATCGCGCGCTGGCAGGCGGCGATGCCGACCCACGTGCCGGCGCTGGAAGCGCAACTGCGGGTGCACGACATGGCCGGCGAAAGCGAGCAGGCCGAAGCGGTGGCGCAACGCATCGTGGCGATGGAACCGGGCCGCATCAGCGGCGAGGAACGCCTGGTCGAGGCGCTGCTGGAGCGCGGCGAGCATGACGCGGCGATCGGCCACGTGCGCGGCCTGATGCTGCGCCTGCCCGAGAACGAGCAGACCCGGGTGCGGCCGTGGCTGGCGGCGGTGCAGGACGCCGCCGGGCGTCCGGCCGAGGCGCTGGCGACCTGGCTGACGTTCCAGCAGGAGCAGCTGCCGCACCTGCTGCCGCTGCCGCCGCTGGGCCAGGCCCCGGCGCAGTGGCCGGCGCTGGCGCAGATCGATCCGCAGATGCGCGCCCGCCCGCTGTTCGTGTGGGGCGCGCCGGGCAGCGGCGTGGAGCGGCTGGTCGCGGTGATGGGCGCGGCCAGCCAGGTGCTGCGCAACGACCGCTTCGGCGCGCAGCCGCCGACCGACGGCTTCCAGCGCTACCGCACCGTTCCCGAGCTCGACAGCGGCGAACTCGACGGCGCGGCGCTGGTCGCCGAGTGGCGCGCGCAGCTGCCGGCGCGCGGCATCGACGACGGCAACATCGTCGACTGGCTGCTGTGGTGGGACAACGCGCTGCTGCGCGCGCTGCGCCCGCAGCTGCCGGAAGGGCGGCTGCTGATCGCGCTGCGCGATCCGCGCGACATGCTGCTGGACTGGCTGGCCAACGGCGCGCCGACGCCGCTGGGCCTGGCCTCGCCGGAGACCGGCGCGCAGTGGCTGGCGGCGCTGCTGACCCAGGTCGCCGAGCTGCACGAACAGGACCTGTATCCGCACCGGCTGCTGCGCCTGGACGGCATCGAGGCCGACCCGGCGGCGGTGGCGGCGGCGCTGGAGCAGGCCTTCGGCATCCCCTTCCCGAGCGTGCCCACGGTCGGCCCGCCGCGCCTGCCGGCCGGGCACTGGCGCGCCTACGCCGAACCGCTGGCGGCCGCCTTCGCGCTGCTCACCCCGGTCGCGGTGCGGCTTGGGTACGCTGAAACCTGATCCCCCACCTGGAGTTCTTCGCATGCGTCTTCGCAGTGACAGCATCCAGCCCGGCCAGCCGATCGCCGCGACCTACGCGATGGGCCAGGCCGACGGCTTCGCCGCCAACCGCAACCCGCACCTGGCCTGGGACGACGTCCCGGCCGGCACCGCCTCGTTCGTGCTGCTGTGCATCGATCCGGACGTGCCGACCGTGGCCGAGATGGTCGGCCGCGACGACGTGCAGATCCCGGTCGAGCAGCCACGCACCAATTTCGTGCATTGGGCTGCCGTTGAGATTCCCGCCGGGCTGCGCGAGATCGCCGAAGGCAGCGCCAGCGACGGCGTGGTCGCCAGGGGCAAGCGGCCACCGCCGGGGTTGCCTGGCGCGCGGCAGGGCCTGAACAGCTACACCGACTGGTTCGCCGGCAACGCCGAGCTGGGCGGGGACTACTACGGCTACGACGGCCCGTACCCGCCGGCCAACGACCTGCGCGTGCACCGCTATTTCTTCCGCCTGTTCGCGCTGGACGTGGCCACGCTGGACCTGCCGGCCCGCTTCACCGCCGCCGACGCGCTGCGCGCGATGCAGGGCCATGTGCTGGCCGAGGCCAGCCTGTACGGCACCTACAGCCTGAACCCTGCGCTTTAAAGCCCTCTCCCCGGGAGAGGGGTTGGGGTGAGGGTCCGGCGCGAAGCGTCTCGCGGAATGGGTGCACGAGGCTTTCGCCCGCTTCCCCTTCGGGACACCTTCCCGCGAAAAAGGGGGGCCATGGTCCCGAATGGGAGAAGGGAACGGCGCAGCGTTCTTTTAGCCCCTCTCCCACCGGGAGAGCGGGTGGGGCGAGGGTATGCCCGCCAAGCGCAGCCAGGCCGCCCTCAGGCCGCCGGCAACCACAGCAGCAGCGCCGCGCCCAGCACGATGCGGTACACCGCGAAGGCGGTGAAGCGGTGCGACTTGATGTAGCCCAGCAGCCACTTCACCACGATGAAGCCGGTCGCCACCGCGGCGGCGAAGGCGATCGCCACGTCGCCCCAGTCCTCGCTGCCGACCGCGCCGTCCTTGTACAGCTCCAGGAACGAATAGCCGCTGGCCGCGAACATGGTCGGGATGCCGACCAGGAACGCGAAGTCGGCCGCGGCCGAGCGCTTGCTCAGGCCCAGCAGCATCGCCAGGAAGATCGTCGCCGCCGAGCGCGAGGTGCCGGGGAACACGCCGGCCACCACCTGCGCCAGGCCCACCGCGATCGCCACCTTCCAGGTCACCAGCTCGCGCTCGGGCATGCGCGCGGCGAAATGCTCGGCCACCAGCATCCACACGCCGCCGATCACCAGCGCCCAGGCCACCGGCTGCACGGTCTCCGGCAGCTGCCAGCCGGCCTTGCGCACCGCCAGGCCGACCACCGCGGTCACCAGGAACGCGGTGCCCAGCTTGAGCACGTAATCGCGGTTGGCGCGGTCGCCCAGGCCGGTGGCCAGGGTCCACAGCCGCTGCCGGAACACCAGGGTGGTGGCCAGGATCGCGCCGGCCTGGATCACGATGTTGAAGAAGTCCGAACGGCGGCCGAGCCATTGCTCGGCGATCAGCAGGTGGCCGGTGCTGGAGATCGGCAGGAACTCGGTCAGGCCTTCGATGATGCCCAGCAGCAGGGCGGAGAACATGTCGCTCATGGGGGAGGTTCGGCTCGTGGGGGAGGGGAGCCGGGCAAGGATAGAGCATTGCTCGAAGCACCATTTTGGTGCTCAAGCCGGTCATCGCACAGATTTGGTGCGGACCTCGCGCCCTGTTCGCGTGCGCCCTTCACCAAAATCAAGGACTTGTGAATCCGTCACAGTTGGCACGGCGATTGCTGTCACTGGATCAAGTCATTCACCCACCCGAGGTTGCATCGATGTCTGCGGAAAATATTGAGAAGCTGGTCAAGGACAACAAGGTCGAGTTCGTCGACCTGCGGTTCGTCGATATGCGCGGCGTGCAGCAGCACGTGACCTTCCCCGTGAGCATCATCGAGCCGGCGCTGTTCGAAGAGGGCAAGATGTTCGACGGCAGCTCGATCGCGGGCTGGAAGGGCATCAACGAGTCGGACATGGTCCTGCTGCCCGACGCCGACACCGCGTTCATCGATCCGTTCATGGCCGACCCGACCCTGGTCCTGACCTGCGACATCCTCGACCCGGCCACCATGCAGAGCTACGACCGCGACCCGCGCGGCGTGGCCAAGCGCGCCGAGGCCTACCTGAAGTCCAGCGGCATCGCCGACCAGGCGTTCTTCGGCCCGGAGCCGGAATTCTTCATCTTCGACGGCGTGCGCTTCGGCAACGAGATGGGCCACACCTTCTTCAAGATCGATTCGGAAGAAGCGGCGTGGAGCAGCGGCAGCAAGATCGAAGGCGGCAACAGCGGCTATCGCCCGGCGGTCAAGGGCGGCTACTTCCCGGTGCCGCCGACCGACTCGCTGCAGGACCTGCGCGCGGAGATGTGCAAGACCCTGGAGCAGGTCGGCATCGAGGTCGAGGTGCACCACCACGAGGTGGCCACCGCCGGCCAGTGCGAGATCGGCACCAAGTTCAACTCGCTGGTGAAGAAGGCCGACGAGCTGATGATGATGAAGTACATCATCAAGAACGTCGCCTACCGCAACGGCAAGACCGCGACCTTCATGCCCAAGCCGATCGTCGGCGACAACGGCTCGGGCATGCACGTGCACCAGTCGCTGGCCAAGGGCGGCACCAACCTGTTCTCCGGCGACGGCTACGGCGGCCTGTCGCAGCTGGCGCTGTGGTACATCGGCGGCATCTTCAAGCACGCCAAGGCGATCAACGCCTTCACCAATTCCGGCACCAACAGCTACAAGCGCCTGGTCCCGGGCTTCGAGGCGCCGGTGATGCTGGCCTACTCGGCGCGCAACCGCTCGGCCTCGTGCCGCATTCCGTGGGTGTCCAACCCGAAGGCGCGGCGCATCGAGATCCGCTTCCCGGATCCGCTGCAGTCCGGCTACCTGACCTTCGCCGCGCTGATGATGGCCGGCCTGGACGGCATCAAGAACCAGATCGACCCGGGCGCGCCCAGCGACAAGGACCTGTACGACCTGCCGCCGGAAGAAGAGAAGCAGATCCCGCAGGTGTGCTCCAGCCTGGACCAGGCGCTGGAAGCGCTCGACGCCGACCGCGAGTTCCTCAAGGCCGGCGGCGTGTTCAGCGACGACTTCATCGACGGCTACATCGCGCTGAAGATGCAGGAAGTGACCAAGTTCCGCGCCGCAACGCACCCGCTGGAATACCAGCTGTACTACGCCAACTGAGTTCCACGCGCGGCGGTGGCGAAGGTCTCCCCTCCCTCCTTCGCCACCGCCGCCACCTACTCGGCTGGGGAGCCGTGCCGGTGGTCCGCGCCGAACCAGATGCAGCAGGTTTTCCAGGGGATGCACCACGAAAGACAGCGCTTGCGTGCCGTGGGCCACGCTCCCTCCCACGTCGCCGTTGCCGTCGCGCCGCCAGCGCGCCGCGCCACGGCGTGATCCGCGGGACGCACCGCGCAGCAGGACGGCGCCGTTCGCGGCGCCGATGACATGCAGACCGCCGGCCGGTGTCCGGCGGCCGGCTCCTTCCACCAACGGGGTATGCGCATGAAACTGATCACCGCCATCATCCGGCCGTTCAAGCTCGACGAGGTCCGCGAGGCCTTGTCGCAGGCGGGCGTGTCCGGCATCACCGTCACCGAGGTCAAGGGCTTCGGCCGGCAGAAGGGACACACCGAGCTGTACCGCGGCGCCGAGTACGTCGTCGACTTCCTGCCCAAGATCAAGATCGAGACCGTGGTGACCGACGAACGCCTGGATGCCGTGGTCGAGGCGATCCAGACCGCCGCCGGCACCGGCAAGATCGGCGACGGCAAGATCTTCGTTACCGCGATCGAACAGGTCATCCGGATCCGCACCGGCGAGATCGGCGCAGATGCGCTCTAACCCCACCTTGGAGCCCTTCATGAAGACAGGTCTTTTCTCCGGGTGGAAGGCCCGGTTCTACGCGGTATGCATGCTGATGCTGGTCAGCGCGATGGCGGTGGGCGTGCCGGTCACGGCCTTCGCCCAGGCCGAGGTGACACCGGTGCCGACGCCGGACGTGGTGACCGAACAACTGACTCCGCCGGCGCCGCCCGCCGCCGCGGCCGCGCCCGCCGAAGCGGCGCCGACCGTGGACAAGGGCGACGTGGCCTGGATGCTGACCTCCACGCTGCTGGTGCTGCTGATGGTGGTGCCGGGCCTGGCGCTGTTCTACGGCGGCATGGTGCGCGCCAAGAACGTGCTGTCGGTGCTGATCCAGGTGGCGGTGGTGTTCTCGCTGATCGCGGTGCTGTGGGTGGTGTACGGCTACAGCCTGGCGTTCTCCGGCGAAGGGCCGTGGATCGGCAACCTCGACAAGGCGCTGTTGAAAGGCGTGACGATCGAGTCCCTGGCGGCCACCTTCACCAAGGGCGTGAGCCTGCCCGAGTACGTGTTCGTCGTCTTCCAGCTGACCTTCGCCGGCATCACCGGCGCGCTGATCGTCGGCGCCTTCGCCGAGCGAGTGAAGTTCGGCGCGGTGCTGCTGTTCTCGGTGATCTGGTTCACCTTCGGCTACCTGCCGCTGGCGCACATGGTCTGGGCCACCGGCGGCTACCTGTTCGACAAGGGCGCGCTGGACTTCGCCGGCGGCACCGTGGTGCACATCAACGCCGGTATCGCCGGCCTGGTCGGCGCCTACTTCGTCGGCAAGCGCACCGGCTTCGGCCGCGAGGCGATCAAGCCGCACAACGTGACCCTGACCTTCGTCGGCGCCTCGCTGCTGTGGGTGGGCTGGTTCGGCTTCAACGCCGGCTCCAACCTGGAAGCCAACGCCGGCGCGGCGCTGGCCTTCCTCAACACGCTGCTGGCCACCGCCGCGGCGATCCTGGGCTGGTCGCTGACCGAGAAGATCATCAAGGGCAAGTCCTCGGCGCTGGGCGTGGCCTCGGGCATGGTCGCCGGCCTGGTCGGCATCACCCCGGCCTGCGGCACCGTCGGCCCGTTCGGCGCGATCGCCATCGGCCTGGCCGCCGGCGTGCTGTGCGTGTGGGGCGTCACCGGCCTCAAGCGCCTGCTCGGCGCCGACGACAGCCTGGACGTGTTCGGCGTGCACGGCCTGGGCGGCATCATCGGCGCGATCCTGACCGGCGTGTTCTCCGCCGCGTCGCTGGGCGGCCAGAAGGGCGGCGACTACAGCATCGGCCACCAGGTGCTGATCCAGGCCGAGGGCGTGCTGATCACCCTGGTGTGGATCGGCCTGGTCTCGGTGGTCGGCTTCCTGATCGCCAAGCTGGTGTTCGGCCTGCGCGTGCCGGAAGAAGCCGAGCGCGAGGGCCTGGACATCACCTCGCACGGCGAATCCGCGTACGAGTCCTGAGCAGGACCGGCCCGCGACCACGCGTCGCGGGCCGCTGCGGCAATCCCGCCTGCGACCGGCCTGGGCCGGTCCTGGCGGTCAGAGGCCATCGCCGGCGCTCCATGGGGCGGAACGACGGCAGTTCTTCCAGCGATCGAGGTATTCCCGCGTGGCCGCTAGCCTCGCCAGACCCCCACTCCTTGCATTCCCGGTTGCCTGCGGCGTCGCGTGCCCGCACGCGGCCGCGACAGCGGCAGGTGCCGCCTCGGCGGCCGCCGGCGCGACCGGCAGGCCCCGGCGTGAGCCCCGCGGCGCCAGGCGTTCAGCGCCTTCCGGCAGCCTTTGCACTACATTGGTGCAATGCCCATGACCTCGCCTCCCCCTCCGCTCGACGCGCTCGGCACCCCGGTGGTCTGGGCCGATGCCGACGGCCGCCTGCTCGGCGCCAATCCAGCCTTCGCGCGCTGGCTGGGGGTCAGCGTGCGGCGCCTGCTCGACCAGCCGCTGGCCTCGCTGGAAGTGCAGGGCGACGCGCTGGCGCGGTTCCTGCTCAACGACGAGCGCGACGTGCTGCGCCTGCACCGCATGGCCCTGGCCGTTCCCGGCGAGCCCCCGCGCTTCGCCGAGGGCTGGCTGTCGCGGATGGACGACGGCGGCTGGCTGCTGGAAGCGCACCCGGTCGACGAATTCCCCACCATGGACCCGGCGCAGGCGCTGCCCAGTGCGCTGGGCGCGGCGCTGAAGGGGCTGGCGCACGAACTGCGCAACCCGCTGGCCGGGCTCAAGGGTGCCGCGCAGCTGCTGGCGCGGCGCGCGCAGCACCGCGACGAGGACGAGCGCGAGCTGATCGAGCTGATCGGCGCGGAGATCGAGCGCCTCAACAGCCTGCTCGACCAGTTGCTGTCGCCGGCGCCGGCCCGCCCGCACGCCATGCTCAATATCCACGCGGTGCTGGAACGGGTGTTGCGCCTGGCCGAGAACGAGGGCGGCTGGTCGGTACGCCTGCAGCGCGACTACGACCCCAGCATTCCCGAATTCCTCGGCGATGCCGACCGCCTGACCCAGGCGGTGTGGAACCTGGTGCGCAACGCGATCCAGGCCGGCGCCGCGCAGGTGACCCTGCGCACCCGCGTCGAGCACGGCCAGCGCATCGGCGACCGCGTGCATGCGCGCGGCCTGCGCCTGGAGATCGTCGACGACGGCCGCGGCGTGCCCGAGGAGCTGGCCGAGCACCTGTTCCTGCCGCTGGTCAGCGGTCGCGCTGAAGGCAGCGGCCTGGGCCTGGCGCTGGCGCAGCAGGTCGCGCGCGAGCACACCGGTTCGCTGAGTTTCCGCTCCCGCCCCGGGCATACCGTCTTCACCCTGCTGCTGCCGCAGGCCGCAGCGGACCCCGACTAGGAGCAGTCCGATGACCGAATCCCCGGAAGGAGCGCAACGCATCTGGGTGGTCGACGACGACCGCTCGGTGCGCTTCGTGCTGTCCACCGCGTTGCGCGACGCCGGCTACAGCGTGGACGGCTTTGACAGCGCCGCCGCCGCGCTGCAGGCGCTGGCGCAGCGGCCGCTGCCGGACCTGCTGTTCACCGATGTGCGCATGCCCGGCGACGACGGCCTGGTGCTGCTGGACAAGCTCAAGGCGGCGCATCCGCAGCTGCCGGTGATCGTGATGTCCGCCTACACCGACGTGGCCAGCACCGCCGGCGCGTTCCGCGGCGGCGCGCATGAATTCCTGTCCAAGCCGTTCGACCTGGACGACGCGGTGGCGCTGGCCGCGCGCGCGCTGCCCGAGGCCGGCGCGGTGGCCGAGGCCGCGCTGCCGGCGTCCAGCCCGGGCAGCGCCGAACTGATCGGCGACACCCCGGCGATGCGCGCGCTGTTCCGCGCCATCGGCCGCCTGGCGCAGGCGCCGCTGTCGGTGCTGATCAACGGCGAGACCGGGACCGGCAAGGAGCTGGTCGCGCACGCGCTGCACAACGAATCGCCGCGCGCGCGCAAGCCGTTCGTCGCGCTCAACACCGCGGCGATCCCGGCCGAACTGCTGGAGAGCGAACTGTTCGGCCACGAGGCCGGCGCCTTCACCGGCGCGCAGCGTCGCCACATCGGCCGCTTCGAGCAGGCCGACGGCGGCACCCTGTTCCTCGACGAGATCGGCGACATGCCGCTGCCGCTGCAGACCCGGCTGCTGCGCGTGCTGGCCGAGAACGAGTTCTTCCGCGTTGGCGGCCGCGAACTGATCCGGGTCGACGTGCGGGTGATCGCCGCCACCCACCAGGACCTGGAAGCGCTGGTCGAGCAGGGCCGTTTCCGCGCCGACCTGCTGCATCGGCTGGACGTGGTGCGGCTGCAGCTGCCGCCGCTGCGCGAGCGCCGCGCCGACGTGCCGCAGCTGGCGGAGAACTTCCTGGCGATGGCCGCGCGCAAGCTCGACACTCCGCCCAAGCGGCTGTCGCCGGCGGCGCTGGACGCGCTGCGCGGCTATGCCTGGCCGGGCAACGTGCGCGAACTGGAGAACGTGTGCTGGCGGCTGGCCGCGCTGGCGCCGGCAGAGGTCATCGATGCGCACGACGTGGACAGCGCCCTGCTGCGCGGCAGCCGCCGCGAGCGCAGCGGCGAGGGCGGCGAATGGGATGCGCAGCTGTCGGCCTGGGCGCAACAACGCCTGACCGACGGCGCCGAAGGCCTGCACGCCGAAGCGCGCGACCGCTTCGACAAGGCGCTGCTGGAAGTGGCGCTGCGCTTCACCCAGGGCCGCCGCGCCGAAGCCGCCGCGCGCCTGGGCGTGGGCCGCAACACGGTCACCCGCAAGCTGGGCCCGGGGCGGCGCCGGCGCTGAAGCCGGCCGGGACTGGGGACTCGGAACAGCGGATTCCAGTGCGCTGGCAGGCAGAGGCCAGTGCGGGATGCGGCACGGCCTCACAAGCCATTGCAGTGATGCGCATCGCGGATACGCTTTTCCCGATTCCCGATTCCCGATTCCCGATTCCCGATCGCTACGGCGCCGGCGGCCGCAGCGCCAGGAACACCGTGCTCCACAGCTGCGCGGCATTGGATTCGTCCGCGTCGCCGTGCGCCTGGCCGAACGCGCGCACCGTGTAGTGGCCATCGGCATAGGTCCACGACCACAGTTCCGAGGTGCGCACCGCATGCGCCGCCCCGATCGCCGTCCACAGCCGCCGCCGCGCGTCCAGCAGGCGCGTGCGGGTGGCCGCCGGCAGATCGGGACGTTGCAGCTGGCGCTCCAGGCCCGCGGCCAGCACCGCCTGCTGCCAGGACCAGACCACCGTGCCGTGATAGGCCTCGGCGCCGAACTGCGGCTGCAGCGCCGGGGCGTAGGCGGGATTGGCGACCAACAGCCCGACGCCGGTCATCAGCCCGGCGGGGAACGGGCGTAGCAGCGCGTCCACCAGCGCGTCGAGCTCGGCCGCCGGCGGCTCCAGGAACAGCAGCGCGAAGCCGCCGTCCGAATGCAGCACCGGCAACGGCCGCCCGTCGGCGTCCAGCGCCAGCGCGGCGAAGCGCAGCGGCGTGCGCGGCAAGGCCGCCAGCGCAGGCGCCGGATCGACGCCGGCCACCCGCGCGTAGGCGCCGACCGCAGCGCGTGCCTGCGCGGGCGTGCGTTCGACCGCGAACAGGGCCGGCGCATGCCGCTGCCAGCGTTCGGCGAAGGCCGCGGCGCGCTGCAGGCGTTGCGCCTGCGCGGCGCCCAGGTAGGGCTGCAACAGGCCCTGCGCCTGCAGCCGCGCGATCGCCTGCAGCGCCGCCGGCACGAACACCGCGTTGACGTCGTAGGCGTAGCGACCGCCGCCCAGCCCGTGTTCGCTGTCGCGCCACTGGCCGGCGTCGTGGCCCGGCTGCAGGGGGATCAGGCGGTCCCAGCGCGGCGTCTCGGCGAAGGCCGCGCTGCGCTCCACCACCCACAGCAGGTTGCGCGCCAGCGCGGCGCCGTAGCGCTCGCCGGCGGGCGTGGTGCGGGCGAGGAAGGCGTCGGCGCGCGCGCGGCCGCCGGCGGTGTCCAGCAGCCAGGCCGCCGCCACCGGCGCCAGCATGAAATCGTCGTCGACCATGCCGTAGTCGTAGAGCGGCGTGGCGTCGTCGCGTCCGTCGCGCTGGCGGTGGCGCAGCACCGCGAACTCGCCGATGTCCTCTTCGTGCGCGACCTCGCCGTCGCCGTCCAGCCGCGCCAGCACCGCGCCCAGCCCGGCCTCCACCGCCTCCGGCGCCAGCGCCGGCAGCAGCAGTTGCAGCGACATCAGCGTGTCGCGGCCGAAATAGGTGTCGAAACGCCAGGAGCCGGCCAGCAGCTTTTCGCGATAGCTGAGGAACGCCAGCGCCTGGCGGCTGCGCGGATCGCTGCCGGCACCCGGCGCGAACAGCTGCGCCGGGCCCAACGGGGTCAACGGCGGTTCCCCGGTCAGCGCGCTGAAGCGCACCCGCAACGGCTTGCCCGGCAGCGCATGCAGCACGAGCGGCTGGCCGGCGCGCGCCTCGATGCGGCCGTCGAGCACATCCAGTTCCAGCGCATAGCCGGGCGCGCCGTCGAGCCGGTCGCGCGCCCAGCGCAGGCGCTGGCCCTCGCGCAGCGGCGCCAGCGCCACCGCGGCCGGCCGCTGGCCCAGCGCCTGGAAGTCGCGCAATACGCGGACGCTGCCCAGCACCGCTTCGCGCAGCGTGAGCGTGGCCGCGTCGCTGCTGGCCTCCAGCGCGACGCCGCGCAGCGGGCGCCCGCGCGCGTCGGCGCGGACCAGTTCGCGCAGGTCGCCGTGGACCTGCCATCGCACCGGCACCGCGCTGGCCTGGAACCACAGCCCGGCGCCGCTGTTGCCGGCCGGGAACGCCGCCAGCAGCCGCGGCTGCGTGCCGGAGGTCAGCAGCGCATGCGCGGCGACCGGTCCGTGCCGGTAGAACAGGTTGTCGTTGCGGCCTTCGCTGATCCGGAAGCGCAGGATTTCGCCGGTGTCGCCAGCAGCCTGCGCTGCCTGCGCGGCCGATGCAGGCGCCGCGAACGCCACGGACAGCGACAGCACGGCGGCGGCCGCGCGGCGGAAAAGGACGGACATGGAGGCGGCTCCTCGCTCAGAAATCGTAGGTCAGGCTCAGCAGCAGGTTGCGGCCCAGGATCGGCCGCGCGTAGAACGCGCCGGACACGCCGCTGTTCTCGGCGAAGCCCGAGCGCGGATTGCCCTCGGTCAGGCCGACTTCGTTGGTCAGGTTGTCCAGGTTCGCCTGCAGCTGCCACTTCGGCGCGAGCCGGTACGTCACCCCCGCGCTCCACACGCCATAGCCGGGCAATTCCAGCGTGTTGGCGATGTCCGAATACATCTTGTCCAGGTAGTGGTAGGACACGTAGATCTCGCCGCGTCCCTCGGGCAGCAGCAGGCTCGGGGTCACGGTGACGTTGACCGGCGGCGTGCGCTCGGGTTTGTTGCCGTCGAACAGCCGCGCAAAGCCGGTGCCCTGGTCGTCGTTGACCTGGACCTTGGAGCGTTGCACCACGCCGGTGGCCTGCAGCTGGAAGTAGCGCGCCGGCTTCCACAGCACGTCGAACTCCACGCCGTTGGAGACGATGTCCGAGTAGAAGCGCACCTCGGTCGCCGCGCCCGGCGGCAGGCGCGAAAACAGGAAGTCCTTGTAGGTGGTGCGAAAGCCGGTCAGCGAGGCGGTCAGCACCCGGCTCTGGTAGCGCACGCCGACCTCGCCGAAGTCGATCTTGACCGGGTCGAAGCGGCCGTTGGCCTGGAAGCCGCGCGCATAGCGCGCGTACAGCGCGAAGTTGTCGCCGAGCAGGTAGGTGCCGCCCAGGGTGGCGGCGGTCTCGGTGAAGCCGCTGTCGTAGTGGGTGTAGCGGCCGGTGAACGCGCCGCCGCCGAACTGCGCCAGGTAGTTGTTGGCGATGATGTCGTCCACGTCGTTGCCGTTGGCGTCGAACGCGCCTTCGACCGGCTGCATCGGCGTGGAGATGCCTTCGTAGAAGTCGATGTCGTAGCGCTCCACGCGCACGCCGCCGTCGATGCGCAGGCGCTCGGTGGCCTGGAACTCGTCGTTGAGGTACAGCGAGAACGAATCGGCGCTGTAGCGGTTGTTGCTGTCGCCCCAGTTGCTGTAGTTGAGCAGGCCGTTCTCGGTCAGCGAACCGACCACGTTGCCGGCGGCATCGAGCGCGACGATGTCCATGCGGTCGGGCCGGTTGCGCACCTCGCTGACGAAGGTCGAGGCGCCGATGTTGGAATCGCGCACCCGGCTGTGGAAATACAGCAGGCCGGCGGTGAAGCTGTTGCGCTCGTTCTGCCAGGTCAGGCTGGCGTCGTTGACGAACTCCTCCACGTCGCGGCGGTTGTTGCCGGTGATGCTGTGGGTGACCAGGCCGTTGCCGTTGAGCGCGTTCAGCGCGTCGGCGCCGGCGATCACCTCGCCGTTGTTGACCCGGCGCAGCCCGGCCTGCACCGCGCCCTGCGCGGCGAAGCGGTCCAGCAGCACGCCGATGTCGCCGAAGTTGGCGCGGTCCAGGCGATAGGTGGCCGGCACCAGCGAGGCGTTGTCGGAACTGAACACCGAATTGAAGTCGCTCTTGAAATCGGTGTAGCGGCCCTTGGAGCGGAAGCTCAGGCCGTCGTTGATGTCGTACTCGAAGTGGTAGCCGGGCGCGACCGCGGTGGCATGCACGCCGTCGCGCAGGTCGTGGCGCTGCCAGCTGCGGCCGGAGGCCGGCGCGGTGCGCACGTCCATCACCGCGTTGTCGCGGCTGAGCATGGTGCCGGTGGTGGCGTCCAGGCCGGGCACGCCGCGCGGATCGCCGGCATCCTGCAGCGGGATCGGCAACTGGAAGGTGTTGTGGTCGTCGACCAGCTTGAGGGTGAAGCCGAACTCGCCGCGCTCGAAGATGCGCCCGATCGCGGCGCGGAAGCTGCCGCCGTGGTCGCCGGTGAAGCCCGGATCGCGGACCCCGTCGGCGCGGCGGTAGAAGCCGCCGACGCTGTATTGCCAGTTGGCGTCGATCGGCCCGCCCTGCCACAGGTCGATGCGGCGCGTGCCGAAGTCGGAGGTGGTCAGGCGCAGCGTGCCTTCCGGTTCGGCGCCGGGCTTGCGGGTCAGGAAGTTGACCGTGGCGCCGGCGCCGTTGACGGTGAGGATGCCGGAGGTGCCGCCGCGCACCGCCTCCATGCGGTCGATGCTCACCTCCTGCTTGAGGATCGTGTCGGCCAGCGCGTTGGTGTAGAACACCGGCAGCCCGTCCTCGGACAGTTGCACGAACTGCTGGCTGCCGCCGGGCATGCCGCGCACCGAGAAGTTGTTGGAGATCTCGCCGCCGGAGGCTTCCACGAACATGCCCGGGATCAGCTCCAGCGCCTGCGCGGTGCTGCGCGGCGCCTTGCGGTCCAGCGCCTGCTGGTCGGCCACGGTGATCGCCGAGGACGACTGCAGCACGGTGCGGTGCGCCGCGGTGGTGCCGGTGACGATCACCGCATCCAGGGTCTGCGCGCCGCCGCTGGCTGGCGGCGCCTCGATCACCAGCACCCCGTTGCCGGCCGCGCGCGCCTTCAGCCCGGTTCCGGCCAGCAGCAGGTCCAGGCCTTCCTTGGCGTCGTGGCTGCCGCTGAGCGCGCTGCTGCGCTTGCCGGCGACCACCGCGCGGTCGTACGCCAGCTGTTGCTGGGAGACGCGGCCGAACGCGGCCAGTGCGCCGGCCAGGTCCTGGGCGGGAATGTCGAAGGCGATGCGGGCGGCGCCAGGCGCCGGCGGCGATTGCGCCAGCGCCAGCGCCGGCGCGCACAGCGACAGGGCCAGGCCGAACTGCAGGCAGGCACGCACGGCCTGGGGAAGCGGATGGGGACGCGACGATGGCGACATGACGGGCTCTCTCTCCTCATGGCAGGGACCGCGCCGCCGGCAAGGCGACACGCTTGCTAGGAAGAACACGCATCAGTGAGGCAAACCCACACTTGCCGCCGTTGGCGGCGGGATCTGGGCAGCGCGCGGACGCATGACGTGCCCGGGATGCGCTGTGGCGAATCCCCAACCCCGAATCCCCGATCCCGGCTTCTCAGCGCGCCTCCAGCACGATCGCCCCGGCGGCATCGGTGCGCGCGCGCAGTGGCAGCACCGCGGTCACGCCGGACGCGAAGGCGGCGCTGTCGCCGGCCTTGAACATACCGCTGACCCGCAATTGCCCGACGCTGCGGTCGGCCAGTTGCAGCTGCACCGGGCTGTAGCGGTTCACCCGCGCCACCGCGATCGCCAGCGGTTCGTCGTCGAACAGCAGCAGGCCGTCGCGCCACGCCTGCTCCTGCGCCGGTTCCACGCGCACCACGCGCGGCCGCGTCGTCCCCGGTGCCGCCGAGGTCCAGGCCTGGCCGGCGGCCAGCCGTTGCGGCGCCGGCGCGGCGGCGGCCGCGTGGCGGTCCCGGTCTTCGATGCGCACGCTGCCTTCGTACAGCACCACCCGCACCTGCTCGCCGACCCGTTCGACGCTGAATGCGGTGCCGGTGGCGACCACGCGGCTGGCGCCGGCCTCCACCACGAACGGTCGCTCGTGCTGCTTGGCCACGCTGAACGCGGCGCGCCCGCGGCGCAGCCGCACCTCGCGCAGGCGGCCGCTGTAGCGCACCTCCACCCGGCTGTCGGCGTCCAGCGCCAGCGCCGAACCGTCGTCCAGCACCACCTGGCGCTGCTGCGCCAGCCCGGTGCGGTACACCGTTGGCGCCAGCCCCCACCATGTGCCGATCGCCGCCAGCGCCAGCGCCGCGGCCGCCGCCCAGGCCACGGACGGCCGCCGGCGCGCGCGCTGCAGATCGGCGCGCGCGGCGTGGCGCAGCGCCTGCACGCGCGGATGCGCGGCGGCGGCGCCGGTCATGTCCCAGGTGCGCTGCGCGCGCGCGAACAGGCGCGGATGCTCGGCGTCCTCCTGCAGCCAGCGCTGCAGCGCCTGCTGCTGCGCCGGCGACAGCTCGCCGGCGGCCAGCAGCAGGCACCAGCGCGCGGCGGCTTCGGCGTTGTGCGCGCGGCTCACGGCGCACGCTCCATCAGCTCGGCCAGCTCGGTCATGGCCCGCAGCAGGTGCTTCTGCACCGCGCTGACCGAGATGCCGTAGCAGCGGGCGATCTGCGCCTGGCTCATGTTCTCCAGGCGGAACTGCAGGAAGATCGCGCGGGTGCGCGGCGCCAGCCGTTCCAGCGCATCGGCGACCTCGCCCAGCGCCTGGCGCCCGGCCAGCACCCGCGGCGGGTCCAGCGTCTCCACCGCATGTTCGGCCGCCGCGCCCTGTTGCTGCCGATGCAGCGTGCGCACCTTCTCGCGGCGGGCGCGGTCGCGCAGCAGGTTGGCCGCGCTGCGGAACAGGTAGCCGTCGTCGCAGACCGCGCCCGGCGACGCGGCCAGGTTGGCGAACACCTGGTGGGTCAGGTCTTCCGCCTCGGCGGGGTCGGCGACGCGGCGGCGGAAGAACGACATCAGTGCCGGCCGGCAGCGTTGGTACAACGCGCTCAACGCGCCGCCGGGCCATGCGGTCGTCGCCAGCGCGGGACGGAGTTTGCGGGTAGCCATCGCGCCGGGACTATAGGTGCAGCGATGCCGCGAGGCGTGACACATTGCAGCAAAGCGCTGCCCGCCCGCGCCGACGCGGCAGTTAGACTTGCGCGCCGCCTTCATGAGCCGTGAACGGCCCTCCCTCTAGTTTTCACCGCACAAGGAGCCAATGCCGATGCGTTACAGGTTGCATGCCATCGTGGGAAGCGCGTTGCTGATACTGGCCGGCTGCAGCAGCACGCCGCCCGCGCCGCCGGCGCCGCCACCGCCGAAGGCGCCGCCACTGCCCACCAGCGGCACCGCGCAGCAGGCGCAGGCGGTGCTCGCGCCGGCCTCGGGCAGCCTGGTCAGCGGCAAGCTGTCGCTGGTGGCCGCGCCCGGCGGCGTGCGCATCACCGGTACCCTCGGCGGCCTGCAGCCGAACCGCCCGTTCGCGTTCCACGTGCATGAGCGCGGCGATTGCAGCGCGGCCGACGCCAGCAGCGCCGGCGGCCACTTCAATCCGCTCGGCGCCCCGCACGGCCGCGCCGGCAGCGGCCCGCACCATGCCGGCGACATGGACAACCTCGGCGCCAACGCCGACGGCGTCGCCCAGGTCGACGTGCTGCTGCACGGCGTGGTGCTCGGCGGCGGCGCGCCCAACGACATCGCCGGCCGCGCGCTGGTCGCGCATGCCGATGCCGACGACTACCGCAGCCAGCCGGCCGGCAACGCCGGCGCGCGCGTGGCCTGCGGCGTGATCCGCGTGCTGCGCTGATCGCCCACCCGCCCGGAGCCCGGCTCCCGGCGAACGTCCGCATTTCGCGGCCCCCAAGGAGAACCTCCATGCGTACGCTTCCCACCGCCCTGTTCCTGGCCACCACCCTCGCGCTCGGCGCCTGCAAGCGCGAAGAACCCGCTGCCGATGCGCCCGCTGCGGCGGCGACGCCGGCCGCCACGCCGGCACCGGCCGCAGAGCCGGCGCCCGCCGCCGCCGCCCAGGCCGCCGCCAGCGCCGCGCTGAGCCCGACCCAGGGCAACCAGGTCGCCGGCGAGGTCAGCTTCAACGTGGTCGACGGCGCGGTGCGCGTCACCGGCACCGTCACCGGGCTCAAGCCCAACAGCGAGCACGGCTTCCACATCCACGAGTTCGGCGACTGCAGCGCGCCCGACGGCAGCAGCGCCGGCGGCCATTTCAACCCGGCCAAGTCCGACCACGGCCAGGTCGGCGCCGATCCGCACCACGGCGGCGACATGCCCAACCTGAAGGCCGACGCCGAGGGCAAGGCCACGATCGACGCGCCGGTGTCCAACAACGTCAACATCGGCAAGGGCGACGGCTTCGACATCCTCAACCACGCGGTGATCGTCCACGCCGACCCGGACGACTACAAGACCCAGCCCACCGGCAACGCCGGCGGCCGCCTGGCCTGCGGCGTGATCAAGGGCAACGCCAACGCGGCCGCTCCGGCCCCGGCGGGCGCCGCGGCGGCACCGACCGGGCAGTAAGAGCAAGCGCGACGAGGCGTCGCACGCCTTCGTAGGCGAGGGTGGAACGTGTCAGCTTCGGCACCGGCCACGACGTGGCCGGTGCTGGCACGTCGTCCGGCTGCGCAGCGCCACCCTGCTGCCGCGGACCTAGCCGCACGCCGCAATCCATGTGGGAGCGACTTCAGTCGCGACGAGCGGAATCAGAAACCGACGGCGCCCCAGCCGCCGTCAGACTGAGGTCTCCCCACAACGCGCCCGCCCGGACGCCCAGGCTTTATTGTAGGGGCGGCTTCAGCCGCGACAGACGCAATCAGCAAACCGCCCAGCTTCTGCGCCAATCGGGGGTGAACCCCACCCGCCAGCGGCACCGGCGGCGCCGGATGCTGGTTGCCGAAGCGGTTCCAACCGCGCCAGGCGAAGCCAGCAAGCCGCCCGGCGACGCATCATCGAGCCCGCCCTTGCCAAGGCCGGCCGCCCCGCAGCCAGGCGCGACTCACGCCGCCAGCAACGCCTGCTTCGCGTCCTGCCCGGCCTCGCAATGCACGTACAGCACCGGCATGCCGTGCGCTTCCAGCACCGCGGCCAGTTGCCGCTGCCGCGCCAGGTAGTGTTCGTAGACCCGCTGCAGGCGCTCGCAGTCCTGGCGGTCCTGGGCGTAGTGCGCGCACCAGCCGGCCGGGTCGAACAAGGCCATGCGCACCTCGCCGCCGCGGTAGCGCAGCAGTGGCTCGGGCGGGCTGGCCAGCCATTCCTCCTGGTCCGGGGCCAGCAGCGCGGTCTCGATTAGCGGCCACAGCGGCGCCAGGCCCTGGTTGTCGTACTGCATCGACATCATCGCGGCCAGGTCGTTGACCGTCAGGTAGCGCGCATGTTCGATCTGCGCGCCGAACGCCTGCTGCGCCAGCAGCGCGGTGTCCGGCTGCGCCATGCCCTGCGCCAGCAGCACGTCTTCCAGCGCCTCGGCCACCGGCTGCAGCACCTCCGCCGGCCCGCTGAGCAGGAACGGCACCACCCGCAGCGCGCCGCCGAGCAGCGCGGCATCGGCCTGGAACGGCAGCGGCACGGTGCCGTCGGCATCGGCGCCGAACGCCAGCAGGCGCGGGCCGCTCTCGCGGCCGGGGGCGCGCGCGCGCAGCTCGTCCAGGCGCCGGTGCATCGGCCAGCCCGGACGCAGCACCTCGGCGGGGTCGAAATGCGCGCCGGCCAGGCTCAGCTCCAGTTCGCGCACACCCGGCACCAGCTGCGCCAGGTCGCGGCCGACCTTCTCGGCCAGTTCCCCGGCCAGCGCGTGCGGCAGCGCGGCGTGGGCCGGGGCGAGCCCGGCGGACAGTTCCAGGGCGATCACGCCCCGGGCATCGATGCTGGCAATGGCTTGGCTCATGGCTTGGCGGTTGGCCCGTCGCGGGCGCAAAGCTACACTCGCTTCATTATGCCTGCGCTAACGTGCAGGTCATGTCCCCGACTCTCCTCGCGCGAGGTAATCCCATGCCAGCAGCCCGTCCCGTCGCCATTCTCGGCGGCGTCCGTATTCCGTTTTGCCGCCAGAACACGGCGTACGCGGATGTCGGGAACCTCGGCATGTCGGTGCGCACGCTCGGGGCGCTGGTCGAGCGCTACGGCCTGCACGGCCAGCAGCTGGGCGAGGTGGCGATGGGGGCGGTGATCAAGCACTCCAGCGACTGGAACCTGGGCCGCGAGGCCGCGCTGTCCTCGGGGCTGTCGCCGCTGACCCCGGGCATCACCCTGCAGCGCGCCTGTGGCACCAGCCTGGACAGCATCATCACCGTGGCCAACAAGATCGCGCTGGGGCAGATCGACTCGGGCATCGGCGGCGGTTCGGATACCACCTCCGAGGTGCCGATCGTCTATGGCAAGAAGCTGCGCGCGCGGTTGCTGGCGGCCAACCGCGCCAAGACCACCGGCGACAAGCTCCGCGCGCTGACCCGCAGCTTCAAGTTCGCCGAACTCAAGCCCGAGTTCCCCGGCGTGGCCGAGCCGCGCACCGGCAAGAGCATGGGCGACCACTGCGAGGACATGGCCAAGCAGTGGAACATCGCGCGCGACTCGCAGGACGCCTGGGCGGTGTCCTCGCACAAGAAGCTGGCCGCCGCCTACGAGCGCGGCTTCTTCGCCGACCTGATCGCGCCGTTCCGCGGCGTGGAGCGCGACAACATCCTGCGCCCCGACACCTCGCTGGAGAAGCTGGCCACGCTGAAGCCGGCGTTCGACAAGGTGTCGGGGCGCGGCACCCTGACCGCGGCCAATTCCACCCCGCTGACCGACGGCGCCGCGGCGGTGCTGCTGGCCTCGGAGGAGTGGGCGCAGGCGCACGGCCACGTGCCGATGGCGTACCTGCGCGATGCACAGGTGGCGGCGGTGGACTTCGTGCATGGCGAAGGCCTGCTGATGGCGCCGACCATCGCCGTGCCGGACATGCTCAAGCGCCACGGCCTGAGCCTGCAGGACTTCGACATCTACGAGATCCACGAGGCCTTCGCCGCGCAGGTGCTGTGCACGCTGCGCGCCTGGGAGAGCGAGGACTACTGCCGCAACCGGCTCGGGCTGGACGCGCCGCTGGGCCAGATCGACCCGGCCAAGATCAATCCGCTGGGCTCGTCGCTGGCCACCGGCCACCCGTTCGCGGCGACCGGCGCGCGCATCGTCGCCACCGTCGCCAAGCAGCTGCAGGAGCGCGGCGGCGGCCGCGCGCTGATCTCGATCTGCACCGCCGGCGGCATGGGCGTGGTGGCGATCGTCGAGCGTTGAGCGCGGCGCGCCCGGCACCCGCTTCGGCGTGTCCGGGCCGGCACGACAAGGCCCGATTTGCGTGCCCCTGTCGCCGGAGCGGGACCGTCATCCTGTCGCGTCCGTTGGCAGCACTCAGCATTGCGCAGCCGCCGCGCTACATGCGCGCCGGTTCGCCTGCATGACGCGGGCGAGACGGCGCGCAGGGGGCGCATGCCATGGCACAGCAGGACAGCTTCAATCCGTACCAGGCGCCTGGCGCCGCCATCCAGGCCGCGACCGCGCCGCCGCCGCTGCCCGGCGAGGCGCTGTGGCGCGACGGCAACGATCTGCTGTGCGTGCGCGATACGCCGTTTCCGGCGCATTGCGTCAAGTGCGGCATGGCGCTGCGCAACGACGAACTCAAGAAGCGCACGTTCTATTGGCATGCGCCAGCGTGGTACGCGTTGGTCCTGGTGAGCATCGTGATCTATGCGATCGTGGCCGTGATCGTGCGCAAGCGCAGCGGCCACATGCTCGGGATGTGCACGGCGCATCGGCGCCGACGCAACTGGTTCGTCCTGCTTGCGGTTGGCGCGTTCGTGGCCGGCCCGCTGTTGGGGTTCGCGGTCGGCGGCGACGCCGGGTTCGGGCTGGGGCTGGTCGTGTTCCTGGCCATGTCCGTCACTGGCATGATCGGCGCACGCATCCTGGTGCCGAGGCGCATGGACGAGCGCTATGCGCGCTACAAGGGCGTGGCGCCGGCGTTCCTGGCGCGCCTGCCGTCGTTGCCGCCCGCGTTGCGGGGCTGAGGGGCTTCAGTCCCTATCGCATTCCAGGCCGGTAAGCGGCCGGGCGTTTCGCCTCCGGCCGCAGGGGACCGGACCCTGCGCCGGCAGATCCGCGCTGTCGTGCGGCCAGCGACCAGCGGTCAGCCACGCCAGCCGGTGGTTGCCAGCTCACTCCTGCAGGCGAGGAAATCCATGCGCGTCGCGGCGTTCGGCCGCGGCCGGATCCGGATCGAGCGGGACCACCGGCGTGCTCGGGCCGGGCAATGGCTCGACCAGTTCGCCGCGCTGCGCGCGCAGCGCATTGGCGTAGCAGCGCTGGGCCATGAGCATGTCGCCGGCCTGGGCATAGCCGTCGCCGAACGCCTCCCAGGCCTCGGCACCGGCGCCCAGCGCCAGCGCGCGGTGCAGGAATTCCTCCGACTGCGGCCACTGCTGTTGCTGGCGCGCCAGCCGCGCCAGGGTCAGCAGCAGGCCCGGGCTGTCCGGATGGCTCTGCAGCCAGCGCTGTGCGCTGGCGCGGCGCGAATCGTATTTCTCCACCGGCAGGCGCCCGTACAGCGCGGCCAGGCCTTCGTCCCAGCGCGTGTCCAGCGCCTGTTCCACGCTGCGCAGCGCCGCGTCGTCCCAGTGCAGCGCGGCGGCGCGGATCGCGTAGGCCGCGACCACCGGTGGTTCGCTGCGCAGCGCCTTGGGCAGGCTTTCCCAGCGCGCGGCCAGTTCGTTGGCGTCGGCCGCCTGCTGCAGCGACGCCGTGGCCAGGCGCGACTCCAGCGTGCCGATCGCCTCCAGCGGCAAGGCCTGCTGCTGGCGGATCGCGCCGAGCTGCCCGTAGGCCTCGCCGGCGCGGCCGACGCTGGCCAGCGCCTCGGTGCGCAGCAGCAGCCCGCGCGGCGGCAGCGGCTGCGCCGCGGCCACGTCCAGCGCATTGATCGCCTCGACCGGATGCTGCCGCGCCAGGTGGCGTTCGGCCTGCAGCAGCGCATGCGCGCCGGCGTCGCGCTCGGCCAGGCGCAGCAGGTAGCGGTCGGCCGCCTCCGCATCGGCGCGCGCATCGGCCACGCGCACCGCCGCGACCAGGGCGATGGCGCTGACCTCCGGGTCGTCCGCGGCGGCGTTCAATTGCTTCTCGGCGCGGGCCAACTGGCCGTTGTGCAGCGCGGTCAGGCCTTCGATCAGGCGCGCGCGTGACTGCTTGCGGCGATGCCGGCCCCAGGCCCGGAACGGGAAGCTGAGCAGGTTCCACAGCAGCAACAGCGCCAGGAACGCGATCACCAGCAGCAAGGCGGCCTGCGGCAGCGGCGAGATGTAGTCGTTGCCGCCGGCGCGCACGATCACCTCGCCGAGGTCGCCCAGCCGGTCCTGCGCCAGCCATTGCGCGCCGATCACGCCCAGGGCGATCACCACCAGCAACACGATCACGGAACGTAGCGATTTCATGGTTGGCTCCTTGCGTCGCGCATGCTGCGCAACTGCTGCAGGGTGGTGCCCAGCTCGGGAACGGCCGGGCGCAGGGCGGTATCGCGCAGGGTCTGCAGCGTCGCGCGGCGTTCGCGCAGCGCCGCCGAATCGGGCCACAGGCGTTGCAGCCAGGTGCCGGCACGGGCCAGCGCGCTGCGGTAGCCGCGCGCGTCGCCGCGTTCCAGCGCGGCGCGGGCCAGGCTCAGGTCCAGTTGCAGCGCGTCGCGCGCGGCGACCCGCTCCGAATGCGCGACGAGCACGCCGCCCTGCGCGGGGCGGATCTTGACCAGCGGCGACAGCAGCCGCTGCCACAGCGGCGCTTGCGCGCGTTCGGGAAGCTGCGTCGGCAGCGCATCCAGGCTGGCGGCGAAGGCGTCCAGCTGCGCCGACAGCCGCGCCTGCGGTCCGTCGCCGAGCGCGTCCAGCGCGGTGCGTTCCTGCAGCAGCACCTGGCGCAGGTTGAGGTAGCGCGGATCGTCCACGCCGTCGAGCACGCCGCCGGCCAATGCATAGGCGCGGCGCGCGCCCTGCGCGTCGCCGGCCACGTCCAGGCGCTGCCGGCCCTGGCTCAGCAGCAGTTCCACTTCGTCCAGGCGCAGCGCCTGCGCGCCGTGGCGGCTGGAATCGGCGAGCTTGGCGACGTTGTCCTCCAGCAGTGCACTGCGCTGGCTCAGGCCGAGCATCTCGTCGCGCAGCACGCGGTTGGTGCTGGCCGCGTCCTGCACCCGCTGCACGGTGGCGCGCTGGTCGCGGCGCAGCGTCTCCAGGTTCTGCTGCAGGGCTTCCACCTGTTGCTGGAGTTGCGACTGCTCGGCCAGCACGCGCGCGTTGCGCGCCTGCCACCATTCCCAGCCGCGCCAGCCGGCCAGCGCCAGCGCCGCCAGCATGGCCAGCGCCAGCAACAGCCAGATCCAGCGCGTGGAGCGGCGGGGCGTGGACGGAATTTCGGTCATCGGCAGCAATCCTTGTCGGCCCGCGTCCCGTCGCGACGAGGGCGACGGCCGGACGCGCGGCACCGCGGGAGCATGGCGTGAGCGGCACCGCGCCCGCAAGCCGGCGGCCGGCGCGCGTTCAGCGAGATGGCGAGCGCGTCATCGCCGCGGCGGCTGCCGCGGCCAGGTGCTGCGGCAGCGGACCGGCCGCGCAGGCGACGTCGGCGAAGCCGAGATCGACGGCCTGCGCGGCCAGCCGCGCGCTGGCGGCGACCAGCGGCTGCGCGCGCCACGTGGCGACCACGTCGTCGGGAAGCTGCGGCAGCACCAGCTGCAGCGCCTCGCCGCTGCTCAGCGCCAGCACCCCCGGCGCGGCGCGGCGCAGCCGCGCGATGCAGGCCGCGGACACCGGCAACGGCAGCCGGCGGTAGACGTCGGCGCGTTGCAGCGGGGTGCCGCGCGCCTGCAGTTGCGCGGCGACCAGGCCACGGCCGCCGGGCGCGGTGACCAGGCCGACCGCGCCGTCGGCGGCGGCCAGCTGCGGCAGGGCGAGCAGGCCCTCGCTGTCCATCCGCGCCGGCGTGGCGACGTCGGCGATGCCGTGGCGTCGCAGCGCCCGCGCCGTGCCGGCGCCCACCGCCAGCCAGCATTGCCCGGGCGCCGCCGCCAGCGGCTGCAGCGCCGCGGCCGCGCGCACCGCGGCGGGACTGCTGAAGATCACCCGCGGCGCGGCCAGCGCCAGCGCCAGCGCCGCGCGCGTGGCCGCGTCGGCGCTGGCCTGCAGGCGCCACGGCGACACCGCCAGCAGCCGCGCGCCGACCCGCGCCGCCGCGCGCCGCAGCGCCGCGTGTTCGCCCTGCGGGCGCAGCGAGATCAGGGTCCACGCCGCGGTCGCAGCGGTTGCATATGCGCTCATGCCAGGCATTATGCGAGCCCCCACCGGCAGCACAAATCGCACCATGGCAGCGGATCCTTCCTTCGATGCGTTCCTGCAGCAGTTGCAGCGGCAGTTCGACGCGATGCCGCCGGTGGCGGCGCTGCAGGTCGCGCTGCAGGGCTACGCCGCGCAGCGGCTGCAGCTGACCGCGCCGCTGGCCGCCAACATCAACGACAAGGGCAATGCCTTCGGCGGCAGCCTCGGCTCGGTGATGACCCTGGCCGGCTGGGCGCTGGTCAACTGCGAACTGCAGCGCGCCGGGCTGCAGGCCGACGTCTATGTCGCCGACACCCAGGTGCGCTACCTGGCGCCGCTGTACGCCGACCTGCACGCGCAGGCCAGCGCCGATGCGGATGCCGACTGGGCCGCGTTCGTGCAGACCTTCCGCCAGCGCGGCCGCGCCCGGATCGGCATCCGCGCGCAGGTCGGCCCCGCCGATGCCGCCGCCGCGGCGACCCTGAGCGGACGCTTCGTCGCCATCGCGAAAGGGTAGGATGCGCGCACCGCTTCGCGCCTGACCAGGGGATCCGCCATGCACTCGATGTTCCGCGCCCTGGCGTTGCTGCTGGTGCTGGGGTTCGCCGGCACCGCGCTGGCCGGCAGCCGCAGCCAGCAGAGCAAGCTCGACGCGCTGCAGACCGCCTACGGCGCGGCGATCCGCTGGAGCGAGTTCGAGTCGGCGTGGGAAGCGGTGGATCCGGCCTACCGGCAGGCGCACCCACTGACCGACCTGCAGCTGGAGCGCTACCGCCAGGTGCAGGTGTCCTCCTACAAGGTCGGGCGGGTCGGCGCGCAGGACGGCGACGTGGTGCGCGACATCGAACTGGGCGTGATCAACCGCAATACCCAGGCCGAACGCATCGTGCGCTACCGCGAACGCTGGCGCTGGGACGCGCAGGCCAAGACCTGGTGGCTGCTGGACGGCCTGCCGGACTTGTGGAACGGCCAGTAGCGCCGCCGGCCAGCTGTGCGACAATCGGCGCCCGCTTCCAGCCCCCTATTCCCGTGAACTTCGAAGAACTGCTGGCCTTCGCCGGCCGCAACCCGATGCTGGCCCTGGCCCTGGCGGGCCTGACCATCGCCCTGATCGTCACCGAGATCGCGCGCCTGTTCCGCGGCTTCAAGACCCTGCGCCCGGCCGAACTGACCCTGCTGATCAACGCCGGCAACGCGGTGCTGGTCGACCTGTCGGCCGCGGCCGATTTCGAGAAGGGCCACATCGCCGGCAGCCGCAACGCCACGCCGAGCCAGTTCGGCCCCGAGCACAAGCTGGTGGCCAACGCCAAGTCCTCGCCGGTGGTGCTGGTGTGCCGCACCGGCAACACCGCCGACGCCGCCGCCAAGCAACTGAAGAAGGCCGGCTTCGAGCAGGTCTACGTGCTCGACGGCGGCATCGCCGCCTGGCAGCAGGCCGACCTTCCGCTGGTCAAGGGCCGCTGATCGCGCCTTCCGGCCGGGCGCCGAGCGCCGCGGCCGGCATGTGATAATCCCGATTCTTTCTGTTCCCTGAATTCACCGGAGTACGACATGTCCGACGTCACCAACAACGGCGCCGCGGCGCCGGCCGAAGCCGCGGCTGGCCCCGCTTTCACCATCGAGAAGATCTACGTCAAGGACGTGTCCTTCGAGTCGCCGAACGCGCCGGCCGTGTTCAACGACAACGTGCAGCCGGAGCTGCAGCTCAACCTCAACCAGCGCGTGCAGCGCCTCAACGAGCAGGCCTTCGAAGTGGTGCTGGCCGTGACCCTGACCTGCACCGCCGCCGGCAAGACCGCGTACGTGGCCGAAGTGCAGCAGGCCGGCGTGTTCGGCCTGGTCGGCCTGGACCCGCAGGCGGTGGACGTGCTGCTCGGCACGCAGTGCCCGAACATCCTGTTCCCGTACGTGCGCGCGCTGGTCAGCGACCTGATCCAGGCCGGCGGCTTCCCGCCGTTCTTCCTGCAGCCGATCAACTTCGAGGCGCTGTACGCCGAGACCCTGCGCCAGCGCGCGCAGCAGGGCGAGACCCAGTCGCTGGCCGACTCGGAGCCGGCCGGCAACGCCTGAACGCGTCCGCCGTTGCCCATGCGCGATAACCCCGCGAAGAAGATCGCCGTCCTCGGCGCCGGCTCCTGGGGCACCGCCCTGGCCGCGCTCGTCGCCCGGCACGGTTTCCCGACCGTGCTGTGGGGGCGCGACGCCGCCATCGCCGAGGCGATCGGGCAGCGCCACGAGAACCCGCGCTACCTGCCGCAGATTCCGCTGCCGGCGTCGCTGCAGGCCACCACCGACCTGGCGGCGGCCGTGCACGGCGCCAACTGGATCCTGGTGGTGGTGCCGTCGCACGCCTTCACCGAGACCCTGCGCCAGCTGGCGCCGCTGCGCCCGCCGCAGGCCGGCGTGGCCTGGGCGACCAAGGGCTTCGAGCCCGGCTCCGGGCGCTTCCTGCACGAGGTGGCGCAGCAGATCCTGGGCGAGGACGTGCCGCTGGCGGTGGTGACCGGTCCGTCGTTCGCCAAGGAAGTGGCGTTGGACCTGCCGACCGCGGTGACCGTGCACGGCGACGCCGCGTTCGCCCAGCAGGTCGCCGACGCGATGCACGGCCCCACCTTCCGCGCCTACACCGGCGACGACATGGTCGGCGCCGAGCTGGGCGGGGCGATGAAGAACGTGCTGGCGGTGGCCACCGGCGTGGCCGACGGCATGGAGCTGGGCCTGAACGCCCGCGCCGGCCTGATCACCCGCGGGCTCAACGAGATGCTGCGGCTGGCCGCGGCGATCGGCGCCAAGCCGGAGACGCTGATGGGCCTGGCCGGGCTCGGCGACCTGGTGCTGACCTGCACCGGCGACCTGTCGCGCAACCGGCGCCTGGGCCTGGCCCTGGGCCGCGGGCAGACCCTGGCCGACGCGGTGCGCGCCATCGGGCAGGTGGTCGAGTCGGTGCAGACCGCCGACGAGGTGATGCGCCAGGCCGAACGCCATGGCATCGACCTGCCGATCTCCAACGCGGTGCGCGCGGTACTGCACGGCGAACTGACCCCGGCGGTGGGCCTGCAGCAGTTGCTGGCCCGCGAGCGCAAGCCCGAGTACCCGACCACGCTGTTCAGCTGATCGCGTGGCCGTTCCAGCGACGAAAAAGCCCGGCTTCGGCCGGGCTTTTTTTGTGTCTGCAATCGTTCGACCGGACAAGCCGCACAAAAAAGAAGCCCGGTCCTGGGACCGGGCTTCGAACCGCGCGCAGCGGGAGAGAGAGACGCGGCGCGCAGCGCTACGCGGTATCGCTTACCAGCTGAAACGCGGGCCGACGAACCATTCCTTGTCGCCATCGCGGTTCATCTTCAGGTCCGCGCTCAGGCCCCAGTTCTGGTTGAGCTTGGCCTGGGCGCCGAGGCGGCCGTAGAACTCGCCGTCCGGGTTGATGCCGTCCTTCTTGGTGTAGTCCTCGTAACCGCCCAGCGCATACACCTCGAGGTACGGGTTGAACGCGGTGCGGATGCCGACTTCGGCGCTGTAGCCGTTGAACTTGGTGCCGTACTCCGGATCGAAGCGGTTGTAGGCCACGCGGGTCACCAGGTCGGTGCTGGTCGAGATCTCGTGGTTGTAGCCGGCGCCGATGCGCCACTGGTCGACGTCGACGTCGCCGAAATCGGTCTTCTGGCGGTTGAAGTCGCCGAACACGCTGAAGTTCGGGTTGATCGCGTAGGAACCCTTGACGGCCCAGCCGTCCGCGTCGCCACCGTCGGCGTCGGTCTTGATGTAGCCGCCTTCGACGTAGTTGTAGGAGAGGCCTTCGGCTGCAGAGGCAGCGAACGGCAGGGTGGCCAGGAGGCCAAGAGCGAGCAGAGAGGTCTTCATGATCGGGATACCCTTGTTATTGGTTTAGTCGGCGCTGAGGCGTGGGGCCGTTCGCTGCCGATATGTAAATTATCCGTTAGCCACCCGAACTTGCCCTGAATTTCAAACTGACCAGTACATAAATTAAACGCCCTGTTCAGGAACTTCCGGCGCGCGCCTTCTTGAGGGCGGCGATCGGTGGCGCGAGTCAACAGCTGGCCCGGACATCGAGTGCCCAGGCCCGCTGTCCTGCAGCGATCACTCGCGCAGGAAATCGAGCAGATCCTGGTTGAGCCGATCCTTGTGCGTATCCGTCAGGCCATGCGGCGCGCCTTGGTAGACGATGAGCTTGGCGCCCTTGATCAGCGCGGCCGAGGCCTTGCCCGAGCTGTCGATCGGCACGATCTGGTCGTCGCTGCCGTGGATCACCAGGGTCGGCACATCGAACTTCTTCAGGTCCGCGCGGAAGTCGGTGGCGGAGAACGCGGCGATGGAGTCGTACGTATTCTTGTGGCCGGCCTGCAGGCCCTGCGCCACGAACGACTGGATCAACGCCGGGCTCGGCGTGTGGCCGGGGCGGTTGAAGTTGAAGAACGGGCCGGACGCGATGTCCGTGTACAGCTGCGCGCGGTTGTCCAGCGAGCCCTTGCGCAGGCCGTCGAACACGTCCAGCGGCAGGCCGCCCGGATTGTCGGCGGTCTTGAGCATCAGCGGCGGCACGGCGCTGACCAGGACGGCCTTCTTGACCCGGCCGGTGCCATGGCGGCCGATGTAGCGGGCCACTTCGCCGCCGCCGGTGGAGAACCCGACCAGGGTGACGTCCTTCAGGTCCAGCGCTTCGATCACCGCCGCCAGGTCGTCGGCATAGTGGTCCATGTCGTTGCCGTCCCACGGCTGGCTGGAGCGGCCATGGCCGCGGCGGTCGTGGGCGACCACGCGATAGCCCTTGGAGGCCAGGAACAGCATCTGCGATTCCCAGCTGTCCGAGTTCAACGGCCAGCCATGGCTGAAGGTGACCACCGGACCGTCCTTCGGGCCCCAGTCCTTGTAGTACAGCTGCACGCCGTCGCGGGTGGTGACGTAGCTGCTGCTCACGCTGGCGGCGGCCTGGATGGTGGCTTGCTTCTGGGGTTGGGCGGCATGGGCGGCGACGCCGGCCTGCGCGGTGAAGGCGAGGAGCGCGACGGCGACGGAGCGGGTGAGAGCGTTCATGGCGTGGATTCCTGGGTGGGAGGAAGGGGGTATGCGGCTGGTGGGCCGTGCCGGCTGGCGAGGTGTACTTTGCGCGCCAGGGCGATACGATTGGCCGCCAATCGTCCTGAAAACTTGATCGAGAGTCCCGATGACCGACCGGCTCGCCGTATTGCTGGAGCGTTTTTCCGTCACCGCCCAGATGTTCCATGCCGGCGCCCTGTGCGGGATCAACCTGCTGGAGGCCGACGACGGCCTGGGCCAGTTGCACCTGGTGAAACAAGGCGCGGTCGAGGTGGTCCATGGCGGCGCCTCGCACCGCGTGGAGGTCCCCAGCCTGTTGCTGTACCCGCGGCCGATGTCGCATCGCTTCGTCACCGATCCGGTGCGCGGCGCGGACATGGCCTGCGCCAACGTGCGGTTCGAGGGCGGCGCGGGCAATCCGATCGCCGCCTCGCTGCCGGAGTTCATCTGCCTGCCGCTGCACGCGATCGACGGCGCCTCGCCGGTGCTCGACCTGCTGTTCGACGAGGCGTTCGCGCAGCGCTGCGGCCGCCACACGCTGATCAACCGGTTGTTCGAGGCGTTGATCGTCCTGATCCTGCGCCAGCTGATGGAGCGCGGCGAGGTGCGCGGCGGCATGCTCGCGGGGATGGCGCATCCGCGGCTGCGCCATGCGCTGGTCGCCATGCATGAGGCGCCGGCGCAGGAATGGACGCTGGACGCCCTGGCCGCAGCGGCAGGCATGTCGCGCAGCGTGTTCGCCAGTGCGTTCCGCGACACGGTGGGCGTCACGCCCGGGCAGTACCTGCAAGGCTGGCGGGTCAGTCTGGCCCAGCAGGCCCTGCGTCAGGATCGCCCGTTGAAGGTGGTGGCCGCCGACGTGGGATACGGCAGCGAAGCGGCGTTGTCGCGTGCGTTCAAGGCGCACGTAGGCCTGGCCCCACGTGACTGGCGGCGCGCGCAGGCTTCGACCTGAATTTCTCCAGTGGCCCTCGCAGAACCGCGTGGGTTCCGAGCTTCGACGGGTTCAGTGCGTAGATGCACGGTGCCTCCCCATCGGGCGGGTGCGCACGGCAGTTGGCAGCGCCTCACAGCGCGGCGAGCGTCTCTATCGCATTGCGGACGCTCTTCCTGCTCATGCGCACCACCGAACGGTGGATCGTGGCTCCTTCGATGAACGCATCGATGGCGCTGGACGCTGCCTTGGAGAAATGCGTCTCCAGCGCCGCCCTGCTTCTGGCCATCCACTGCTGCATGATCGCCGTCATCTCGGGATGCCGGCGGGCGAAGGCATACAGCTCATAGCTCAGCAGCAGCACGCGCGGGGACGCCGTGCCTTCGGCGAAGATGATGTTCACCACCGCGTCGCAGGCCTGTTCGCGCGTCCGCGCGGCGCGTATCTCGGCCGTGAAGTCCGTCGACACTTCCTGGGAGAAGCGGGTGAACGCCGCGATCAGCAGCTCATTCATCGAGCCGAAGTAGTACGTCGTGGCGCCAAGCGGAACGCCGGCCTCCTCGGCGACTTTGCGGAACGTGGTGCCCGAGACGCCGTGGTCCAGGACCACCCGCAACGCAGCCTGCTCGATGGCCTCCTTCCTGTTCGGATCCTGGCGCCAGGTCCTGCCGCTCATGCCTGTCCAACGCGTTCGACGGATGCCGATGATGGCAGTTCGCGGTTGACACCTCAATTGGTACGGATGTACAAATTCGATGGTGTTGGTAGTGCAGGCCATCGGCGCACCGCTGCCGCCTTGGCATCATTTACGCGAGGGAAGACCCATGACGAGTTCTGGAGAGCGGGACGTCGATGTCGGCCGCAGGGCCACCCTGGGCGGCCTGGCCGCCGGCGGGGTCGTGCTCGCGGCCGGCACGCGCGCTGCGGCGCCGGCCGGCTGGCAGGGGGGCAACTGGCTCAACGAACCCAAAGTCCACCGGATTCTGCCCGGCGGCATCCTTGAAGTGGTCACCGACAAGGGAACCGACTTCTGGCGCGAAACCCACTATGGCTTCACCCGCGACAGCGGGCACTTCCTCGGCATCGCCGCACCGGCGAGTTTCACCTGCCAGCTGCGCATTCGCGGCAGGTTCGAGCAGCTCTACGACCAGGCCGGGATCATGTTGCGGATCGACGAGCGCCGCTGGGTGAAGGCCGGCATCGAACTCAGCGATGGGCGGGCGATGCTCAGCAGCGTGTTGACCGATGGCCGGTCGGACTGGGCCACCGGGCCGTACGAGGCGGACGCGTCGGACTTCTGGATGCGCGCCACCGTGGCCAAGGGCGTGCTGCGGCTGCAGGTGTCGCGCGATGGGAAATACTGGCCGCTGGTGCGGCTGTGTCCCTTCCCGGTGGCATCCCGGTACCTGGTCGGCCCGATGACGTGCACGCCGGAACGCGAGGGGCTGAAGGTCCAGTTCTCCGACTGGAAACTCGGGCCGGTGCTTGGGAAGGAGTTGCACGATCTCTCGTAGCGCTTGGGGCCGGGATCGGGGATTGGGGAACCGGGATTGAGGCTGAAACGGTGCGGTGCGACGTCTATGCCGCCAAGGCTTCATCGGAAGCCGATCGGCTGCATGAGCATGGCCGGCGTTCTGGGGAAATACGGCGGATGCCGCGGCGCGTTGGCCGCGGCATCCCGCCCGTCACGCCGGGCATCGGCAGGTGCGCTCAGATCGTCTGGCCGCCGGAGACTTCGATGCGTTGGCCGGTGACCCAACGGTTGTCCGGTCCCAGCAGGCTGGCGATCATCGGGCCGATGTCGTCGGGCACGCCGACGCGGCCCAGCGCGATCATGCCGGCGAACTGCTGGTTGAGATCGGGCATGTCGCGCACCGCGCCGCCGAGGAAGTCCGTTTCGATCGCGCCGGGGGCGACGGTGTTGACGGCGATGCCGCGGCTGCCCAGCTCCCTGGCCAGGTACACGCTGAGGATCTCGACCGCGCCCTTGGCCGCGGAATAGGCGGAGAAGCCCGGATACGTCACCCGGGTCAGCCCGGAGGACAGATTGACGATGCGCCCGCCATCGGCCAGCAGCGGCAGCAGCGCCTGGGTGAGGAAGAACACGCCTTTGACGTGGACGCCGAACAGCGCGTCGAACTGCGCTTCGGTGGTCTCGGCGAAGGCCTCCATCTCGCCGTGTCCGGCGTTGTTGACCAGGTGGTCGAAGCGATCGCGGCTCCAGGTGTCGGCCAGCGCCGCGGCGACGCTGCGGGCGAAAGGCGCGAAGGTCGACACGTCGCTGGTATCCAGCTGCAGGGCGACGGCCTTGCGGCCCATCGCCTGGATCTGGCCGACGACCTCGCGCGCCTGGGCTTCGCCGCTGCGGTAGGTGAGGATCACATCGCCGCCGTGGGCGGCGATGCTCAATGCGGTGTTGCGGCCGAGGCCGCGGCTGGCGCCGGTAACAAGCGAAATGGTGGACATCTGAGGGCTCCTGTCGAGTGGTGTCGGGGCGACGGAATCAGTGTCGGACCGGACCATCCGCGCCGGTTGCCGGTTCCTCGGTTGTTCTTGCCTATTTCCATGCCTGCCGCCGCCAGGCGCTTGTCCCAAAACGCACGCACCACCGCGCCTGGCACGGTGGTGCGTGCGTTGCAACGCCAATGCAGGCGATCAGCGGCGCGCGAGTACGCGATCGACCGTCTCCGGCTGCGTCCGCGCCGCGCGCCGCGCGCGCAAGCGGCGCCGCCGATGCTTCCCGGTGGCCTGGCGATCCTCCCGGCCCCCTCGCCGCCGCCCGGTGCATGCCGCCGATCGGCACCGCAGCCGAAGACGTTGCGTTGGCTCCGGGCGGTCGCGCGCCGCACTCAGCGCAGGGCGTCGAGGATGGCGCGGTTGAAGGCCGGAATGTCCGAGGGCATGCGGCTGGTGATGATGTTGCCGTCCACCACCACCTCGGCATCGACCACGTCCGCGCCGGCGTTCTTCAGGTCCACGCGAATGGAGTACCAGCCGGTGGCGCGGCGGCCGCGCACCAGGTCCGCCTCGATCAGCAGCCAGGGGCCATGGCAGATCGATGCCACCGGCTTGCCGGCGTTGGCCACGGCGCGAATGATCGCGATGGCCTTGGGGAACATGCGCAGCGCATCGGGATTGGTGACGCCGCCGGGCAGCACCAGTGCGTCGTAGGCGCCGGCATCGACCTGCTCCAGGGTCATGTCGGGGGTGAACGTGTGTTCGGACGGGTTGGAGACGCCGCTGGCAGCGTCGTAGACCACGCCGCGGATCGGCTGGGCGTGGGGGGCCGCCAGCGTGACCTCGATACCGGCATCGAGCAGGGCTTGGCGCGGCTGGGCCAGTTCGGCCTCCTCGAAGCCATGGGTGGCCAACATCAGAACTCGGGGCGTGCGTGTCATGGTGCGTCTCCTGGCGAGAAGCGGGCCGGGCGGAATGCCCGGCGCCGGTGCACGATCACTGTCGGCCCGAACATCCATGGCGGGTTGCCGGAACGTCGGATCTTCTTGCCTGATTCTCTGGTCCCGTTGCGCCCGCCGCGCGGCTGGGACTATGGTTCGCCCATGGCCGACACCCTGCTCGCAGCCGTCCGCAGCTATGCGGAGTTCCATGCCGACGCCGATGGCGTCGCCGCCACCCCGATCGCGGGAGTGACGGCGATTCGCGCCACCACGCCCAGCGAACTGCAGTACGCCATCTCGCGGCCGTTGATCGCACTCGTCGTGCAAGGCAGCAAGCGCGTGATGATGGGCCATCGCAGCTTCGACTTCGGTGCCGGCGACTCCCTGCTCATCACCGCCGACGTGCCCACCGTCAGCCAGATCACCTGCGCCGATGCGCGTGCGCCGTACTACTCGCTGGTGTTCGAATTGGACCCGTCCGTGATCGAAGCGCTCGCGCTGGAGATGGACGTGGCGCAGGAGGAGACCGGTGCGCCGGTGCGGGTCGAGCCGACCGAACGCGAGGTCGCCGACGCCGCGCTGCGCCTGATGCGCCTGCTCGATCGGCCGGCCGCGGTGCCGGTGCTGAAGGCGCAGTTCGTCCGCGAGATGCATTTCTGGCTGCTGGCCGGACGCCATGGTCCGGCGATCCGCAACCTGGGCCTGGCCGAAGGCAACGCCCAGCGCGTGGCGCGGGCGGTGGCGGTCATTCGCTCCGACTACGCGCAACCGCTGCGGGTGGAACGCCTGGCCGAGGCGGCGGGCATGAGCCCGTCCACGTTCCATCAGCACTTCCGTGCGGTCACCACGCTCTCGCCCCTGCAGTTCCAGAAACAGCTGCGCCTGATCGAAGCGCGGCGGATGATGCTGTCGGAAGGCATCTCCGCCAGCAACGCCGCCTATGCCGTGGGCTACGAGAGCGTGCCGCAGTTCACCCGCGAATACGGGCGGATGTTCGGTGCCCCGCCGGTGCGCGATATCAAGATCGCCAAGACCAGGCTCTACGCCACGGCTTGAGCGTAGGGCCGACCGGCTGCGCCAGGAGCGGATGCGTTCGAGCGCGGGCGCGCCGGTCCGTGGTACCGCGGACCGGCTTGTCGATCAGGACGAAACGGCGAACCAGCGCCCTGTCGAGCCTGTTGTCGCGGATCGGGGCGTTCCGCCGGTTCTTGCCGCATGCAGGATGAGCGGTGCGTATTTCGCGCCGCCGCGCGCCGTGTCATCGATGCAGGGACAGGCCCTTCGTGGCCTTGTCGATGGCCTTCTTCGGCCCGCGCAACCCGATCCCGACCAGGTTCAGGTGGCCGGGGTCTTCGGCGGCAAACGCGTGGCGGTTGGCGGCGTCATGCCCGGTCGAGAACATGGCGAACACGTACGGCAGCACGGTGATCGCGCGTTCCAGGCCCACCCGGTGCGCGGCCTGGAGGCCGGCGAGGTCGGCTTCGAACACCAGCATCGGCTGCCCGAGCAGGGTGCCGTAGCGGTGGCCGTTGGCATCGACGTAGGGTTCGCCCATGGCCTCGGGGGCGGCCGCGGCGATGCCGGTGGCCAGGAAGGCGACGACGTTCAAGCGTTGCCAGGTCGCCAGGTCGTTGCGGACGATCAGGGCCACTTTGGTATCGAACATTGGGGGACTCCGTACTTTCTGGACACAGTGGCCATGGTCGGAGCCGCCGCAGGTTCAATCTAGAACGCCCGTGCACTGCCGCCTGTAGGCGGCCGGGGTCAGCCGGTAGGTGCGCTTGAACCAGCGGCCCAGATGGCTCTGGTCGGCGAAGCCGACCTTGATCGCCACGTCCGCCGGCTCCTGGCCATTGGCCAACAGCGCGCGGGCGACGCGCAGCCGCAGCCGGATGAGATAGGCATGCGGCGACAGGCCGAAGGTGCGCTGGAATTGCCGGGTGAGGCGGAACCGGTCCATGTCGGCGTGGACGGCCAGTTCGTCGAGGCCGACGTCGCGCTCCATCTGCGCGTGAAGGAAATCCCTGGCCCGCGCCATCCGTGCCGCCGAATCGCCCGGGATCCGGGCGTCCGCGGACAGATGCGGGGACAGCAGGCGCAGCATGCGATCCAGGCTCTGGTCCCGCGCCAGGCGGCCTTCGCCATGGTGCACGGCAAGGAACGCCTGCCGTATCGCCGCGCTCAACGCGGTGTCCGTGGTCAGGGTGCTTCGGAACGCCGGCTGGATCGCGGCGATGTCCCACTGGCCGAGGCGTTGCAGCATGTCGGCCACCCAGGATTGCGGGAGGTAGAGCATCGCGTAGGTGAAGCCTTCTTCTTCCGGCGCATGCCCGTCATGGACCGCGCCGGGCTCGATCAGGATGGCGCGCCCCGGCGTGCTGGTGTGGAGCGAACGGTGGCAGTGGAAGCGCTGGACGCCCTGCAGGGTCACGCCGACCAGCACTTCGTCGTGGTCGTGGGGATCGTAGGCGTGGCCGCGGAAGTGCGCGTGCACGCTCTCGATGCCGGTGTCCTGATCGCGGCGGATCCTGACCCAATCGTCGTCGCCGGTCGTTTTTCGGGAGGTCGAGGCCATGGGCTACCCTTGCAAGCGCGCCGCGGGCAGCGCGCTCGGATCGGTTCCGGCGATGCGCCTCGATCCAGTGTAGGAACGCAGCGCTGCCGGCTTCAACCGCAACGAGGAGGCGTCGGCGCCACCGGGCTGCGCGGCAGGCAGCGCCCGCGCTGCGCCGTCGGGCTGGAAGGACGCATTGGCCATCGACCGGCGCCGCCTAGTCCGCGCCGGGGAAGCCCAGCTGCCGCCATGCTTCGAACACCACCACCGCCACCGCGTTGGACAGGTTCAGGCTGCGGTTGTGCGGGCGCATCGGCAGGCGCAGGCGCTGATCGGGCGGGACCTGCTCCAGCACCTCGGCGGGCAGGCCGCGGGTCTCCGGGCCGAACAGGAATGCATCGCCATCGGCGAAGGCGGGCGCATCGTAGCGGGTCGTGCTGCGGGTACTTAGGGCGAACAGGCGGCGCGGGGCGATGGACTGCAGTGCGGCCTCCAGCGAGGCATGCACCTGCAGGCGTGCGTACTCGTGGTAGTCCAGGCCGGCGCGTTTGAGCTGCTTGTCGCCGAGGTCGAAGCCGAGCGGCTCGATCAGGTGCAGCTGCGCGCCGGTGTTGGCGCAAAGGCGGATGGCATTGCCCGTGTTGGGCGGAATTTCGGGTTGGAACAGCAGGACGTGCAGCGTGGGCGTGGCGGTCATCGGCGCAGTTTACGCGCCGGCTCCGGCCTGCGCCGGCGTGAGGCGCAGGCTTAGCGGGTCAGGCTGGTGGCCAGGTCCTGGCTCAGGTTCTGCAGGCTCGGCTGCAACTGCAGCATCGCGTTGTCCAGGGCGCCGCTGACCACGCTGCCGATCGCGAACACGCTCTGGGTGTCGGCGTTCGGGCGCACCTGCAGCGTCGCCAGGGTGACCACGCGCTGGCCGGCTGCCTGCTCGGCATCGCGCGCGGCGAGCTGGTCGGCCGACGGACGCACCTGCACCGACGCCAGCGTGGCGATGCCGCTGGACAGTTCGGCCTCGCGCTGCGCCAGCTGCTCGGCGGAGGGGCGGACCTGCACTGCGGCCAGGGTGGTGATGCCGCTGTTGCGCTCGAACGTGCGCTGGGCGATCTGCTCGGCGGACGGACGCACCTGCACGCGGTCCAGGGTGGTGACGTTCGGAGCGGCGAGCGCCGGAGCGGAGAGCAGCGCGGCGATGGCGAAGGTCAGGGCGAAGGAAGCGGTTTTCATGGCGGGCCTCGTTGGTGTTGTTGAGCAGTGGTGTGGTAGTAAGGTAGTACACCTAATCAGGGGCTGCAAGAACTTTTTGCGATTTTGTACTTTCATTAAGCGTTTGTTCATTGTTTGCCCTGGCCGATCTTGCGCAGGAGGAAACACAGCAGATCCTGTGCCAACTCCAACTGGTTGTTGTGCAAGGGGTTTGTGCGAGTCCGGGGTGTCCGCGGGCGGACAGTCGGCCGCTTGCGTACGTCCGGTTCCTGGCGATGGCCGCGCCTCGAGGCGCGGCATCGGTGCAATGCGTTCAGCCCGGGCGCATCGGCCAAGGCCCGAAACAGGCCCAAAAGGCATGCGCGGACGCAGGTGCGGCCCGTTACGATCCAGGTCTCGTCGCCTTTCCACTCATTGCCAAAAAGGAACTTGCATGACCGTGTCGATCCGCCCGCGTGGGGCCCTGCTGGCCATCGCCCTGTCCACCGCGCTCGGCGCGCTGAGCTATGCGCCGCCGTCGAGCGCGGCCAGGCCGCCGGCCGCCGCGAAGGTGGACATCGCCTACGAACAGTTCACCCTGCCCAACGGCCTGCGGGTGATCGTGCACACCGATCGCAAGGCGCCGATCGTGGCGGTCAACCTCTGGTACCACGTCGGCGCCAAGGACGAGCCGGCCGGGCGCACCGGCTTCGCGCACCTGTTCGAACACCTGATGTTCCAGGCCAGCGAGAACCACCGCGGCGAATTCTTCGAGCCGTTCAAGCAGGTCGGCGCCACCGACCAGAACGGCACCACCAACAGCGACCGCACCAACTATTTCGAGAACGTGCCGACCACCGCGCTGGACATGGCGCTGTGGATGGAATCGGATCGCATGGGCCACCTGCTCGGCGCCATCGACCAGGCCGCGCTCGACGAGCAGCGCGGCGTGGTCCAGAACGAGAAGCGCCAGGGCGAGAACCAGCCCTACGGCCAGGCCTGGGACAAGCTCAGCCGCGCGCTGTATCCGAAGGGACACCCGTACCACCACAGCGTGATCGGCTCGATGAACGATCTCAACGCCGCCTCCCTGGCCGACGTGAAGCAGTGGTTCCGCGCCTGGTACGGCCCCAACAACGCGGTGCTGGTGCTGGCCGGCGACATCGACGTGGCCAGCGCGAAGGAGAAGGTGGCCCGCTACTTCGGCGACATCCCGGCCGGGCCGAGCATGGCGCAGCCGAAGGTCGACGTGGCCCGGCGCCCGCAATCCACCCGCGAGACGATGACCGACAAGGTGCCGCAGGCGCGCATCTACCGCGTCTGGAACGTGGCCCAGACCGGCACCGAGGACATCGACCGCCTGCAGTTGCTGGCGCAGGTGCTGGGCGGCGCGAAGTCGTCGCGGCTGGACCGGCGCCTGGTGCACGAGGACAAGCTGGTCGACCAGATCAGCGCCAGCGCCTGGCCGTCGCAGCTGGGGTCCGGCTTCGGCATCATCGCCACGGTGAAGCAGGGCGTGGATCCGGCCCGGGTCGAGGCGGTGATCGACGAGGAACTGCGCCGGCTGCTCGACGAGGGCCCGGACAAGGACGAACTGGCGCGCGCCAAGACCGCGTTCCGCGCCGGCTTCATCCGCGGCATCGAGCGCATCGGCGGCTTCGGCGGCAAGGCCGACGCGCTGGCCGAATGCGCGGTGTTCACCGGCGATCCGGGCTGTTTCCGCACCTCGCTGGCGACCATCGCCTCCACCCGCGCGCGCGACCTGAAGGCGGTGGGCCGCACGTGGCTGGGCAAGGGCGACCATACCCTGGTGGTGGAGCCGGGCGAGCGCGTGGCGCTGGCCGAGGACCCGGCCGTGGAGCCGGTGCCGCTGAACCCGCCGCCGGTCGATCCGAAGTACCGCACGCTGCCCAGCGTCGTGGACCGCAGCGCCGGCCCGCCCAGGACCGCGCAGTTCCCGGAGCTGAAGTTCCCGGCGCTGCAGCGCGCCACCTTGAAGAATGGAACCCGGCTGATCCTGGCCGAGCGCCACGACGTGCCGGTGGTGCAGTTCAGCTACGAATTCCCGGGCGGCTTCAGCGCCGACCAGGGGCGCAAGTCGGGCACCGCCAACTTCACCATGGGCATGCTCGACGAAGGCGCCGGCGACTACGACTCGCTGGGCTTCGCCGATGCCGCCGACGCGCTGGGCGCCACGCTCAGCGCCGGCGCCTCGCTGGACGCCAGCAGCGCGCAGCTGTCGGCATTGAAGGAGAACCTGGCGCCGTCGCTGGCGCTGTATGCCGACATGCTGCGGCGCCCGCGGTTCGAGCCGAAGGAGATCGAGCGGATCAAGGCGACCCGGATCGCCGCCATCCGCCAGGAAAAGGCCCAGCCCAACGCGGTGGCGATGCGGGTGCTGCCGCCGCTGCTGTACGGCGAGGGCCATCCGTATGCGATCCCGTTCAGCGGCAGCGGCACCGAGCCGGCGATCGCCGCGCTGCAGCGCGAGGACCTGGTCGGTTTCCAGCGCGACTGGATCCGCCCCGAGCAGGCCACCCTGGTGGTGGTCGGCGACACCACCCTGGCCGAGATCGTGCCGCTGCTGGACGCGCAGTTCGGCGACTGGAAGGGCGAGGGCGCCGCGCCGTCGCTGCCGTCGCTGGCGGCGGTGCCGCGCCCGGCCAAGCCGCGGGTGTACCTGATCGACCAGCCGGGCGCGGTGCAGGCCAACCTGTTCGCCGCCGAACTGGTGCCGCCGTCCACCGATCCGGCCTCGACCCGCTTCGACATCGCCAACGGCGTGCTCGGCGGCGACTTCACCTCGCGGCTGAACATGAACCTACGCGAGAACAAGCATTGGTCCTACGGCGCGCGCAGCTCGGCTTCCAACGCCCTGGGCCAGCGGCCGTGGGCGGCGATGGCGCCGGTGCAGATCGACAAGACCGCGCCGGCGCTGCAGGAGATGCACAAGGAGATCACCGCCTTCGCCAGCGGCAAGACCCCGCCGTCGGCGGAGGAAGTGGCGCGCATCCGCAACATCCAGACCCTGAGCCTGCCCGGCGCCTACGAGACCTCCAGTTCGGTGCTCGGCACCATCGTCGGCATCGTCCGCAACGGGCGCCCCGACGACTACGTGTTCAAGCGCAAGGCCGAGATCGAGGCGATGACCCCGGCGCAGGTGCGCGAGGCGGCGGCGACGCTCGACGCGAATGCGCTGACCTGGGTGGTGGTGGGCGACCTGAAGCAGATCGAACGCCCGGTGCGCGCGCTGAAGCTGGGCGAAGTGACGGTGATCGACGCCGACGGCAAGCCGCAGGGCGCGGCCGCGCCGGCGTCGCCCAAGCGCTGATTCGGCGGCGGACGCACCCTCGCCCCAACCCCTCTCCCGGCGGGAGAGGGGCCGCGCTGGTCCCTTCTCCGATCGGGAGAAGGTGGCCCGCAGGGCCGGATGAGGGTACGGGCGAAGCCCTGCGCAAGCCGGCTTCTTGCGTCCGGCGGCACTGGGTCCGGCGGGCGTCATTGCCAATTCAGCGATCTGCGGCACAATCCGGGTTCCTTCCATCTGCGGTCCCTGTCCATGCGCCTTCCGATCGCCTTGTGCCTGCTCGCCAGTCTCGCCGCCTGCACCTGGGTGCCGATGGCGCCGGAAGGCAAGACCGTGCGCGTGCTGCCGCCAGGGCAGGCACCGGCGGGCTGCGACAAGCGCGGCGAGGTGGTGGTGTCGGTGAAGAGCAACGTGGGTTTCTACCAGCGCAACCCGCTGCGGGTGCGCGAGGAACTGGAGACCCTGGCCCGCAACGAGGCGCCCGGCGTCGGCGCCAACACGGTGCAGGCGATGGGCGAACCGGCCGGCGGCGACCAGCGCTACGCCGCCTATCAGTGCAGCCTACGCTGAACGGGTTAAGCAAGGCGCCTGGCCTGAATTTGTTAAAGATGCGGTAAAACCGGGCAACCGCTAGAATTGGCGCCCCTTCGCCTTATCCCGGCGTACATCTCGATGCTCTTCAACAATGTCTCCATTGCGGGACTGGCGCACATCGATGCGCCGCACACGCTGACTTCCAAGCAGATCAACGAACGTCTGCAGCCCACCTACGACCGCCTCGGCATCCGCACCGACGTGCTCGGCGACATCGCCGGCATCCATGCGCGGCGCATGTGGGACCACGACATGCAGGCGTCCGACGCGGCCACGCTGGCGGCACGCAAGGCGATGGCGGACGCGGGCATCGATGCCGGCCAGGTCGGGCTGCTGGTCAACACCTCGGTCAGCCGCGACTACCTGGAACCGTCCACCGCCAGCATCGTCTCCGGCAACCTGGGCGTGGGCGAGGAATGCATGACCTTCGACGTCGCCAATGCGTGCCTGGCCTTCATCAACGGCATGGACATCGCGGCGCGGATGATCGAGCGCGGCGAGATCGACTATGCGCTGGTGGTGGACGGCGAGACCGCCAACCTGGTGTACGAGAAGACCCTGGAGCGGATGACCTCCCCGGACGTGACCGCGCAGGCGTTCCGCGACGAGCTGGCCACGCTGACCCTGGGCTGCGGCGCCGCGGCGATGGTGCTGGCGCGGGCCGAGCTGGTCCCGGACGCGCCGAGCTACCGCGGCGGCGTGACCCGTTCGGCGACCGAGTGGAACACGCTGTGCCGCGGCAACCTGGACCGCATGGTCACCGACACCCGCATGCTGCTGATCGAGGGCATCAAGCTGGCGCAGAAGACCTTCCTCGCCGCCCGGCAGGCGCTGGGCTGGGCGGTGGACGAACTGGACCAGTTCGTGATCCACCAGGTCAGCCAGCCGCATACCCAGGCCTTCATCAAGAACTTCGGCATCGACCCGAAGAAGGTGATGACCATCTTCGGCGAGCACGGCAACATCGGCCCGGCCAGCGTGCCGATCGTGCTGAGCAAGCTGCGCGAACTGGGGCGCCTGAAGAAGGGCGACCGGATCGCGCTGATGGGCATCGGCTCGGGCCTGAACTGCTCGATGGCCGAGGTGGTCTGGTAAGCGGGTGCGCGAAGCGGCTATTGCGGAGAATCTGCCGACATTTTCCTTAGCGGGTGCCATCTGGCATTTATGGAAAATTATTGCTAGGTTTCTTTCCTTATGTCTGCGTTTGCTGGCTGCAAGGAAAGTCCGATGCCTCTCCACCGTTCCACCGGCCACTACGTTTCCGGTTCGCTCGCTGGGAGTCGCTATCAGGCGTTTGTTCCCGATCCGCTGCCCCCCTCGCCGCCGTTGGACCTGGCCGCGCCGGAACTGATCGCGTGCAAGGAGCGCGCGGATCAGGCCCTGGGACGCCTGGACGGCATCACCTTGATGCTGCCGGATCCGGAACTGTTCCTCTACCAATACGTGCGCAAGGAGGCGTTGCTGTCCTCGCAGATCGAGGGCACGCAGTCGTCGCTATCGGACCTGCTGCTGTTCGAGCTGGACGAGGCGCCTGGCGTGCCGCTGGACGACGTAGAAGAAGTGTCCAACTACGTCGCCGCGCTGAACCATGGGCTTAAACGCTTGCGCGAGGACGACTTTCCGCTGTCCTTGCGCTTGATCCGGGAAATGCACGCCTTGCTGCTGCGGGGCGGGCGTGGCGCCGGCAAGCGGCCTGGAGAATTCCGCTCGGGGCAGGTGTGGATCGGCGGCGCCTCGCCAGCGCTGGCGCATTTTGTGCCGCCACCGCCCGAAGCGTTGGAGGCCGTGTTGGGCGCATTCGAGCGCTTCCTGCATGCACCGGCCAGCGACGTGTCGCCGCTGGTCAAGGCCGCGTTGGCGCATGTGCAATTCGAGACGATCCATCCTTTCAGCGACGGCAACGGCCGGCTGGGTCGATTGCTGATCGCGCTGATCCTGTGCAACGAAGGGGTGCTGCGCGAACCCAGCCTGTATCTGAGCCTGTTCTTCAAGCGCCACCGCGCGGAGTACTACGAGCGTCTCAATGCCGTGCGCATCGGCGGCGATTGGGAAGGATGGCTGAGATTCTTCCTCGACGGCGTGGCGGATACGGCGCAGCAGGCGGTCAGTACCGCGCAGCGCCTGTTGGCATTGCTGGCCGCAGATCGCTTGCGCATCGCTGGCCTGGGCACGCGTGCCGGCAACGTCGGGCTGGTATTCGAACAGTTCGCACGCAGGGTGCTCCTCGGTGTGCCGCAGGTGCAGCCGCATCTACCGCTAAGCGCACCGACGATCCGCGCCGCCATCCGTACCCTGCAGGAACTGGCGATCGTCAACGAACTCACCGGCCAGCAGCGGCATCGCGTCTTCGCCTATCAGGCGTACCTGGACATCCTGAGCGAAGGCGCGCAGCCGCTATGACGGCCTGTGCGCGAACCATTACTTGTGCGGCATCCCAAGCAACGACCCGGCGCACGAGCGCGCCTGCGGTCGCCCTCACTTCCATTTTCGATCGGTCGATGCAGATGAACTACCCCGGCTACCCCTTCACCCCGCAGCGCTTCCAGGTCCGCCCTGGGCTGACCATGTCCTATCTCGACGAGGGCCCGCGCGACGGCGAGGTGGTGGTGATGCTGCACGGCAATCCGTCGTGGAGCTATTACTGGCGCAACCTGGTCTCCGCGCTCAGCGACCGGTACCGCTGCATCGTGCCCGACCACATCGGCATGGGCCTGTCGGACAAGCCGGACGATGCGCCTGGCGCGCAGCCCGGTTACGACTACACGCTGCAGTCGCGCGTGGACGACGTCGCCGCGTTGCTCGCGCACCTGCGCATCGACGGCCCGGTGACGCTGGCGGTGCACGACTGGGGCGGCATGATCGGCTTCGGCTGGGCGCTGTCGCACGCCGCGCAGGTCAAGCGCCTGGTGATCACCAACACCGCTGCGTTCCCGATGCCGGCGGCCAAGAAGATGCCGTGGCAGATCGCGCTCGGCCGCGACCTGAAGCTGGGCGAGCTGGTGATCCGCGGCTTCAACGCGTTCTCCGCGGGCGCTTCGTGGATCGGCGTGGAGACGCCGATGCCGGCCGACGTGCGCCGCGCCTACGTGGCCCCGTACGACAGCTGGACCAACCGCATCAGCACCGTGCGCTTCATGCAGGACATCCCGCTGAGCCCGCGCGACAAGGCCTGGCCGCTGCTGGAAGAGGCCGGCCGGCGCCTGCCCGAGTTCGCCGACCGTCCGGCCTTCATCGGTTGGGGCCTGAAGGACTTCGTGTTCGACAAGCACTTCTTCGCCGGTTTCCACGCCGCGCTGCCCGACGCCGAGGTGCATGCGTTCGAGGACGCTGGTCACTATGTGCTGGAAGACAAGGCCGCGGTGCTGGTGCCGGCGATCCGGCGGTTCCTGGATGCGCATCCGCTGGAGTAAGTGCGTGTGCTCGCGCGGCTGGCATTGCAGACGCGCGAGCAGGCCGGCATCGCGCATCCGCAACGGGTCGCCTCGAAGCTGCAGGGCGATGCCGTGTGCGTGATGGAAATGACGCCCTGATGCCGCACCAGGCTGGACATGGCCGAACCGGCGCCTGCGTTGCAATGCACGCTCGGCCAGGGCGGTGCAGGCGCAGGAAGCGCAGCGCATGCAGGCGGACGTGGACCGTCCCCGGCCCGCTGGCATGGAGCGATAGCCGCCCCGGCGCGCGCGCGGGCGCTGGATCATCGCTGGCGCCGGGAACGCAGCGGGCTCATGCGTCGGGAAGATTGCGTTCGACCACGCCGTCCCAGTCGGCCGCGACCAGCAGCGGCAACCCATGCGCCAGCCGCGACTTGTCGCATTGGGCGCTGCGTTCGCCGAACTCCAGCGACGCGGGCACCGCGGCGCAGACCGACGGGCGCCGGTCGTGGATCGTGCAGCGGCTGTAGCGTCCGATCTCGGCATCCAGCGCCACGCAGCGCGGCTGCGATTGCGAGGTGCCGCGCATCACCCGCTCGTGGGTGCGCAACGGTTCGGTGAGTGCGAACGGGACCCGGCCGCCCAGTTCGGGATCGGCTTCGCTCCAGTGGAAGCTGACGCGGAAATAGGCGCAGCATGCGCCGCAGGTGAGGCAGGGGTGGGCCATGGCAGCCGGGCCTTGCGCGGCAAAGAGCGTTGGGGGGCGCGGCATTCTGACCGAACCGCGGCGCGCTGCAAGCGGCGCGGCGTTCAGGCCTGCGGATCAGGCCAGTCGCGGCGCGACCTGCTGCTGCAGGAAGGCGACGAAGCTGGCGAGCTTGGGCAGCGGCTGGCGGTCCTGCCGGTACAGCGCGTGCACCGGCCGGCCGGTTGGCAGGTAGGCATCGAGCACGCCGACCAGGCGCCCCGCGGCCAGGTCCTCGGCCACCAGCACCTGCGGTTGCAGCAGCAGCCCGGCGCCGTGCAGTGCGGCCTGGCGCAAGGCCGCGCCGCTGTTGCAGCGCAGGACGGTGCGCGCCGGCCAGCCCGCCGCTGCGCCGGCCGGGTCCAGCCGCCAGGCCGTGCGCGGGTTCCAGGCGGCGTGGCCCAGGCAACGGTGCGCGGCCAGGTCGGCTGGCGTCGCCGGCACGCCGTGGCGCGCCAGATAGGCCGGCGCGGCGCAGATCACCATGCGGTAGTGGCCCAGCGGGCGCGCCACCAGGTCCAGCGCGGGGTCGAGCGCGCCGATCCGGATCGCCAGGTCGATCCCGTCCTCGATCAGGTCGACCACGCCGTTGCTCAGCTCCAGTTCGACGCGCACCTGCGGAAACCGCGCCTGGTAGTCGGCCACCGCCGCGGCGATCACGCATTCGCCCAGCGTGGTGGCGGCGCTGATCCGCAGCAGCCCGCTGGGCGAGGCGGCCAGGCGCTCGACCGAACTCTCGGCCCAGCGCAGCTGTTCGAGCACGCGCTTGCCCTCCTCGTAGAAACGGCGGCCGGCGTCGGTCAGGCCCTGGCGGCGGGTGCTGCGCTCCAGCAGGCGGGCGCCCAGGTGGGTCTCGAGCTGTCGGACCAGCTTGCCGACCATCACCGCGCTGATGTCCAGCCGGCGCGCGGCGGCACTGAAGCTGCCGGTGTCCACGGCGGTGGTGAAGACCTCGATGCTGCGCAGCTTGTCCACGATTGCGAACCCTGGGTTTGCAGTGCCGGAAAGTCTGCGCCATTTTTCGTCCCGCGGCACAGGGTAAGACTGCTCGCCTCACAACGCAGGAGAAGGTCATGAAGGCAATCGTCATCGGCGGGACCGGCACCTTGGGCCGGGCCGTGGTGCAGGAGCTGGCGCGCGACCACGAGGTCGTCGCGGTGGGCCACACGCGTGGCGAACACACGGTGGACATCACCGACGATGCCAGCGTGCAGGCGCTGTTCGCCGCGCTGGGGCCGGTGGACGCGATCGTCTCGACCAGCGGCGAGCTGCATTTCGGCGATCTCGCCACGCTGCAGCCGGCGCAGTTCGCGCAAGGCCTGCAGCACAAGCTGCTGGGCCAGGTGCGGCTGGCGCTGATCGGTCAGCACCATCTCAACGAGGGCGGGTCGATCACGCTGACCGGCGGCATCGTCGCCGACGAACCGATCCGCGGCGGCAGCAACGCCACCACGGTCAACGCCGCGCTGCAGGGCTTCGTGCGCGCGGCGGCGTGCGAGCTGCGCGGCGGGCGGCGCATCAACGTGGTCAGCCCGACCGTGCTGACCGAATCGGCCGCGCAGTACGGCGCGTTCTTCCCTGGGTTCGAGAGCGTGAGCGCCGCGCGCGCGGCGCTGGCCTACCGCCGCAGCGTGGCCGGCATCCAGAGCGGGCGCACGTACCGGGTCGGGTAGCAGCATGGCCGACGCCATCGGCGATAATCCGCCGATGACCACGACCTGCAACATCGCCGCGACGCTGCCGCGGCTGGCCCGCGAGCGTCCCGACCAGATCGCCATCCGCTGCCCCGGCCGCCGCGGCGCCGACGGCCTGGCCGCCTACGACGTGACCCTGAGCTACGCGCAGCTGGATGCGCGCAGCGACGCGATCGCCGCCGGCCTGGACGGCTACGGCATCGGCCGCGGCACGCGCACGGTGGTGATGGTGCGGCCGTCGCCGGAATTCTTCCTGCTGATGTTCGCGCTGTTCAAGGCCGGCGCGGTGCCGGTGCTGGTGGACCCGGGCATCGACAAGCGCGCGCTCAAGCAATGCCTGGACGAAGCCCAGCCGGAGGCGTTCATCGGCATCCCGCTGGCGCAGCTGGCGCGGCGGCTGCTGCGCTGGGCGCGCTCGGCGCGGCGCATCGTCACCGTCGGCCGGCGCTGGGCCTGGGGCGGCACCACGCTGGCGCGGATCGAGCGCGCGGGCAGCGGCGCCGGCAGCCAATTGGCCACGACCGCGCCCGACGACGTGGCCGCGATCCTGTTCACCAGCGGCTCCACCGGCGTGCCCAAGGGCGTGGTCTACCGGCACCGCCATTTCGTCGGCCAGATCGAGCTGATGCGCAACGCCTTCGACATGCAGCCCGGCGGCATCGACCTGCCGACCTTCCCGCCGTTCGCGCTGTTCGATCCGGCATTGGGGCTGACCTCGGTGATCCCGGACATGGACCCGACGCGCCCGGCCAGCGCCGATCCGCGCAAGCTGCACGACGCGATCGACCGTTTCGGCGCGACCCAGCTGTTCGGCTCGCCGGCGCTGATGCGGGTGCTGGCCGACTACGGCCGGCCGTTGCCGAGCGTGCGCTGCGCGACCTCGGCCGGTGCGCCGGTGCCGCCGGAGATCGTCGCCAGGATCCGCAGCCTGCTGCCGGAGGACGGCAAACTGTGGACGCCGTACGGCGCCACCGAATGCCTGCCGGTGGCGGCGATCGAAGGCCGCGAGCTGCAGGACACGCGCGCGGCCACCGAAGCCGGCGCCGGCACCTGCGTCGGCGCGGTGGTGGCGCCGAACGTGGTGCGCATCGTCGCCATCGACGATGCGGCGATTCCCGACTGGTCGGGCGTGCGCGAACTGCCGGCGGGCACGGTCGGCGAGATCACCGTGGCCGGGCCGACCACCACCGACACCTATTTCAACCGCGACGCGGCCACCCGCATCGCCAAGATCCGCGAACGCCTGGACGACGGCAGCGAGCGCATCGTGCACCGCATGGGCGACGTGGGCTATTTCGACGCGCAGGGCCGGCTGTGGTTCTGCGGGCGCAAGACCCAGCGCGTGGAGACCGCGCACGGGCCGCTGTACACCGAACAGGTCGAGCCGATCTTCAACACCCTGCCGTGGCTGCGCCGCAGCGCGCTGGTCGGGATCGGCGCGGCCGGCGCGCAACGGCCGGTGCTGTGCTACGAACTGCAGCCGGGCGTGGCGGCGCCGGCGCAGCCGCAGGCCGAATTGCGCGCGTTGGCGCAGGCGCACCCGCACACCGCCGGCATCGCCGATTTCCTGTGCCACCCGGGCTTCCCGGTGGACATCCGCCACAACGCCAAGATCGGCCGCGAGAAACTGGCGCTGTGGGCCAAGGACCGCGTGCGCTGAGGCCGTGGCGATGGGCGAGCGCTACCGGCTGGACGACCTGCGCATCGACGTGGCGCGGCAACGGGTCGAGCGCGACGGCGTGGCGCTGGAACTGGGCGGGCTGAGTTTCCGCCTGCTGCACTACCTGCTGCGGCAGGGCCAGCGCGTGGTCGGCTTCGACGAACTGATCGCGCAGGTGTGGGCGCCGGCGCTGGTCAACGAGGAGACCGTGACCCAGCGCGTGCGCCTGTTGCGCCAGGCGCTGGGCGATGCCTCGCGGCAACCGCGCTACCTGCGCTCGGTGCGCGGCCAGGGCTACCAGTTGTGCGCGCCGGTGCGCAGCGACGACGACGGCGACGACGGCGCACCCGTGCGGTCGCGGCGGCGCTGGCGCGTCGCGGCGGTCGCTGCGTTCGTCGTGCTCGGCGTCGGCGCGCTGGCGGCGCTGGCGTGGCGGTGGCATGCGCCGCCGCAGCCCGTGGCGACGGCGCCGCTGCTGCAGCGCGCCGACTACTACGCCGGCATCGGCCAGCGCGACGACAACGAACGCGCGATCGCGCTGTACCGGCAGCGCCTGCAGCAGGCGCCGGACGAGCCGCGCGCGCTGCTCGGGCTCAGCCGCGCCTACAGCGCGCGGGTCTGCCAGTACGGCGGCGATGCGCAGCTCGCCGCGCTCGCGCAGCGCCTGGCGGCGCAGGTGATCGCCGCGCAGCCGCGGCTGGCCGCCGCGCATGCCGCGCTCGGCTACGCGCACGATTGCCGCGGCGAGTACGCGGCCGCCCTGGCCGCCTACGAGCGCGCGCTGCAACTGGATCCGCAGGCCGACGCGGTGCGCGGTTCGGCCGCCTACCTGTACGAACGCAAGGGCCAGCTGGCGCAGGCGCTGGCCGCCAACCTGCAGGTGCGCGACCCAGCGCGGGTGCGGTTCCTGCCGATCCAGATCGCCAGCAACCTCAATCTGCTCGGCTACGTCAGCGCCGCCGAAGCGCGCTATCGCGACAGCTTCCAGCTGTATCCGGACAGCGCCTTCTCCAATCTGGCCTGGCCGAGCTTCCTGTTCGCGCACGGCCGGACCGCCGAGGCGCAGGCGGCGCTGGACGAGGCGTTGACGCGCGGCACCGACTACGCCGGCCTGTACCTGCTGCAGGCGGAACTGGCGCTGGCGCAGGGCGATCGGGCGCGTGCGCGCCAGGCCAGCCTGCAGGCGCTGCGGCTGCGTCCGCACGGCAGCCTGGCGCAGACCGTGGCGTGGACGCTGGACGCGCAGCCGCGGCCGGCGGCGCCGGCACTGCGCGCGCGGGCGCAGGACCTGCTGCGCGGCATCGCCCATGGCGCCGATCCGCTCGACGCCCTGGACGCGGCGCTGTTGCTGCAACTGGCCGGCGACCTGCCCGCGGCGCTGGACGCGCTGCGCCAGGCGCAGGCCGCCGGCTATCGCGACGGCGCCTACCTGCGGGCGTCTGCGCTGCTGGCGCCGCTGCGCACGCAGGCCGGCTTCGCCGCGCTGCTGGCGCGCAACCAGGCCGACATCGCCGCACAGCGCGCGCAGGTGCGCCGCGCCGGCCTGCTGCCGCAGGAGACCGGCGCGGCTACGGCAGCGCCTTGAGCACGTAGTCGGCGAGCAGCGCCTGCGACTGCGGATGCATCTTCGGCGTGTTGTAGGCGCTGCGGGTGATCACCACCACCAGCCGTTCCTCGGGCAGCACGAACACGTAGTTGCCGCCGTTGCCGGACATCGCCCACACCCCGCGCTCCACCCCGCGCACCGGGAAGCGGAAGCGCCACAGCTGGTAGCCGTAGTCGGCGTCCTCGCGCGCCTGCGCGTGCACCGTGGTCATCGCCCGCACCCAGTCCGCCGACAGCACCTGGCGGCCCTGCCAGCGGCCCTGGTCGAGCAGCAGCTGGCCGAACTTGGCCAGGTCGCGGCTGCGGTAGCGGGTGCCGCCGCCGCCCATGCCCACGCCTTCCGAGGCGCGGCCCCAGCGCGCGTCGGTGATGCCCAACGGGCGTTCCAAGGCCTGCGCGGCGAAATCTTCCAGGCGCTGGCCGGTGGCTTTCTCCAGCAGCGCGCCGAGCAGGAAGCTGCCGGCGGTGCAGTAGGAAAAGGCGCGGCCGTGCGGGCTGTCCTCGGGGCGGCGCATCCACGGCGCGTAGCCCTTGATCGGCAGGTCCAGCGCGAACTGGGTCCAGTCCGCGCTGACGTACATGCGTTCCTCGTTGCCGCTGGAGAACGCGTTGTCGTCGTCGCATTCCAGTTGCGAACTCATCGTCAGCAGGTCCTCGACGGTGATCGCGCGCTTGCGCGGGTCCGGGTTCTGCCAGCGGCGCTCGCCGAAGGAATCGTAGACCCTGGCCTGCGCGCCGGGCAGGCGGCCGCGGTCGATCGCCGCGCCGACCAGCAGCGCGGTGACGCTCTTGGTCGCCGAGCGGGTGTCGTGCAGGGTCTGGCGGTCGGCGCCGCCGAAGTAGCGTTCGTAGACCAGCGCGCCGTCGCGCGCGATCAGCACGCTGCTGGTGCCGGGAGCCTTGCCGTCGGCGATGGCCTGCTCCAGCGCCGCGAGCGTGGCCATGTTCCAGCCGCCGGCCTTGGCGTCGGCGACCTGCCAGCCGTCGTCCAGCGCCGGCGGCGCAGGGGCGGCGATGGCGGCAGGCGCGGCGTGGGCGGGAGATACGGCGAGGGCGAGCAGGGTGCACAGCAGGAAGGGGACGCGCGGCATGGTGGACCTCGGGTTGGATGTGGTCCGCGCACTGCGCCAGCGCCGCGGCTGAAGTGCCTGATGCCACGGTGAAGATTTATGAAGTGGCGTCGGATCAAGGACTTGGGATGCGCCGCGGCGCGCCCGCGGGTTCGCGGATCGCGTTCCCGGGCGCCCCCGGCTATCGTGTGCGCCCTGGTGCGATCGGTGCGGCGCGATGAAGATTGTGGTGACGGGCGGTGGTGGATTCCTGGGCCAGGCGCTGTGCCGCGGCCTGGTCGCGCGCGGGCACGAGGTGCTCAGCTACAACCGCGGCCACTATCCCGAGCTGCAGGCGCTGGGCGTGGCCCAGGTGCGCGGCGACCTGACCGATGCGCAGGCGCTGCACCATGCGATCGCAGGCGCCGACGCGGTGTTCCACAACGCGGCCAAGGCCGGCGCCTGGGGCAGCTACGACAGCTACTACCAGCCCAACGTGGTCGGCACCGAGAACGTGCTGGCCGCCTGTCGCGCGCACGGCGTGGGGCGCCTGGTCTATACCTCCACGCCGAGCGTGACCCACCGCGCCACCCATCCGGTCGAGGGCCTGGGCGCGGACCAGGTGCCGTATGGCGAGAACTTCCAGGCGCCGTACGCGGCCACCAAGACCATCGCCGAGCGCGCGGTGCTGGCCGCCAACGATGCGCAGCTGGCGGTGGTGGCGCTGCGGCCGCGGCTGATCTGGGGGCCGGGCGACAACCAGATCCTGCCCAAGCTGGTCGCGCGCGCGCAGGCCGGGCGCGTGCGCCTGGTCGGCAGCGGCGACAACCTGGTCGATTCCACCTTCATCGACAATGCCGCGCAGGCGCATTTCGACGCGTTCGCGCATCTGCGCGTCGGCGCGGCCTGCGCCGGCAAGGCGTACTTCATCTCCAACGGCGAACCGCTGCCGATGCGCGAACTGCTCAACAAGCTGCTCGCCGCGGTCGGCGCGCCGCCGGTGACCAAGACCCTGTCGTTCAAGGCCGCCTATCGCATCGGCGCGGCCTGCGAAACGCTGTGGCCGCTGCTGCGCCTGCGCGGCGAGCCGCCGCTGACCCGCTTCCTGGCCGAGCAACTGTGCACGCCGCATTGGTACAGCATGGAACCGGCGCGGCGCGATTTCGGCTACGTGCCGCAGGTCTCGATCGCGCAGGGCCTGCAGCGCCTGGCGTCATCATGGAGCCGCGACATTCCCGTCACTTCCTGACGACCGGCGGTTTCCGAAGATGGCTGCGCGCCGATTCGGCACGACAACTTTTGGACATTGCCATGCTGCATTACGCCATCATCTTCTTCGTCATCGCCATCATCGCCGCCGTGCTTGGCTTCAGCGGCATCGCCGGTGCGGCGACCAACATCGCCTGGATCCTGTTCGTGGTGTTCCTGATCCTGGCCGTGATCTCGATGTTCCGTCGCGGCAAGGTCTAGTCCTTCCCCGCTGCGCCCGAAACGGCCCGCGGTCACGGAGCGCTGCTCCGCGACCGCGGGCCGTTTCGCATGTATGACAGGCGGAATGCGGAGCTTCGGTCCTCGATCGGCGCGCTCGTTTTCCGTTGATTCAGGCGTCCATGCGCGTGTGCAGCGCCTCGACGCAAGCGCAGTGTGCACGCACTTGCTGCAGCAGGGCCGGTGCAGCGCCCGGCACAGTCGACCCGCAGACGCCACCGCTCAATCATCGCCTCCGGGTACGTCCACCGCGCTGCGCAGCGCCGCATCCTGCGCATGGCGTTCCAGCGCCAGCTCGATCAGGCGCGTGACCAGCGCGCGGTAGTCCATTCCGCTGGCCTGCCACAGCTTGGGGTACATGCTGATGCGGGTGAAGCCGGGCAGGGTATTGATCTCGTTGACGACGATGCGGCCGTCGTCGCCCAGGAACACGTCCACCCGCGCCAGCCCGGCGCATTCCAGCACCCGGTAGGCGCGCAGCGCGACGGCGCGGATGCGCTCCTGGGTGGCGTCGTCGATCGCCGCCGGCACCACCACCTCGGCGCCGGTCTCGCTGATGTACTTGGTTTCGTAGGAATAGAACGCGTCGTGCACCACCACCTCGCCGCACACGCTGGCCTGCGGCGCGTCGTTGCCGAGCACCGCGCATTCGATCTCGCGCCCGTCGATCGCCGCTTCCACCAGCGCCTTGTGGTCGTAGGCCAGGGCCAATGCCAGCGCCGCAGCGAAGCCGGCCGCGTCGTGCACCTTGCTCACGCCCACCGACGAACCCTGGTTGGCCGGCTTGACGAACAGCGGCAAGCCGAACTGCGCGGCCAGCGCGGCGAAATCGGCCTGCGCCGCCTCGGCGCGGCGGATACAGGCGAACGGCGCCACTTCCAGACCGGCATCGCGCAGCAGGCGCTTGGCCACGTCCTTGTCCATCGCCAGCGCCGAACCGAGCACGCCGGAGCCGACGAATGGCAGCCCGGCCATGCGCAGCAGGCCCTGCAGCGAGCCGTCCTCGCCGAGGGTGCCGTGCACGATCGGGAACGCCACGTCGATCCGCTCCAGCGCCTGCGCCGGCTGCAGCGCGCGCAGGGGCTGCGTGGCGTCGCCGGGGATCACCGCCACGCCGCGGCCGCTGCGCTGCAGCGCGATCCGCGCCGGATCGTCGGCATGCAGCAGGAACCCCTCGCGGTCGCTGGCATGCCAGCGGCCCTGCTTGTCGATGCCGATCAGGATGGCCTCGAAGCGCTGCGGGTCCAGCGCATCGACGATGTTGCGCGCCGACTGCAACGAGACCTCGTGCTCGGCCGACTTGCCGCCGAAGAGGATGCCGACCCGGATCTTGCGCATGCACGTCCTCGCCGCAGGGCGCCGCTGTGGGGCGCATAGGATGAGGGTTTTCGCCGCCGCGGCCCAGTCCGGCACGCTGTCGCATGGCGCCACGCCGCGGCCTTGTAGAATGCCCGCATGTCGCCTTCTCCCTTCGATGCCCTCAAGCCCCTGGCCGGCCGCGCGCTGGAAGCGGCGCTCAACCGCGCGCTGGCGCTGGACCCGGATACCCGCGAGGCGCTGCGCGGCCTGGATGGCCAGCGCGTGGCGCTGACCCTGGAGGCGCCGGCGCTGGCGCTGCAGGTCCGGGTGGACGGCACGCGCCTGCAGGTCGGTCCGGTGGACGCGGCGCAGGAGCCGGACCTGGCGGTGCGCAGCACCCTGGGCGGGCTGTTCGCGCAGTTGCCGTTTCTGGCCCAGGCGCGGCGCGGCGCTAGCCCCGGCGGGCGGGTGCGGGTGTCCGGCGACGCCGAGCTGGCGCGGCGCCTGCAGCAGTTGGCGGGGCGCTTCGACCCGGACTGGCAGCGGCCGTTCACCCAGGTGTTCGGCGACGTGCTCGGCGTGCAGTTGGCCAATGCCGCGCGCACGGCGCTGCAGCAGGCGCAGCGCGGCGCGCAGGATCTGGCGCAGAGCGCGGCCGAATACGTCACCGAGGAATCGCGCGACGTGGTGCCGCGCGCGGAGCTGGAGGCGTTCTACGACGACGTGGACGCGGTGCGCGACGACGTCGAGCGCCTGGCCGCGCGCGTGGCGCGCCTGCAGCCGGGGCGCGGCGCATGAAGGCGATGTTCCGCGCCAGCCGCATCGGCCGGGTGATCCTGCGCTACCGCCTGGACGACCTGCTCGACGGCACCCCGGCCGAGCGCTGGCTGCGCCTGGCCAAGCCGTTCGTGCCGCGCGCCAGCCCGGACATCGCCGCGCAGTCGCGCGGCGCGCGGTTGCGCCTGGCACTGCAGGACCTGGGGCCGATCTTCGTCAAGTTCGGGCAGATCCTGTCCACGCGCCGCGACCTGATGCCGCCGGACGTGGCCGAGGAACTGACCCTGCTGCAGGACCGGGTGCGTCCGTTCGACGGGCAGGCCGCGCAGCGCATCGTCGAGCAGGCGCTGGGGCAGCCGATCGCGGTGGCCTTCGCCAGCTTCGACACCACGCCGCTGGCCTCGGCCTCGATCGCGCAGGTGCACGCGGCGACGCTGCACGACGGCCGCGAAGTCGTGGTCAAGGTGCTGCGCCCGGACATCGAGCGGCAGATCGGCGCCGACATCGCGCTGCTCAAGTCCGCCGCCGCGCTGGTCGACCGCGCCCATCCGCGCGCCGACAAGATCCGCCCGCGCGAGGTGGTCGCCGAGATCGAGACCACCCTGGCCGCGGAACTGGACCTGCAGCGCGAAGGCGCCAACGCCAGCGTGCTGCGCCGCTTCTGGCTGCATTCGGACGACCTGTACGTGCCGGAGGTGATCTGGAGCCACACCGCCGAGCGCGCGCTGACCCTGGAGCGGGTGCGCGGCATCCCCTCCGACGACATCGCCTCGCTCGACGCCGCCGGCATCGACCGCAAGGCGCTGGCGGCCAAGGGCGTGCGCGTGTTCTACACCCAGGTGTTCCGCGACAACTTCTTCCACGCCGACGCGCACGCCGGCAACATCTGGGTCGACAGCGATCCGGCGCGGCGGATCAACCCGCGCTTCATCGCGCTGGACTTCGGCATCATGGGCCAGCTGTCGCAGGAAGATCAGTACTACCTGGCCGAGAACTTCATGGCCATCTTCAACAAGGACTACCGGCGCATGGCCGAGCTGCACGTGGAGGCGGGCTGGATGCCGGCCAACGTGCGCATCGACGAACTGGAGGCGGCGGCGCGCTCGGTGTGCGAGCCGTACTTCACCCGGCCGCTGTCGCAGATCTCGCTGGCCGAGGTGCTGATCAAGCTGTTCCGCGTCGCCCAGCGCTACCAGCTGACCCTGCAGCCGCAGCTGATCCTGCTGCAGAAGACCCTGCTCAACATCGAAGGCGTGGGCCGCCAGCTGGACCCGGAACTGGACATCTGGGCGGTGGCGCGGCCGGTGCTCGAGCGCATCCTGATCGAGCGCTACAGCCCGCAGCGCGCGCTGCACGAACTGCGCAAGCGGCTGCCGGAAATCATGACCCACGCGCCGGACATGCCGCGCCTGGTGCACGGCTGGCTGCGCCAGCAGGTCGAAGGCCGCCACGAGCTGTCGATGCGCTCGCGCGACCTGTTCGAGCTCAACCTGATCCTGCTGCGCATGCAGCGCCGGGTGGTCACCGCGATCACCGGCGTGGGCCTGCTCACCGTCGGTACGCTGCTGTACGCGCTCGACGCCGGCGGCCCGCAGCTGGGCGGGGTGTCGCTGTGGGCGTGGGTCGCCGGCGGGGTCGGTGCGCTGAGCCTGCTCGCGGCGTGGTGGCGGCGCTGACCGCGGCCGCGCTTCCCGGGATCGGCTCGGCCATGTCCGGGCGCTTGCCGGGAACCTGCCCGCCCGACCGCGGCACGCGCCGGCACCGCGTGCCGTCGACGACCTGAGCGAGCACAGCATGCAGGACGACACCCTGCACCGTGTGCGCGCCGAACTCGGCGCCGCCGGCCCGCGTCACGACGCCAACGAAACCGAGCGCGCGCGCCGCCTGCTCAACATCACCCCCGAGACCGGCGAGCTGCTGGCGCTGCTGGTGCGGGCCACCGCCGCGCGGCGCGTGCTGGAGATCGGCACCTCCAACGGCTATTCCACGCTGTGGCTGGCCGAGGCGGCGCAGGCGCTCGGCGGCCGCGTGGTCAGCGTCGAGTACGCCGCGCACAAGGCAGAACTGGCGCGGCAGACCTTCGCCCGCGCCGGCGTGCAGGAGACGGTCGCGCTGGTGCACGCCGAGGCGGGCGCGTGGCTGGCCGGCGCGGGCAGCCACGCCTTCGACCTGCTGTTCCTGGATGCCGAGCGCAGCCTGTATTGCGCCTGGTGGCCGCAGCTGCGCCGCGTGCTGCGGCCGGGCGGCCTGCTGGTGGTCGACAACGCCACCTCGCATGCAGCGGAGATGGCGCCGTTCGCCGCATTGCTGCAGGCCGACCCTGCGTTCGCCTGCACCACGGTGCCGGTCGGCAACGGCGAACTGCTGGCGGTCAAGGCCGGCTGAGCGCCGCCGCTCAGTGCCCGGCCGGCACCCCGGCCACCTTGGCGAAGAAATCGTAGATGCCCTGGTCGCTCATCTTGCGCGCGTTCGCCAGTTCGCCTGCCTTGGTTGTGTAGCGCGGCTTGCCGTCGGCGCCGACCACCACCGCGGCCGGAATGCCCTTCTGGATCGGATCGCCGTAGGCCTGGCTCAGTTCGAGGTTGTGGTCGAAGTTGCCGACGTCGATCTTGACCACTTCGAAATGCGCGTTGACCAGCGCGGCGTTCCTGGCCGTGTGCAGCGAGGCGTCGAGCGCGCGGCAGTCGCCGCACCAATTGGCGCCGAAGATCAGCAGGGTCGGCTTGTGCGCCTTCCTGCCGGCCGCCAGCGCCTGTTTCACCTGGGCCTTGGCGTCGGCCGCGGCGTCGTAGGGCAGGTCCAGCGCCTGCGCCAGCGGAACCACGGTCAGCAGCGACAACAGCAGCCAGCGTTTCATGGGGACTCTCCGCAGCGTGGGGGGGGAGGTCATCGTCGAGCCGCGGCACGGCAGCGTCAACGGCTGGCATGGGATGCAGTGTGGCGCGCACATTGTGGCCGGGGCTGCCGCGCGCGGATAATCCGACGGTGAGCACCTCCCCCGATTCCCTGCAGATCCTCCATCTCGATGCGTCCCTGGCCGTGGTCGACAAGCCGGCGCGGCTGATGGTCCACGACAGCAAGCTGGCGCGCGGCGAGGACGACTTCCTGGCCGATCGCCTGCGCGAGCAGCTTGGCCGCCCGATCTTCCTGGTGCACCGGCTCGACCGCGCCACCAGCGGCTGCCTGTTGCTGGCCTTCGACCGCGACACCGCCAGTGCGCTGGGCAAGGCGTTGATGGGCGGGGAGGTGGACAAGGACTATCTGGCGATCTGCCGCGGCTGGCCGGCCGAAGAACGGTTCGACGTCGACCACGACCTCGACGGCGGTCCCGGCAAGCCGCTGAAGAAGCCGGCGCGCACGCGGTTCCAGCGCCTGGCCTGCGGCGAGTTGCCGGTGCCGTCGGGCGAGTTCGGCACCTCGCGCTACGCGCTGCTGCGCTGCAGCCCGGTGACCGGGCGTTTCCGCCAGATCCGCCGCCATCTCAAGCATCTGTCGCACCACCTGATCGGCGACACCAGCCATGGCGACGGCCGCCACAACCGCATCTTCCGCATGCATGGCGTGCACCGCATGCTGCTGCACGCCGAGCGGCTGGCGTTCCCGCACCCGGACGGGCGCCGGATCGAGGTGGTCGCCCCGCTGGACGCCGAGTTCGTGCGCGCGTTCGGGCTGTTCGGGTGGTCGGCGGCGCCGTGGGCGCCGGGCGGCGTTACCTGTTAGCTGGTTTCTGGAGCCGGCGAGAGAGTCCTGTAGGAGCGGCTTCAGCCGCGACAGGCTTTACCGGCAACGCCCGTCGCGATGAAGTCGCTCCCACAATGGGTTCCGTTCGGCGCAACGTTTCCAGATGCGGTGGGAGTATTCGGCCCTGGAATTCCGCCGCAAGCGGGACGCGCACCGCTTCGCTCGTCGCGGTTGACACCGCTCCTACAGCAAGCGCGGCGCAGGACGTGCGGCGATCGGAACGCAGGCGTCGCGTTCGTGCTGGAGCTGCGGCGACGGCAACGGCGCCGCGGCGCGACAAGGGCGGCACGCGCACAGCCACCCGCGCGCCGCCGTCACGGCAGGACTACGGCTTCGCCGGCGGGGGCGTGTTGACGGTCTGTTCCAGGTCCTTCTGCAGGTCGGCGAACAGCGGGGTGATCTTCTGCTGGATCGCGCCCATCAGGTTCTGCATCAGCTGCGGGGTCTTGTCGAGCATGCTCTGGCCGGCCGGGCTCTCGTAGAACTCGGCCATCGCCAGCACGTCCTGCTTGGAGAACGACTGCTTGTACAGGCTCACGTACAGCGGGCGCATCTCCTGCCACGACAGCGCCTTGCGCACGGTGGCCTGGGTGCGTTCCTGGATCTGCTGCACCTTCTGCTGCTGCGCCGCGTCGAGCGGGCGCTGCGCGGTCAGCTGCGCGAACTGCTGGCGCTGCATCGCCTCGATCTGCGGCAGCATGCTGTCGAGCATGTTCTGCGCGCGCGAGGCCGACAGCAGGCGGTTGACGTCGCCGTCGCTGGGCGGCTCGGCCAGCGCGGGCGCCGCGGCCAGGGCCAGCAGCGCGGCCAGCAGCAGGCGCTGCGGCCAGGTACGGGAAAAGATCGGGGTCGGGTTCATCGAGCGTCCTGCAAGGCGGTGACCGGCGGCCAGGATACGGGAATCGCCGTGGCCTCGCCGTCTGCGCCCTGCGGCGAGCCGGCCTGCCGGCAGGTTGGCGATCGGGCGGGCCGCGGCAGGGGAATCCGGGACCGGGCCGCCCGCGACGGCGGCGCGCGCGCCCGCCGTTCAGCCCGCGCGCCAGGGGAAATCAAGCGGTATGGCGGATGCCCTACAATCCGCGGATGGGTAACGGGGCCATCCACATCTCGAGCAGCCTGGCGATTCCGGAAACGGAAATCGTCGAGCGCTTCGTGCGCGCCAGCGGCGCCGGCGGGCAGAACGTCAACAAGGTCTCCACCGCGGTGGAGCTGCGCTTCGACCTGGCCGGCTCGCCGTCGCTGCCGGAGCCGTTGCGCGCGCGGCTGCTGGCGCGGCGCGACCGCCGCATCACCGCCGAGGGCGTGCTGGTGATCGATGCGCAGCGCTTCCGGACCCAGGACCGCAACCGCGACGACGCGCGCCAGCGCCTGGCCGAGTTCATCGCCGCCGGGCTGTCGGTGCCGAAACGGCGCATCGCCACCAAACCCTCGCACGGCGCCAAGCTGCGACGCCTGGACGCCAAGCGCGAGCGCAGCCAGATCAAACGCGGCCGTTCGCCCGGCCGCTGGGAGTGACTTTTGAGCGAACGCGATTTCTCGTTGCCGCCCGCGACCCCGAACATGCCGATGGTCAAGCCCAGCCGCTTCGTGCGCTGGCTCGGCCGCACCGCGCTGCGCCTGACCGGCTGGCGGGTGGTGGGCGAGTTCCCGGACGTGCCGAAGCTGGTGATGATCGTCGCCCCGCACTCGTCCAACTGGGACGGCTTCCTGGGCTTCGCGGTCAAGTTCGCGGTCGGTTTCGACGTGCGCGTGCTCGGCAAGACCCAGCTGTTCTGGTGGCCGCTGGGGCCGCTGCTGCGCAAGCTCGGCGGCATCCCGCTGGACCGCAAGTCGCCGCGCGGGGTGGTCGAGCAGGCGGTGGCGCTGATCCGCGCCGCGCCGCGCATGTGGTACGTGATCACCCCCGAAGGCACGCGCAAGCGCGTGGAGAAGTGGAAGGTCGGCTTCTGGAAGATCGCCCACGGCGCGGAGATCCCGATCTTCCCGGTGTACTTCGACTATCCCAGCCGCACCGTCGGCCTGGGCCCGCTGTTCCACACCAGCGAGGACATGCACGGCGACGTCGCCGCGATCCGCACCTGGTACCGGCCGTGGCGCGGCAAGCATCGCGATACGTTGTGAGGCCGGCCGGCACGTCGGTGCGGATGCGGTTCCTGTAGGAGCGGCTTCAGCCGCGACAGGGCGCTGGCGGTAAAGCCCGTCGCGGCTGAAGCCGCTCCTACAAGGGCGCGCGACCTGCAGCAGCCGAACATGCCTGGCAGCGCCGCGACAGCACGCTGCCGCCGGACTGTGCGTGTACTGCAGGTACAGGCCGCGACCTCCCGTCGAACCAGGACACCGCGTAGGCGGGCGCAGTGCACGTGCGTCGTGGCGGCATCATCGGCCACGCGATCCCACCTGCAGGAGCGACTTCGGTCGCGACTGAAGTCGCTCCCACACTATCGCCGCGACCTGCAAGGAGTCGAAAAAAGCCCCCGGCGCGGTGCCAGCGGCGTCGCCGCTACAGCGCGCTGCCGCCGAACTTGTGGGTGTACTGCAGGTACAGGCTGCGGCCCACCGTGTCGAACCAGGACACGTCGTAGTACGGGTACGCGGTGTAGGTGCGGTCGTGCGGCGGCATCTTGTCGAACAGGTTGGTCACCGCCAGCGACAGTTGCGCGTGGTCGCCGATGCGGTACTGCACCGAGGCGTTGTAGCGGTAGGTGGCGCCGATCCACGGGCTGTCGCCGCTTTCGGGGTCGAAGATCTGGTCATAGGAATCGGAACTGGGCAGCCGTCCCAGGCGCTCGCCATGCAGCGTCGCCGACCACGCCTTGCGCTCCCACGACACGCTGGCGCTGGCCTTGGTACGCGGGATGTCGTAGCCGCTGTTGACCGCGAACTCGTCCACCATCGCTTCGCCGGCGTAGACCTGGATGTCGTGGCGGCGCACCCAGGTGTAGCTGCCGCCGAAGCGGAAGGTGCCGATCGCGGTGTCCAGCCGGTAGTGGGTGCTCAGGTCGATGCCGCTGGTGCTCTCGCGGGCGATGTTGATCGGGTTGACGAAGACCCCGTACAGGTCGCCGTCGGCGCTGCGGGTGACCCGCGCCAGCGCCTGCCGGCAGGTGGTCGAGGCCGCGTCGAGTTCGCCCAGCCGGCACGCGGATTCGTCGCGCAGCACCTGGTCCACGCGCAGGTCCTGCACCTGGTTGCGCATGTCGATGTCGAAGTAGTCCACCGACACGTCCAGCTCCGGGCGCGGCGACCAGACGACGCCGGCGGTCCACGAGGTGCTGGTCTCCGGATCCAGGTCGCGGTTGCCGCTGCGGCCGCGGATGATGCCCTCGTCGTTGTAGCTGCAGTCCTCGATCGCCACCCCGGGCTCTTCGCTGGCGCAGCGGTAGTAGTCCACGCCGGAGGTCTCGTCGTTGCCGGGGCCGGCGTAGACGTAGTGCAGGTCCGGCGCGCGGAACGCGGTGCCGTAGGAGCCGCGCAGCAGCAGCGTGTCCAGCGGCCGCCATTCCAGCCCGCCGCTGTAGGTGAACTTGCCCAGGGTGCGGCCGGAGAAGCGGTACTGGTCGTAGCGCCCGGCCAGGCTCAGCGACACCGTCGACAGCACCGGCAGGCGCAGTTCGCTGGCCAGCGCCCAGCGGTTGCGGCTGCCGTGGCCGTCGGAGTCCTTCCAACTGTAGTAGTAGTACTGGGTGGCCAGCGGATCCGGACGCAGGTCGTAGCCCTGGTTGCCGAACTCGGCGGTGGCCGACAACCCGGCGTCGCCGCCGGGCAGCGCGAACAGGCTGGTGTTGGTCACGGTGAAGGCGGCGGTGTCGGTGCGCGAGCGCGGCTGGTAGACGCTGCGCCGGGCGATGCTGTCGTACTCCTCGCGGCTCAGCGGCGTGTACAGGCGCTGCGGATCGGCGTTGAAGATCGGCAGGCCCGAATCGTCGTCCACGCCCAGCTGCGGGCCGAGGAACAGCGCATTGGCGCGCTCGGCGACGATCTGCGGCCAGCTGATCGTGGCCTGGTATTGCGAATGGCTGAGGCTGGCCTCGTAGTCCCAGTCCGCGGCCAGCTTGCCCTTGAAGCCGGTGGTCAGGCTGAAGGTCTTCTGCCGCGTGCGGATGGTGCCGGCGTCCAGCCCGCCCATTTCCTCGGGGCTGAACTGGCGGCCCCAGGCTTCGATCTGATCGGTGGCCTGGTTGTAGAAATAGCCTTCCTCGTTGCCGTCCGGGGCCATGTACCCCCACTGGGTCACGTCACGGAACAGCGACAGCTCGTGGTAGCCCAGCTGCAGGTCGGCGAACCACTGCGTGCCGCCGTCGAAGGCGTAGTTCAGCGAGGCATAGGCGTTGATGCCACGGCGCTTGTTGCCGATGGTGCCGTAGCCGATCGAGGCGCTGCTGCCGCAGAACTCGCCGTAGCCCGGGCGCGAGGCGTAGCCGGTGCTGCCGCGGTTGAGGCCGGCAACCGCCTCGCAGGTGGCCGCGCCCGGGTCGAGATAGTTGTCGTCGTAGTCGGTGCGCAGGAAGGTGCGCCGCGGCACCTGCGAACGCTCGGTCGGGCCGTCCAGGGTGCTGTCCTGGCGGCTGCGCTGGTAGGCCCACAGCGGATTCTGGGTGACCGCTTCGGCGCCGAACACCGCATCGAACGCGCCGCGCGAGAAGCCGCTGCTGATGCTGAGGTTGAAGCTGTCGCCGCCGCCGCCGCTGGTGTCGCCGAAACGGTAGTCCAGGGTGGTGCCGTCGGCCTGCTTCTTGAGGATGAAGTTGACCACGCCGGAGATCGCGTCCGAGCCGTAGATCGCCGAGGCGCTGCCGGTCAGGATCTCGATGCGCTCGATCATCCCCAGCGGGATGTTGGAGATGTCGGTGAAGTTGCTGCGGCCCTTGAACGGCATCGGGAAGTCGGCGATGCGGCGGCCGTTGACCAGCACCAGGGTGTGGTTGGGGCCGAGCCCGCGCAGGTCCACCTGCTGCGCGCCCGGCGAGAAGTCCGCGCCGCTGGCCGACTGCGGGCTCTGCGTCTCGCCGCCGTTCTGGGTCATCGCGCGCAGCACGTCCGGCACCGAGGTGAAGCCGTTGGCCTTGATCTGTTCGGCGCTGATCACGCTGATCGGCGCCGGCCCTTCCAGTTGCGCGCGCGGGATGCGCGAGCCGGTGACCTGCAGCGTCTGCAGGTCGGCGACCGGTGCGATGGGCGCGGCGGCGGGCAGCGCGGCGCGCACCGGCTGCGCGCGCGGCGGCGCCGGGTCCTGGCGCCGTACCAGCCAGGCGCCGGAGGCATCGCGCTGGGCGAGGAAGCCGCTGCCCTGCAGCACGCGCTGCAGCGCCTGCGCGGTGTCCAGCTGGCCGTGCGCACCGCCGCTGCGCGCGTCGCCGAGCTGGTCGGCGCGGTAGATCAGCTGCGCGCCGGATTGCCGCGCCAGCGCTTCCAGCGCCGCGCGCAACGGGCCGGCGGGAACGTCGATCCGCACGCTGGCGGCCTGGCCGCCGGCAGCGGGTTGCGCCTGCGCCGCGCAGGCGGTCGCACAGGCCATGCTCAGCAACAGCACACGCATCGGATATCGCATCGCGTTTCTCCCCTGACACAGGCGCAAGGCCACGCCCCCGCTAGTCAGGACGAACGACCCGCGCAAATCCCCCCCGGCCTCGATGCACGCCCGCGCATCGCAGCGCTCAGCGGCTGTGCAGCAGCACCTGGTCGCCGCGGCGCTCGGCGCGGATCGGGAAGCCCTGTTCGAGCAGGCGCACGAACGCCTCGGTGTTGGACCAGCGGAAGTTGCCGCCCACGCGCAGCGCGCCGGCGCCGGCGTCGGCCACCTGCAGCTTGACCGTGTTGTAGCGGTTGAACTCGGCCACCGCGGCCTGCAGCGGGGTGTCGTCGAAGGTCAGGTAGCCGTTGCGCCAGTCCAGCGCGCGTTCGGCCTCGGCCAGCGCGACCCGGCGCACCAGCACCCCGTGCGAGCCGGCCAGGGCGATGCTGCCGGCCGGCAACAGGGTCGGCGGCGCCTGCGGATGGGCGGCCGATTCCAGCCGCACCGTGCCTTCGGTGACGACCACGCGCAACGCGTCGGCATCGCGGCGCACCGCGAAGCGCGTACCCACCGCGACCACCCGGCGCGCGCCGCTGGCGACCACGAACGGCCGCGCCGGATCCTTGCTGACCTCGAAGAACGCCTCGCCGCGCTGCAGGTCGATGCGCCGCTGCGCGCGCGACAGCGCCACGTCGATGCGGCTGTCGCTGCTCAGCGTCGCGTGCGAGCCGTCGGCCAGGGCCAGCGGACGCAGGCTGCCGGTGGCGCTGGCGTAGGCGACCGGCACGACCGTGGCGGATGGGCGCCAGCCCAGGCCGAGCACGGCGCCGAGCAGCAGCGTCGCCGCCAGCGCCAGCGGCCAGCGCCGCCGCGCGCGTGGCGGCGGGCGCGGCGCGAAGCGCAGCTGGCCAAGCTCGGGCCGTGCGCCGGGTGCGGCCGTTCCCGGCATGCCGTCGCCCGCTTCGATGTCGTGTGTCGCCAGCCCGCGCCAGCTGCCGCGCGGCGGAACGCCGCCGCCACGCTGGCCCGCGCCCAGCGCCTGCAGCCGGCCGCTTTCCTGCCATGCGGCCTGCAGCCGCACGAACGCCACGCGGTGCGCGGTGGCCGCCGCCAGCCAGGCGTCCAGCCGCGCCTGCTGCCGCGGCGACCAGTCGCCGCGGTCGCGCCGCGCCAGCCATGCCGCCGCGCGCAGCTCAATCCGCCTGCTGTCCATCCTGCGCCCGTGCCTGCCGCGGCGCCGCGGCCGCACGCGCGCCGTCGTCGCCATGAAAATGGTCGGCCAGCAGGCGCATGCCCTTGGCCACGTGCTTTTCCACGGTCTTCTCGCTGATGCCCAGGCGCATGGCCACCTCCTTCTGCGACAGTTCCTCGACCCGCCGCAGCCAGATCACGCTGCGGCAGCGGTCGGGCAGGCGGTCGAAGGCGGCCGCCAGCCGTCCCAGCACCTGCCGCCCGCCGCACCAGCGTTCCGGCGACAGCTCGTCTACCAAGACGTGCATCGACTCCAAATCACCCACTGCCTCGATCGACACCACCCGGCTGCGGCGCAGCCGGTCGGTCATCAGGTGCCGCGCGGTGGCGAACAGGAACGACTTGGGCAGGGTCGGCCGCGCCTTGCCGGCGGCCTCGTAGACGCGCACGTAGATTTCCTGGCGCAGGTCGTGCCACTCGTCGCGGTGCGGCCAGCAGCGTCGCAGGTAGCCGCTCAGCGCCTGCTCGTGGACGAGGATCTCGTGGACGAACCAATCGTCGAGGGAAGCGGGCATGCAGTCCACATTAGCCGATCGCCCGCCCGCGTGGCAGCGCCCGCACGCCGCCGCGAACGGGTACAACACGACGGGGGAAACCGCGCCGCCGTTCGTCCCCTCTCTGCAACGGGCCGCCAGGCCCGGTTTCCGCCCGCCCCTCGAGGAGATCCGCATGACCCGTTTCGTCGGCACGTTCCGGCCCTGGATGGTGGCGTTGCTGGGCCTGTGCCTGGCCGCGCCCGCCGCCGCGCGCGACTACCGCCAGTACCTGGTCGGCGACCCGACCCTGCCCACGCCCGGCCCGGTCGCGCCGGGCCTGCTGCTGATGGGCGGCGGCGACCGCAACTACGACGCGCTGCGCTGGTTCATGGCCAAGGCCGGGCACGGCCACGTGGTGGTGCTGCGCGCTTCCCAGGGCAACGAGGTGGCCGAGGAGTTCTACCGCGACGTCGGCGGCGTGGCGTCGGTGGAGACCTTCGTGTTCAAGGGCCGCGGCGCGTCCAGCGATCCGGCGCTGCTGCGCAGCCTGGCCCGCGCCGACGGCATCTTCATCGCCGGCGGCGACCAGTCGCGCTACGTGCGCTACTGGAAAGGCACGCCGGTGGCCGCGGCGCTGGACGCGCACGTGCGCGCCGGCAAGCCGCTCGGCGGCACCAGCGCCGGCCTGGCGATGCTCGGCGAATACCTCTACGGCGCGATGGACGGCGGCAGCCTGACCAGCGCCCCGGCGCTGGCCGATCCGCTGGGCCCGGCCACCACCATCGAGACCGATTTCCTGCACCTGGACCTGCTCAAGCGGGTCATCACCGACACCCACTTCAAGGAACGCGACCGGCTCGGCCGGCTGTTCGCGTTCCGCGCCAAGGCCGCGACGCTGGCGCCGGCCGGGCAGCCATTGATCGGCCTGGGCGTGGACGAGAGCGCCGCGCTGGCGGTGGAAGGCGACGGCAGCGCGCGGGTCTACGCCACCGATCCGCAGGCCGGCGCCACCGTGGTCGCCGGCCCGCTGCAGCCGGCCACGCCGCCGGGGCGGCCGCTGCAGGCCGCGCGCATCGAGACCGTCGGCGTGGGCCCCGGCTCCACCCTGCACCTGCCCGAGGGCCGGGTCGACGCGCCGGTGTTCCACCGCTACTACGCGGTGCAGGACGGGCGCATGCGCGAGATTCCCGCCACCACCCTGGTGATCCACGGCGGCGCCGGGGTCGAGCGCGCCAGCAGCAGCGCCGCCGACCTGGCCGAGGCGCGTGCGGCGATGGAACACGCGCTGCGTGCCGGGCAGGCGCTGCTGGCGCAGGGCAAGCCGGCGGTGGACGCGGTCGCCGCGGCGATCGCGGTGCTGGAGGACTCGCCGCAGTTCAACGCCGGCAAGGGCGCGGTGTTCACCCACGACGGCCGCAACGAACTGGACGCGGCGATCATGGACGGCGCCAGCGGCAAGGCCGGCGCGGTGGCCGGCGTGCACCGGGTGAAGAATCCGATCCGGCTGGCGCGCGCGGTGATGGAGCAGTCCGAGCACGTGATGCTGGTCGGCGACGGCGCCGAGACGTTCGCGCGCCAGCACGGCGTGACCCTGGTCGCGCCGTCGTACTTCCGCACCGACAAGCGCTGGAAGCAGCTGCAGCAGGCGCTGAAGGAAGAGGCCAACAAGCAGGCGCACGCCGACCTCGAAACCGCCAAGCACTTCGGCACCGTCGGCGCGCTGGCGCTGGACACGCAGGGCCGGCTGGCCGCGGGCACCTCCACCGGCGGCATGACCAACAAGCGCTACGGCCGCGTCGGCGACTCGCCGATCATCGGCGCCGGCACCTATGCCGACAGCCGCTGCGCGGTGTCCGGCACCGGCTGGGGCGAGTACTACATCCGCGCGGTGGCGGCCTACGACATCTGCGCGCGGGTCAGGTACGCCGGACAGAGCCTGGCGCAGGCGGCCGAGGCGGTGATCGACCGGCAGATCCCCAAGGCCGGCGGCGACGGCGGCGCGATCGCGCTCGGCGCCGACGGCAGCGTGGCCTTCCCGTTCAACACCGAAGGCATGTACCGCGGCTGGATCGGCGCCGACGGCGTGCCGCACGTGGCGATCTTCAAGGACGAGGCGCTGCCGCTGCCCGGGGCGCCGTAACGCCAGGGCAACATGTGTTTCGGGCAAGTCCCTGTCGCGGCTGAAGCCGCTCCTACAGTGCACCCAGCCGCCTTGTAGGAGCGGCTTCAGCCGCGACAGGCTCTATCCGCAAAGCGCCTGCCCAGGTCGCTGCGCCGAGGCGTTGGGCGCCGTGTCCACGCCGCGACCCCCACCCCCAGATCCAATGGCACATGCCCGCCCCGCGCAAACCGCGTAGCGTGCGCGGCTGCCTCGCCATCATGTCCCTGTCAGGAGTTCCACCCCATGTCGCGTACTGTCGTTCTGGCCGCCGCCATCAGCCTGGCGCTGGCGGCCTGTTCCGGTAAGGAGTCCACCCCCGTGCCCGCCGCCCCCGCCGCCTCGCAAAGCCCCGCCCCCGCCGCCGCCAATCCGCTGTTGAGCGCCAGCACGCTGCCGTTCCAGGCGCCGCCGTTCGACAAGATCAAGGACGCCGACTACCTGCCTGCCTTCGAAGAGGGCATGAAGCAGCACCTGGCCGAGATCCGCAAGATCGCCGACAACGCCGAGCCGGCCACCTTCGCCAACACCATCGAGGCGATGGAGCGCAGCGGCGAGACCCTGAACCGGGTCAACCGCATCTTCTTCGGCCTGGTCCAGGCCGACACCAACGACGAACGCCAGAAGATCCAGGAAACGGTGGCGCCGAAGCTGGCCGAACACCAGGACGCGATCAGCCTGGACCCGAAGCTGTTCGCGCGGATCAAGACCATCTACGACCAGCGCGACACCCTGAACCTGGAGCCGGAGCAGAAGCGCCTGGTCGAGCGCGACTACGAGGAGTTCGTGCGCGCCGGCGCGCAGCTGTCCGACGCCGACAAGGCCACGCTGCGCAAGCTCAACGTCGAGGAAACCACGCTGGCCACCCAGTTCCACACCAAGCTCGTGGCGGCCACCGCCGCCGGCGCGGTGGTGGTGGACGACAAGGCCAAGCTCGACGGCCTGTCCGAGGGCGACATCGCCTCGGCCGCGCAGGACGCCGCGGCGCGCAAGCTCGACGGCAAGTACCTGCTGGCGCTGCAGAACACCACCCAGCAGCCGGTGCTGGCCTCGCTGAAGAACCGCGAGCTGCGCACCCAGGTGATGGCCGCCTCGCAGTCGCGCGCCGAGAAGGGCGACGCCAACGACACCCGCCAAACCATCCAGCGCCTGGCCCAGCTGCGCGCGCAGAAGGCCAAGCTGCTCGGCTTCGACAGCTACGCCGCCTACAGCCTGGGCGACCAGATGGCCAAGACCCCGGCCGCGGCGCTGAAGCTGCTCACCGATACCGTGCCGGCGGCCACCGCCAAGGCGCGCAGCGAGATCGCCGAGATGCAGAAGGTGATCGACGCGCAGCAAGCCGGTTCAAAGACCGGCGGCTTCAAGCTCGCCGCGTCGGATTGGGACTTCTACGCCGAGCAGGTGCGCAAGGCCAAGTACGACCTGGACGAATCGCAGATCAAGCCGTACTTCGAGATGGACAACGTGCTCAAGAACGGCGTGTTCTACGCCGCCACCGAGCTGTACGGCATCACCTTCAAGGAACGCACCGACATTCCGACCTACCACCCGGACATGAAGGTGTACGAAGTGTTCGACCAGGACGGCACCTCGATGGCGCTGTTCTACACCGACTACTACAAGCGCGACAGCAAGTCCGGCGGCGCGTGGATGGACGTGTTCGTCGAGCAGGACGGCCTGACCGGCGCCAAGCCGGTGGTCTACAACGTGTGCAACTTCACCAAGCCCGCGCCGGGCCAGCCGGCGCTGCTGAGCTTCGACGACGTCACCACCATGTTCCACGAGTTCGGCCACGCGCTGCACGGCATGTTCTCCAAGGTGAAGTACCCGTCGATCGCCGGCACCAGCACCTCGCGCGACTTCGTCGAGTTCCCGTCGCAGTTCAACGAGCACTGGGCCACCGACCCGAAGGTGTTCGCCAACTACGCCAAGCACTACCAGACCGGCGCGCCGATGCCGCAGGAACTGGTCGACAAGATCCAGAAGGCCAAGACCTTCAACAGCGGCTACGCGACCACCGAATACCTGTCGGCGGCATTGCTCGACCTGGCCTGGCACACCCAGCCGGCCGACGCGCCGCTGCAGGACGTGGCCAAGTTCGAGGCCGACGCGCTGAAGAAGTACAAGGTGGACCTGGCCGAAGTGCCGCCGCGCTACCGCACCACCTATTTCGACCACATCTGGGGCGGCGGCTACTCGGCCGGCTACTACGCCTACTTCTGGTCGGAAGTGCTCGACGACGACGCGTTCGAATGGTTCAAGGAGAACGGCGGCCTGTCGCGCAAGAACGGCGACGTCTTCCGCGCCAAGATCCTCTCGCGCGGCAACACCGTCGACCTGGCCACCCTGTACCGCGATTTCCGCGGCAAGGACCCCAGCGTCGAACCGCTGCTGGAGAACCGTGGCCTGAAGGACTGAATGTCCTGACGCGCTGCACGCGGTAACGAGAACGGGATGGCCAGCGGCCATCCCGTTTTTCGTTGTGGCGGATGCGAAACGGCGGCCGCAACCCCTGTAGGAGGGGCTTCGGCCCCGCGAGCATCCGCAGCCGCAGGCACGCGCGTGTGGAGCGTCATGGTTTGCGAAGCCGGCCGCCAACCGGCTCCGTGCCCGCAACCGATGGTCCGAGGCTTCAGGGGCCTCTCTCATGGAGCGCATGCGCTTGCCGGCCGGGTGCACTGTGGGAGGGGCTTCAGCCCCGACAGCCGTGAACCCGTCAGCGCCCGACTCCCGGCGGCGGAAGCGCCACCCATGCCTTCCGTCACTGGCAGGCCACGCGGCCACGCGCGCACTGTCGCCAAGGCATCGCCACGATGCACGCCCGCCCCGATCCCACAGGTGTCCCATGGCCTCGACCGACCCGCAAGACTCCCGCCTGCACCGCGCCGCGCGCTGGACGCGCAAGGAACTGCTGCCGATCGCGGTGATGCTGCTGTTGCTGACCGCCGCGCGCTCCTCGTTCGCCAACCACTACGTGGTGCCCACCGGTTCGATGCAGCCGACCCTGCAACCCGGCGACCGCGTCGCGGTGGACATGAGCGCCTACGGCCTGCGCGTGCCGTTCACCCTGTGGCGCGTGCTCGAGCGCGGCCGGCCGCAGCGTGGCGAGGTGGCGGTGTTCGATTCGCCGCGCGACGGCACCCGCCTGATCAAGCGCGTGGTGGCGGTGGCCGGCGACCGGGTGGACATGCGCGACGGGCACCTGTCGATCAACGGCCAGCCGCTGCAGCTCGGCGGCGAGGGCGACAGGGAACGCTTCGGCGCGCGCATCGCGCAACTGGACCTGGACGCCGGCGGCGGCCCGGACCTGCACGACGTGCGCGTGCCGCCCGGCAAGCTGCTGGTGGTCGGCGACCATCGCGGCGACAGCCTGGACGGCCGCTACTTCGGTTTCGTCGACGCCGACAGCGTGTACGGCAAGGCGCTGGCGGTGTACTACCGCCGCGGCGAAGGCCTGGAGTGGTCGCCGCTGTAGCGGGATTGCGCGCGTGCCGGTCGCAAGACGCGGCCGGCCTGCGCAGTATCCGCGCGCGACGCCGGTGCAGGCTCCGCATGCCGCCGCTGGCGGTCGGAGCGTCTGCCCGCCTGCGCGTCAGCGCGCCGCCGCGGGAACCTCGGCCAGGCTGCGCCACCAGCGCCCGCCGGCGGCAGGCGCGTCCAGGTCCACCCGCTCGCCCATGCGCGGCGTGGCCAGCGGCACGCCGGCCGCCTCTGCCAGCGCGACGATGCGCTCGAACGGTTCGTGCCAGGTGTGCAGGGCCAGGTCGAAGGTGCCGTTGTGGATCGGCAGCAGCGTGCGCCCGCCCACGTCCAGGTGCGCCTGCAGGCTCTGCTCCGGCTGCATGTGCACGTGCGGCCACTGCGCGTCGTAGGCGCCGGTTTCCATCAGGGTCAGGTCGAACGGGCCCAGCCGCTGGCCGATCGCCTTGAAGCCGTCGAAGTAGCCGCTATCGCCGCTGAAGAACACCTTCAGCGCGTGATCCTGGATCGCCCACGAGCACCACAGCGAACGGCCGCTGTCGAACAGCCCGCGGCCGGAGAAGTGCTGCGACGGCGTCGCGGTCAGCGTCACCCCGTCCACGGTGGTCGACTGCCACCAGTCCAGCTGCCGCACCCTGGCCGGGTCCACGCCCCAGCGCAGCAGCAGGTCGCCCACGCCCAGCGGCGTGACGAACACGCCGACGCGGTCGGCCAGGCGGCGGATCGTGGCGCGGTCCAGGTGGTCGTAGTGGTTGTGCGACAGGATCACCCCGGCGATCGGCGGCAGATCGTCCAGCGCGATCGGCGGCGCATGGAAGCGCTTGGGGCCGGCGAACGCGAACGGCGAGGCGCGCTCGGAGAACACCGGATCGGTCAGCCAGAAACCGCCGCGCAGCTTCATCAGCACCGTGGAGTGGCCGAGCCGGAACAGGCTGTGGTCCGGCGCGGCCAGCAATTGCGCGCGGGTCAGCGGTAGCACCGGCAGCGGCCGCGGCGGCACCGTGTGCGCCGGCTTGTTGAACGCGAACTCCCACAGCAGCCGCAGGGTCGGGAAAAAGCCCAGCGCGCTGGTCGCGGTGGGCACCGTATTGCGGAAGCGCCCGTCGCGGTACTGCGGCGAGGCCGCATGCGACGGCGAAGGGGACATCTGGCAGGCGGAGGCGAGCACGGCGGATTCCATCAGGAGGGAAGGGACGGCATCGGATGGACGCCGGCGGAACTTACACTACACAGTGTAGTTTTCTTTCCAGAAAAGTAAACTGCCCGGTGTAAACTTCCCCCATGTCCAGTTCATCCGCCCCCGCGCCGGCCCCGGTGCGCCTGACCGAGCGCAAGCGCCAGGCGATCCTGGAGGCGGCGATCGCCGAGTTCCGCAGCCAGGGCTTCGACGCGACCAGCATGGACCGCATCGCCGCCAGCGCCGGCGTGTCCAAGCGCACCGTCTACAACCACTTCCCGAGCAAGGACGCCCTGTTCGCCGAGATCCTGCGCAGGCTGTGGCAGCGCAGCGCGGACATGCTCAGCGTCCCGTACCGGCCGGAGCGGCCGCTGCGCGAGCAGCTGGTGCAGATGCTGCAGCAGAAGCTGCGGCTGCTCGACGACCCGGCCTTCATCGACCTGTCGCGCGTGGCCATCGCCCAGGGCGTGCACTCGCCCGAGCGCGCCCGCGAACTGATCGCGCAACTGGGCAGCAAGGAAGAGGGCACCACGGTCTGGATCCGCGCGGCCCTGGACGACGGCCGCCTGCAGCCGCTGGACCCGCAGTTCGCCGCGCAGCAACTGGAGGGCCTGGTCAAGGGCTTCGCGTTCTGGCCGCAGATCGCCATGGGCCAGCCGGCGCTGAGCCCGGAGCAGCAGGCGCAGGTGGCGGAGTCGGCGGCGGAGATGTTCCTGAAGCACTACGCGCGCGGATGAGCGCGTAGCGCGTGGCGCGCCATCGCGGTGGCGCGCCGCCGGCTATCGAAGGTTTCCGCGCCGCGCGCCGCGGCTCAGCCCTCCGACCACACCGCCAACTCGTAGCCGTCCTGGTCGGCGAAATGGAAGCGGCGGCCGCCCGGGAAAGCGAAGACCGGGCGCACGATGCGGCCGCCGGCGGCCTCGATGCGCGCCTGGGTGTCGGCCAGGTCGTTGGAGTACAGCACCACCAGCGCGCCGCCGGGTTGCGCGGTGCCGTGGAAGAAACCGCCGGTCAGGCGGCCGTCGCGGAACTCGCAGTAATCGGGACCGTAGTCCTGGAAGGTCCAGTCGAAGGCCTGGCCGTAGAAGGCCTTGGCCGCGGCGATCGAGGCGACGGCGAATTCCAGGTAGTCGATGCGGTGCTGCTGGTCGGCGCGGGGCATGGCGGGCTCCGTGAAAAGGGAGTCCAGTATCCACCGCCACGCCGGCGCCCGGCTTGGCGAAAACGGCCAGCTCAGCGCGCGTGCCGCCGCACCAGTTCGCGCGGGCTGAGGCCCGTCAGCTGGCGGCTGTCGCGCACCAGGTGCGGGGCATCGCCGTAGCCGGCCTCCAGCGCCGCCGCGGTCAGCGTGGCGTGGCCCGATGCCAGGCGCAGGAAGCGTTGCAGGCGCAGGATCCGCTCCAGGGTCTTGGCGCCGTAGCCGAACGCGTCCTGGCAGCGGCGCCGCAGCGAGCGTTCGCTGATGCCCAGGCTGCGCGTCAGGTCGGCCATGCGCGGCGCGGCGTCGCCGGCCAGTTGGGCGAACACCCAGGCCATCGGCAGGTCCGCCGCGAGCGGGCGGCTGGCGCACAGCGCGTGCAGCAACGGCAGCGGATCGGCGCCGTCTTCCAGCCGCGCCTGCCAGTCGCGGCCGCGGCCGCCCCACAGCGCCTCCAGCGCGATGCGCTGGTCGACGATGGCGTGCAGCGGCTCGCCGAGCAGGCCGGCGCCGGCGCCGGCGGCCAGGCGCACGCCGCTCAGCACGCTGCCCGGCGCCAGCGTCGCGGTGCTGGCGCAGCGGTCCGGCCCGGCCACGAACAGCGCGCGGCCGTCCCAGATCAAGTCCACGCAGCCATCGGGCAGCACCTGCGCCGGCAGCGGATCGGCGTCGCCCTGGCGGAAGCGCCAGCTGCAGCGCAGGCGATCGCGCAGTGCCGGCGGCGCGGCGGTTTCGGTGTAGCGGGAGTCGGTGGGCAAGGCGGCGGTCATCGCGCGATCGCGCCGGTGCACCGGACGGCATGCGCCGCGGCCCGGCGCAGCCTGGCGGCGTGCGCCGATGCCCCGGGTTGCCGGTTCGCCGCAAGCACCGCGGGCCCGCCCGGCATCTGGCGCTCAGCGATTGGAGCGGCCGGCGCCCAGCGCGCCGGCGCCGGTGGCCTGCCGTTCGCGATGGAACCAGGCCACCATCGGCGAGGCCATCAGCGTGGTCACCAGGGTCATCCCGAACAGCAGGGTGAACAGGTCCGGGCCGATCAGGCCGCTGTCCAGGCCGATCTTGATCACCACCAGTTCCATCAGCCCGCGCGCGTTCATCAGCGAGCCCACGGTCAGGCTGTCGCGCCAGTCGTGGCCGCTCAGGCGCGCGCCCAGCGTGCAGCCGAGCAGCTTGCCGAGCACCGCCACGCCGACCACCAGCACGAAGCCGGCAAGCCCCGCGCCGGCGAGCGCGCTGGGGCTGGTGGCCTGGCCGGCGACCGCGAACAGCACCGGCATCAGCAAGGTGATCGCCAGCGGTTCGATGCGCCCGGCCAGGTGTTCCAGCAGGCGGTCCTCGCGCGGCAGGCAGATGCCGAACAGGAACGCGCCGAAGATCGCGTGCAGGCCGATCCATTCGGCCGCGGCCGCGCACGCCAGCAGGCCGATCAGCACCCACACCAGCGCGGCCGGGGCGTAGCCGCCGTCGCCGACGCGCGGCCGCAGCAGGCGCGCATACAGCGGGCGCAGCGCGCCGAAGACCACGGCGATCAGGGCCAGGGCGCCCACCGCGGTGAAGCCGACGCCGCCGTGCGCGTTGCCGCCGGTCAGGGTCAGCACCACCGCCAGGAAGATCCACACGGTCGCATCGTCGATCACCGCCGCGCCCAGCGCCAGGCGCCCGGCCGGGGTGCGGGTCATGGTGCGGTCCTTGAGGATCCGCGCCAGCACCGGAAACGCGGTGACCGACATCGCCGCGGCGATGAACAGCGCGAACGGCCAGAAACCGATGCCGTGCGGCGCGAAGCGCGGGAACAGCCACGGCGCCGCGGCCAGGCCGAGCAGCAAGGGCAGCACGATCCCGGACAGCCCCACCGTGATCGACGAACGCACCTGCGCCTTGGTGCCTTCCGGCGCGCGCAGCTCCACGCCGACGATGAACATGAAAAGCACCACGCCGATGTTGGCCAGGCCCGACAGCGGCGGCAGGCTGGCGCGCGCGAACAACGCGCCGTGCAGCTCCGGCAGCCATGCGCCGAACGCGATCGGGCCGAGCAACAGGCCGGCCGCCATTTCGCCGATCACCGGCGGTTGGCCGAAGCGTTGCAGCAGCTTCCCGCACAGGCGCGCCGCGCCGAGGATCACCGCCAATTGCACCAGCAACAGCGTGGTTGGATTCATCGCATCAGCCCTTCCATTGGATCGGATCGACGCGGCTGGGCAAGCCGGCCGCGGTGTGCATGCTCGTCGGCCCGCTCCCCGGCGCAGACCCGTCGAATCGCCCAGCGCCGATGGCGCAGCGTCGGCTAGTCTATGCCGACCCGGGCGCGCGAGTCAGCCGCGGCGGCGGCTGGCATCGAGGCCGCCGGCCAGCCGTCCCGCCCGCCGTGGCACGCACGGCCGGGTGCCTCTCCGGCCACGTCCGGCAACGCCGAATCCGCGCCGCGCTGCCACGCGCGCACGTGGCGACGGCGTGGCTCAGCGCTCCGACGGCCCGCTCTCGTCGTAGCCGCGCGGGGTGAACAGGTCCGGCTGGATCAGTTCGATGAAGGCGCGCGCCTGCGGCGACAGGAACTTGCCCTTGCGCACCACCACCCCGTAGCTGCGGGTGGGGAAATAATCGCCCAGCGAGCGCGTGGCCAGCCTGCCGCGGTCGGCCTCGGTGACGCAGATCGAGCTGACGATGGAGATGCCCATGCCCATCGCCACGTACTGCTTGATCACCTCCCAGCCGCCCACCTCCAGCGCCACCGTGTACGGCACCCGCGCCTGCTGGAACACCAGGTCGACCAGGCGGTAGGTCACCTGGCGCTTGGGCGGCAGGATCAGCGGGTACGGCGACAGGTCGTCCAGGGTCAGCTTGGGCTTGCCCGCCAGCGGGTGGTCGCGCGGGGCGATCAGCAGTTGCTCGAAGCGGTACACCGGCGCGTAGCTGAGGTCGGCCGGCACGTCGAGCATCGAGCCCACCGCCAGGTCCACCGCGTCCTCGCGCAGCAGGTCGGTGCCGTCGGCGCTGATCGCGTTGTGCAGGGTCAGGCGCACGTCCGGATGGCGGGCGCGGAAGTTCTCCACGATCTTCGGCAGCAGGTACAGGATGGTGGAGCTGTTGGCGGCGATGTTCAGTTCGCCGGCATCCAGCCCGCGCGCCTTCTCGCGGAAATCGGCCTCCAGCCGGTCCAGGCTTTGCACCAGCGGCTGCGCCATTTCGTACAGCAGCTGGCCCTCGCGGCTGGGGATCAGACGCCGCCCGCTGCGTTCGAACAGCACCACCCCCAGTTCCCGTTCCAGCGCCTGCAATTGCAGGGTCACCGCCGGCTGGCTGACGAACAGCGCCTCGGCCGCCCGCGAGACCGAGCCCAGCCGCACCGTCTGGCAGAACGCGCGCAGCGGCTTGAGCCGGTCGGATTTGTAGGGAAAACGGGGGGTTGCGGTGCCGCGCGTGGGCATGGCGTGACAACTATAAGGTGTACTTATTTAATGCATTGATAAAACTGTATTGTCAAATAGTTGCTTCGGAAGCACGGTGAGGGCCCGGAAACACCGAGGAACCCCACCATGTCCGCCGCCGCCTTCGCCGCTTCTTCCCCTCCCGCCGAGCGTTCCACCCCCGGCATCACCCTGACCGCCTCGCTGGCCGGCCAGGACGCCTTGCTGCCGCCGGCGGCGCTGGCCCTGCTGGTGTCGCTGCACCGGGCGATCGAGCCGGAGCGGCAGGCACGGCTGGCCGCGCGGCGCGAGCGCCAGGCCTGGTTCGACGCCGGCGGCCTGCCGGACTTCCGCACCGACACCCAGGCGATCCGCGACGGCGACTGGCGCGTGGCGCCGCTGCCGGCGGCGCTGCAGGACCGCCGGGTCGAGATCACCGGCCCGACCGATCCGAAGATGGTCATCAACGCGCTGAACTCCGGCGCCAAGGTGTACATGGCCGACTTCGAGGACTCGACCGCGCCGACCTGGCGCAACCTGGTCGCCGGCCAGCGCGCGCTGGCCGAGGCGGTGGCCGGCACGCTGAGCTTCAGCGCGCCGCCGGCGCGCGACGGCAGCCCGGGCAAGCGCTACGCGCTCAAGCCCTATGAGGAGCAGGCGGTGCTGATCGTGCGCCCGCGCGGCTGGCACCTGGACGAGAAGCACGTGCTGGTCGACGGCCAGCCGCTGGCCGGCGGCCTGTTCGACGCGGCGCTGTTCGCCTTCCACAACGGCCGCGCGCTGCAGGCCAAGGACCGCGGCCCGTACCTGTACCTGCCCAAGCTGCAGTCGATGGAAGAGGCGGCGCTGTGGGAGGCCGCGCTGTCGCACATCGAGGCGATGCTGGGCCTGCCGCAGGGCCAGATCAAGGTCACCGTGCTGATCGAGACGCTGCCGGCGGTGTTCGAGATGGACGAGATCCTGCATGCGCTGCGCGAGCGCATCGTCGGCCTGAACTGCGGCCGCTGGGACTACATCTTTTCCTACCTGAAGACCTTCCGCCGGCACCCGGACAAGGTGCTGCCCGAGCGCGGCCAGGTGACCATGACCCAGCCGTTCCTGAAGGCGTATTCGGAACTGCTGATCCGTACCTGCCACCGCCGCGGCGCGCATGCGATGGGCGGCATGGCGGCGCAGATCCCGATCGGCCACGACGAGGCGGCCAACGAGCAGGCGATGGCGCGGGTGCGCGCGGACAAGCTGCGCGAGGTCACCGCCGGCCACGACGGCACCTGGGTCGCGCACCCGGCGCTGATCCCGATCGCCCGCGCCATCTTCGACGAGCACATGCGCGCGCCGAACCAGCACGATGTGCGCCGCGAGGACGTGCAGGCCGACCGCGACACGCTGATCGCCCCGTCCGCGGGCACCATCACCCGCGCCGGCTTCGAGGGCAACATCGAGGTGTGCGTGCGCTACCTGGCGGCGTGGCTGGACGGCAACGGCTGCGTGCCGATCCACCACCTGATGGAGGATGCCGCCACCGCCGAGATCAGCCGTGCGCAGCTGTGGCAGTGGCTGCACGTCGGCGGCCTGCACCTGGACGACGGCACCGCGATCGACTTCGCGCTGTTCGACACGTGCATGCGCCAGCTGCCGGCGCGGCTGGGCGAGCGCGCGCTGCTGCCCGGCGGCAACCGCGTGGACGATGCCATCGCGCTGCTGGATGCGCTGACCCGCAGCGACGAACTGGCCGAGTTCCTGACGTTGCCGGCTTACCAGATGATCGATTGAAAGGCCGGGAGTGGGGATTCGGGCATGGGGAATCGTGGAAGCGATGTCCCTGGGTCTGATCCCTTCCGAGCCTTCCGCGTCTTTTCACCCGCACGACCGCTCCACCGTTCCATCGCCGTATCCATTCCGAGGAGAACGCAAGATGAGCACCACGTTGCAGACCGCCGAACAGATCCAGCACGACTGGGACACCAATCCGCGTTGGGCCGGGATCACCCGCAACTACACCGCCGCCGACGTGGTGCGCCTGCGCGGCACCGTGCACGTGGAGCATTCGCTGGCCCGGCTCGGCGCCGAGAAGCTGTGGAAGTACCTGCACGAGAAGGACTTCGTCAACGCGCTGGGCGCGCTGACCGGCAACCAGGCGATGCAGCAGGTCAAGGCCGGGCTCAACGCGATCTACCTGTCCGGCTGGCAGGTCGCCGCCGACGCCAACCTGGCCGGGCAGATGTACCCGGACCAGTCGCTGTACCCGGCCGATTCGGTGCCGGCGGTGGTCAAGCGCATCAACAACACGCTGCTGCGCGCCGACCAGCTGCACCACGCCGAGGGCAAGGACGAGATCGACTTCCTGCAGCCGATCGTGGCCGATGCCGAGGCCGGTTTCGGCGGCGTGCTCAACGCCTTCGAGCTGATGAAGGCGATGATCGAGGCCGGCGCCGCCGGCGTGCACTTCGAGGACCAGTTGGCCTCGGTGAAGAAGTGCGGGCACATGGGCGGCAAGGTGCTGGTGCCGACCCGCGAGGCGGTGGAGAAGTTGAACGCCGCGCGCCTGGCCGCCGACGTGCTGGGGGTGCCGACGCTGCTGGTCGCGCGCACCGACGCCGAGGCCGCCGACCTGGTGACCAGCGACATCGATGCCAACGACCGCCCGTTCACCACCGGCGAGCGCACCGTCGAAGGCTTCTTCAAGACCCGCAAGGGCCTGGACCAGGCGATCAGCCGCGGCCTGGCCTACGCCCCGTACGCCGACCTGATCTGGTGCGAGACCGGCAAGCCGGACCTGGCGTTCGCGCGCCAGTTCGCCGAGGCGATCCACGCCAAGTTCCCGGGCAAGCTGCTGGCCTACAACTGCTCGCCGAGCTTCAACTGGAAGAAGAACCTGGACGACGCCACGATCGCCACCTTCCAGAAGGAGATCGCGCGCTACGGCTACAAGTTCCAGTTCATCACCCTGGCCGGGTTCCACGCGCTGAACTACTCAATGTTCAACCTGGCGCACGGCTATGCGCGCCGCCAGATGAGCGCCTTCGTCGAGCTGCAGGAGGCCGAGTTCGCCGCCGCCGATCGCGGCTTCACCGCGGTCAAGCACCAGCGCGAGGTCGGCACCGGCTACTTCGACGCGGTGACCCAGGCGATCCAGCAGGGCCAGTCCTCCACCACCGCGCTCAAGGGCTCGACGGAGGAAGAGCAGTTCCACGGCGAGAAGGCCGCCTGACCTGCAGCCAGGCGCGCGTTGCTGGCCGAATCCCCAAGGGAGGGGAGCCCGGGTTCGCCCGGGCTTTTTTTTGCGCGCGCCGCAGCGCCGGCGGTGCGCGCCGCCGCGGTGTCTACGATTTGCGACAGGCGTTTGCGGCAGCGCCGACGCCGCGCGATTTCCGGCCTGTTGCCGGTCTCCGCCGTGTGCGAGATCGCCTGTGACCGCATCGTGACCACTGCATTCAGGTGCTATGCTGCGTGCACGATGGCGAGCGCCGCCAGGAGCCAGTGGGGGCCCGGATGAGCCGCGACAGCGCCGCATCCAACGTACGCGAGACAATTCCGATGGGTGGCGTGGTCGCGCCCAAGCCCAGCGAGCTGGCGGTGCTGACTGCGGCGGAATTGCGCCTGTTTTCCGAATTCGGCCGCTCGCGGGCGGTGCGTGCCGGCGACGTGCTGTTCCGGCGCGGCGACGGCGGCAGCGCCATGTTCGTGATCAGCAGCGGCGTGATCGATCTGGATTTCGGCGAGGACCTGGTGGTCAAGCATCTCGGACATGGCGAATTCTTCGGCGAACTCGGGTTGTTGATCGGCAGCCACATGCGCAGCGCCGATGCGATCGCCGCCAGCGACGGCGTGCTGGTCGAACTGGACCACGACGACTTCCAGCGCCTGGTGGAACGCGACCCGGGCCTGGTCGCCTACTTCCTGCGCCGCACCATCATGCGCGTGGTGATGAACGAGCAGACCCTGATCCGCCAGCTGCGCCGCCGCAACCACGACCTGGAGGCGGCGCTGGACAACCTCTACGCCACCACCCACCAGCTCAGCCAGACCGAAGAACTGGTACGCACCGACGAACTGACCGGCCTGCACAATCGCCGCGGCCTGCTCCTGCGCCTGCAGGAATGCCTGCGCGACGGCCGCTCGCCGGGACCGGGTCTGCTGCTGATCGACTGCGACCGCTTCAAGCACATCAACGACGAACACGGGCACCTGGTCGGCGACCGCGTGCTGCAGAACGTCGCCAACATCCTGCGTTCGGTCGCCGGCGAGGACGACATCGCCTGCCGCCTGGGCGGCGACGAATTCTGCCTGCTGGTGGCGAACGGCAACGAGGAAGACCTGCGCCGCATCGGCGAGTTCGTGATCGCCACGGTGCAGAACCTGCTCGGCGTGCCGCATCCCTCGCCGCATATCTGCCCGGTCAGCATCGGCATCGGCCGGGTCGATCCGCAGTCCGACTGGAACGACTGGTACGCCAACGCCGACGCCGCGCTGTACGAAGCCAAGCGCCGCGGCGGCAACTGCCTGTACTGGCACGACCTCGCCTCCGCCGCCTACTGACCCGCCGCGCCCGCCCAGCCGAGTTGCCCATGAACGACGCGCACCAGCCCCAGCCCGAGGTCCCGCAGCTGCGCACCCTGTTGCTGACCGACCTGTGCGACTCGATGGCGCTGGTGGAACGGCTGGGCGATGCCAACGCCGCCGAACTGTTCAAGCAGCACGATCATCTGGTGCTGGAGCTGCAGCAGCGCTGGCGCGGGCGCCTGATCGACCGCTCCGACGGCCTGCTGCTGCTGTTCGAGCGCCCGATCGACGGGCTCGGCTTCGCCCTGGACTACAGCCGCGGCCTGCGCGAACTGGGCGCGCAGCGCAAGCTGGAGCTGAAGGTGCGCGCCGGCCTGCACGTCGGCGAGGTGCTGACCTGGCGCAACAGCGATGCCGCCGTGCAGGTCGGCGCCAAGCCGCTGGAAGTGGAGGGCCTGGCCAAGCCGACCGCGGCGCGGCTGATGACCCTGGCGCGGCCCGGGCAGATCCTGTTGTCGGCAGTGGCCGAGTCGCTGACCCACCGCGCCGCGCGCGAACTGGGCGAGCGCGGCGAGCGCCTGCTGTGGAAAGCGCACGGCCGCTGGCGCTTCAAGGGCGTGCCGACGCCGCAGGAGATCTACGAAGTCGGCGAGATCGGCAACACCCCGCTGCGCGCGCCGAAGCCGACGCCGAAGGCGTGGCGGGACATCCCGCTGTGGCGCCGCCCCGCGGCGCTGGTGGCGGAAGCGGCATTGACCCTGATGGTGGTCGCCGCGCTGCTGTTCTTCGGCCGCCCGGAGCCTGCGATCGCCTTCGCCGAGCGCGACTGGATCGTGGTCGGCGACCTGCGCAACCTCACCGGCAACGCGACGCTCGACGCCTCGCTCGACCAGGCGTTCCGGATCAGCCTGGAGCAATCGCGCTACGTCAACCTGCTCAGCGACCTCAAGGTGCGCGACACCCTGAGCCGGATGAACCGCAGCCCCGACAGCAAGATCGACCGCGCGGTCGCCTCGGAGATCGCGCTGCGCGATGGCGCGCGCGCGGTGATCCTGCCGACCGTCGCCGAAGTGGGCGGGCGCATCCGCGTCACCGTGGAAGTGGTCGACCCGGCGACGCAGGCGACCGTGTATACCGAGACGCAGACCGGGCGCGGGCTCGAATCGGTGCTGGCGTCCGTGGACACGGTCAGCGGCCAGTTGCGGCGCCAACTCGGCGAAGCCATCCAGGCGGTCGAACAGGCATCCAAGCCGCTGCCGCAGGTGACGACGTCCAATCTGGACGCGTTGCGGTCCTATGCGTTGGGAGTGGAGGCGACCGCCACGGGAAGCTGGAAGCAGGCCGAGCAGAATTTCCGCGTGGCGGTCCAGCTGGATCCGCAGTTCGCCCTGGCCTATGTCGGTATCGCCCGCGTACTTGCGGCGACCTCCGACCGCGCCGCGGCGGTGCCGTATCTGCAGAAGGCCCAGGAGTACGCAGCGCGGTTGCCGACGCGCGACCGGCTGTACCTTGCGGCATGGGCCGACGAACTCAGGGACAGTCCAGCCGCGCTGGGCGGGTGGCAGCAGCTGGTGCATCTGTACCCCGACAGCTTCGCCGGACACGGCAACGCGTTCTGGCACCTGTTCCAGGCCAACCGGTTCGCCGAGGCCCTGCCGCATGCCACTGCCGCCGACACCTCGCAGGATCCGTATCGGTCCATCGCCACCGACGACATCGGCCGCGTCTACCTGGTGCAGGGAAAGCTGGAACAGGCCAAGGCCCAGTTCACCCAGATCGCGCTCCGGGACAAGAGCGGTCCCGGCCGGCGCCTGGCCAATGTCCTGGCGCTGCAGGGCAATTACGCCGAAGCCGAAGCGCGGCTGCGCGCGATTCCCAAGAGCGATTACGCGAACGACGACATGGTGCCGCGCCTGGACCTGATCGCGCTGAAGGTGGACCAGGGCAAGTGGGACGAGGCCGCCACCGAGCTCGACGACGCGCTGGAGGCCAGCCGCTCGGCCAACGAGTTCACCCGGGCCCAGTTCGGCTTCGTGCAACTGTCGATCCAGGCGTTGACGCAACCGTCCGGCAAGGTGCTGCCGCGGTTGCAGCAGTGGCAGAACGCCCAACTGCGAAGGCAGGAGCAGGCGCTTCCCGGCGAGCCGTATGCCAGCGATCGCGCCGCGCTGATTCTCGCTGCCGCCTATCTGGCGCAGCGGCTCGGCGACGATGGATTGTCGACGCGTGCGCTGAAGGTCGCTGGCCCGTGGGTGGAGGCCTCGGCCGATCCGACCCTGGGCAAGCTGCTGCGCATCGTGCAGGCCGGCCAGTACCGCTTGCGCGGCGAGTACGCGCAGGCGCTGGCCCTGCTGGAACCGCGCGAGGACGATCTGCTGCAGGCGCGTGTGGCGCTGTACCTCACCCTGCAGGCGGCCGGCGAGCATCGCCAGGCGCTGGCGCAGGCGGACTGGATCGGCGGACACCGAGGCCTTGCCTATGGCGAGGCCTCGGTGTCGCAGTCATTGCAGGCCTTGAATGTCGCCGATACGCGCATGGCCGACCGCTGGGCCGCGCAAGCCCTGTCGGATCTGGACCGGGCCCCGGATGCGCGGCGGCGGCTCGACGCGCTGTTCGCCGCCTGGCCCAGCGCCGCGATGCCGGCTTACTTGAGGGAAACGGTCGAGGCGACCTTGCCGGCTTCGAAGCAAAAAATGACGTGATGGTTGCCGTCCACCGTCAGGTGGCTGACCAGCTCCCTGCGCGCCTTGGCGATCTCTTCCTTCGATGCCAGTTCCTGCGAGGTCATGCAGTAGAACGGCGCGCCCTGCTTGGGCGGCGTCGGGTCGGCGGCCAGCGCCTCGTCCGCCGGCTTGTAGCCGAGACTGGCCAGGGCGGCGACCGGATTGTCCTGGAAGCTGGCGCGGAAGGCGTCGTCGGTGCTCAACAGCTCCAGCAGGCGGTCGGCGATGTCGGCAGGCAACGGGTCGTGGGGGGCGCTAGTCATGGCAATGTCATCTCGCAGGAAGGATGGTGTTCGGCGCAACGCACAGGGGCGCAGCCACTATATCTATCGGCATAATCACCTGCCAGGTTGAGCAGGTCTTTCCACATGCGCGTGCGCCGCTGTCTGCATTTGTTTCTCGAGCCGCGCGAGGTCAGCCGCTTCGATCTGGCGTCGCTGTTGGCCGGGGGCAACGGCCTTGCGCGCGAACGCCAATGGGTGGCGCTGGCGCCGCATCTGGAGCAGGAGGTCGACGTCGATGCGCTGGAGCGCGAACTGCTGGGCACGCTCAGCGCGGGCGATTGGACCGACGCGCAGGCCTTGCCGCCGCATTGCGCCGCCGCCGCCGCGCGCCTGCTCGAGGTCGGGCTGCTGCTGCGCGACGACGATGCGGTGCGCGGCGGTTTCGCCGAACGCGATGCGTCCATGCGCCAGGCCTACTGGTGGGGGCCGGCCGCGCTGGCGCACCGGTTCGGGCGCTGGCACGGCAGCGACAGCGTCGCGGCGATGGAGGCCAACGGGCTGACCACGGCCGCCGGCCTGTGCGAGAAGCTCGGCCCGCCGCCTGCGGAAGTGGGCGCGCGCGGCGCGCCTGCCGCGCGCCTGCCGCTGCCGCGCGAGCGCGAGGACGATTTCGATGGCTTGCTCGCGCGGCGCGCCACCTGCCGCAATTTCGATACCGCGCGGCCGTTGCCGCTGGCCGCGTTCGCGCAGCTGATGCAGCGTGTGTTCGCGGCGCGCGCCAGGGTCGAGGCCGACGGCGTCGCCGCGTTCCTGAAGAAGAACGCGCCTTCCGGCGGCGGCTTGCACGCCACCGAGGCCTACCTCATCGTGCAGCGCGTCGAGGGCCTTGCGCCGGGCCTGTATCACTACCATCCGGTCGATCACGCCCTGGAACCGTTGCCGGCCCCCGACACCGGGCTGGATACGTTGGCCCGGACCGCAGTGGCCGGCCAGCACTGGTTCGCCGACGCGCCGGTGCTGGTGGTGATGGCGCCGCGGTACGCGCGCAGCTACTGGAAGTACCGCCACCACCCCAAGGCCTACCGGGCCTTGCTGCTGGACATCGGGCACCTGTCGCAACTGCTCTATCTGTGCGCGACGCAGGCGCAGTGGGGCGCATTCGTGACCTCGGCGATCAACGAGGTGGACATCGAGCAGGCGTTCGGCATGGACCCGCTGCACGAAGGGCCGCTGGCGGTGTGCGGCTTCGGTTGGCGGGCGCAGGCATTGACCACCGCCGAGTTCGATCCAGCCGGCGCGGTGTGGCAGGCGAGCGCCTCCTGAGCGCACCGCCGGGGCGAGCGCCCGGCGGTGCGCCGGTGGCGGCGAGGTCGGCCGTTGCAGCGGCGCTGCGTGTCGGCCCGTCGCCGGCCGCTCAGCGCGCGCCGTCGCCGGGCGATGCGGCTGCGGCGACGGTCGCTTGGCCGGGCGTGGCCGGCTTGGCCGGCGTCTGTTCCTGTTCCAGCAGCTGCAGGCGCTTGCCGCCAGGTAGCCGGTAGTCCAGCTGCTGCTGCAGCGCGTCCAACGCCGCGACCTGCGTGCACAGCGCATCGGCCCTGGCTTCCAGCGCCTTGCCGCGGGCCTCCATGCGCCGCTCCAGGTCCTTCTCCATCGCGTCGGTGCGCTTGTCCATGGCATCGGCGGCGCCGGTGAACACCGCGAACAGCACGCCGCGGGTCAGGGCGCCGGCCATCTCCTCGGCGGCGGCGCCGACCTCCGCTTCGAATGTCTTGTCGAACGCGTCCTGCTCCCAGCGGCCCTTGCCGAGGGTGCGGTCGAGGTGGGCGAGCGCCGCGTCGCGGTGCCGGTCGATCTTGCGCGCCTTGCTGCGACTGCCGGTGATCGCTTCGACCACGCCACCGAAGGCGTCGAAGGTGATCCCGACCGTCTCGCGGGCGATTCCGGCCACCTCCGGCATCAATGCCTGTGCGCCCAGTTCCATTTGCCGCAGGCGCTGTGCGTCGGCACTGCCCAGCGGCTGCGCCACGCCGTCCACCTGCAACTGCCCGTCGTGCAGGAACACGGTCCTCGGGGTGCCGGCGCTGCGCATCAGGGCGACCCCGGTCCGATCGACGACGACGTCGTAGGGCGTGGAAAAGCCGCACTGCCGCGAGGAGAGCTGCGGACCGGCGACGGCGCCGGTGGCGGCGCCGAACAGGCAGAGCGTGCACGCGGACAGCAGCAGGCGCATGGCGGCGATTCCTTGGGTGTGGCATCAGCATCGCCGGTGGACAGGGCCGTGTCGTCTGCGGGAAGTCAGGGTGCGGGAAGTCATGCCCGCGCCCGCCGTCGCGCCCCTAGGTCGTGCCGGGTCAGCCCGGGGCCTCGGGCATGCGCCAGCGTTCCAGCAGCGGGCCGTCCGCGCCGGCAACCGGATCGCGATGCGGGAACGGCAGCCGGGCGATGCGGCGCAACGCCTCGGCGTCCGGCGCCTGCCGGCAGATGTCCCAGTCCTGGCCGGCGGGGTAGGCGCCGACGACCAGGAAATCGCTGCTGGAGGCGATGCAGCAATGGCCGGTGCCGGCCGGCAACAGCAAGGCGTCGTCGGCCGCGAGCGTGGTCTCGGGTCCGCCTGGACCGCCGATGACCAGCCGCGCGGTGCCGCGGGCCACGCCCAGGACCTCGTGCGCGGTGGAGTGGTAGTGGTGGTAGTCGTAGATGCCGTCGCGCCATTGCGGCGGCCAGCCGTGCTCGGCGAAGCGGCGCTCGAAGGCGTCGGCGCCGCCGTCGCGATCCACGTCGCGATACAGCAGCACCGGCAGGAACGGATGATTGGGTACCCAGTCGTGTGGCGGCAGAAGCCAGTGTTCCAGGCGCATCGGCGGATCCTCGCGGGACGGGCAGCGTCGGCTGCGGCGGGAAAATGCTAGCCGGGTGGCGTCGTCGTCGCGTCATCGCACGGTGCAATGGACCGCGCCGGGCCGCGGGTGGGGCGCGCGGAATGGAATACCCGGACATCCGCACCGTGTGGCGCACGGCTCACAATCCCATCACTATTTGCGCGCAGAATGCTGCAATCAGATGGCACGACGTGGAGCGCCGGCGAATGAACGATTTACGCATCGACCATGTCGACGGTGCCTTGTCCGCGCTGGACCAGGCCGATCCGCAGCTCAAGGCCGCGCTGTGGCAATGGGCGTATCTGGAGATGCTGCACGAGACCCTGAGCGCGATGCACCAGTTGTCGCACCGGGTCGGCGTGGCCGAACTCGTCGCTGATGCCTGGCTGGCGCCGGTGGACGTGATCGCATTGGAGCAACCCTTCCTCGACCGGGCCACGCTGGCGGATGCACGCGTGCAGGCGTTCGCCTTGGCGCTGGGCGAGGCGTCCTCGCGCCAGTCGCGTGCCGCGCTGTGGCGCAGCGGCTACGCCAGCGCGGTGCAGGCCACGCTGCAGGGCATGCAGGCGCTGGCGGGGAAGCACCGGATCGATGCGCAGGTCGCTGCGCAGGTGGCGCCGGCCTGATCGCTCGGTTCATGCCGCAGCGACGCCGTGTCGTGCGTTGCAACGGCATGCGAAAGGCCGGCAGTGCCGTTGCGTCCCCGAGGTATCGCTAACGCACTGGACACGTCGCGTTCACCATGCCGCAACGCCGTCGCCGACAGCCTTGTGCGCATGGCCGACCCCCACCGCCATTCGCAGCCGCCCGCCGCGCAGCAGGTACCGCCTGCGCCAAGCGCTACCCCTGCCGATGCCCCGGGCGTCTCCGAGGCGGGCGCCTGGTGGCGACAATTGCGCGGCACCACACCGATGCGCGTCGCCGGGGCCGTGCTGCTGGTGGCGCTGTTGATCGCCGCCCTGCTGGTCTGGCGTACGCATGCTTGATCCCGCCTCTTCCTGCTCCCGCGGAGTGCCACCGATGGCGTTTCCCGTCGCTCGCGACCATGTCCGCCGCCACAGCGTCCGCACGCATCCGCCCGGCGGGCACGAGGCCGCGACGCACGCGTGGGTGGTTGCCGAAGTCGCGCGGCTGATGCGCTTGCCGCTAGGGGATGCAGCCACGGCGGGAAGCGGCTTCTATGTGCCGGACGACACCCTGACGGTCGCGCAGGCCCTGCAACTGGGCGTGCGCGACGCCGGCGGCCTGCTCGGCGGCGTGGTGCCGCATGCGTTCGTCGCCACCAAGACCATCAGCCATCCGCTGGTCGAACCCGGCGCGGCCGCGCCGCACGGCTGGAGCCACGCGCTCGGTGCCGCGCTGGCCGAGGCGACGGTGCCCGGCTACACCGCGTTCGCCGCCGCCGATGCGCGCGCGGCCTATGCGCGCCTGTGCCGCGGCGGCCAGGTGCGACTGAAGCTGCCCCACGGCATCGGCGGGCAGGGCCAGCTGCTGCTGCACGACGCGCATGCGCTGGACGCGGCGCTGGAAGCGGTGGCGCCAGCGGATCTGGCGCAGCAGGGCGTGGTGCTGGAACGGCAACTGGACCGCTCGACGACCTTCAGCGTCGGCGAAGTGGACTGCGCCGGAATGACCATCGCGTACTACGGCACCCAATCGGCGACCCACGACGGCGCCGGCCGCGAGACCTATGGCGGCTCGCAGCTGTTCGTGATCCGCGGCACGCTGGATGCGCTGCTCGAACGCGCGTTGCCGCCAACGCAGCGCGAGGCGGTGCTGAAGGCGCGCCACTACGATCGCTGCGTCGCCGAGGCCTATCCCGATTTCTACGCATCGCGCCGCAACTACGACGTGATCGAGGGTGTCGCCCAGGATGGCGCGCGCATGAGCGGCGTGCTCGAACAATCCTGGCGCATCGGTGGCGCCACCCCGGCCGAACTGGCCGCGGTCGATGCGTTCCAGCGCGAACCGGCGCTGCACGCGGTGGTCGCGGCCACCGTCGAGCGCTATGGCGACACGGCGCTGCCGGCCGGCGCCGAGGCCTATTACATGGGCGAGGATCCGCGCGTGGGCCGCCTGACCAAGTACCGCTACGTGAACGTTGCAGACTGACGATGGAAACCAAACTCTCCAGCATCGACATCGCAGTGGACGGCGACGCCTTGAGCGGCACGCTGCTGACGCCGACCAACGGCATGCCCGGCGTGCTGTTCGTGCACGGCTGGGGCGGCAACCAGCACCACAACCTGGTGCGCGCGCGCGAAGCGGTCGGCCTGGGCTGCGTGTGCCTGACCTTCGACCTGCGCGGCCACGAAGGCATGGCGTCGATGCGCGAGACGGTGACGCGCGCGCAGAATCTGGACGACATCAAGGCGGCCTACGACCGCCTGGTGGCGTCGCCGCAGGTGGACCCGGAATCGATCGCGGTGGTGGGCCTGAGCTACGGCGGCTATCTCGCCTCGCTGCTGACCCTGGAGCGGCCGGTGGAGTGGCTGGCGCTGCGTTCGCCGGCGCTGTACAAGGACGCGCACTGGGACGGCCCGAAGGTGGCGCTGAACCAGGACCCGGACCTGATGCCGTATCGGCACCGCGCGGTGGCGCCGGCCGACAACATCGCACTGGCCGCGTGCGAGCGCTTCCGCGGCGACGTCTTGCTGGTGGAGGCCGAGCAGGACGTGATCGTGCCCGGGCAGGTGCTCAAGAACTACGCCGCCGCGTTCTCCAACGCGCGTTCGCTGACCTCGCGGGTGATCAAGGGCGCCGACCATGCGCTGACCCGCAAGGAACACCAGCTCGAATACACCCGTTACCTGATCGACTGGCTGACCGAGATGGTGGTCGGGCGCCGCGTGGCGCTGGCCAAGAACGTGGTCGAGCGGCGCAAGCAGAGCCTCAAGCACACGCAGGGCGATGCGGCGACCTCGCCCGGGCAGGGTTCGAAGGAGTTCCAGGGCCAGATCGAGGCCAAGGAGCGCACGTCCGAGGCGGCGACCTCGCGCTGACCCGGGCGCCGCTGCGCGCGACGCGGCCGCAGCGCAGGCGCGGCAGCACGCCGTAGCGCCCGCAGGGCGCCAGTGCCGCGCTGCGTTCGCGCCGGATCAATGAGTGCCGGCGGATTGCTCCAGATGGTGCCAGGCATGGCGGACCAGCCAGCGCGCTTCGTCCCACGGCACCGACAGCGACGGCGCCAACTGGTGGTAGGACTCCTGCAGCACGTGGTACAGCTGCGCCTCGGTGGCGCGCGGATGGGCCAGATAGACGTCGTAGCCCATCTTCAGCAGCACTGCGTAATCGGAAAAGCCATGCTGACCGAGGCGCCCGCTGGCATGGGCATGCTGCCAGTAGGCCATTTCGGCATCCAGATCGACGGCGGGACGAGCGCGGGCAGGACGAGCGAGAGCGGAAACGGTCTGCATGGGTAGGACTCCTCACGAGACTACCCCCTGTGATCCGATCCTAGCGGATCTTTTCGCGGTTTACGCACCCGTGGCCGGATTCGGGCGCGAATCGCTGAACCGATCACGCTACCGAGCGCGCACGGCGCTCTGGAAGCGTTTGCAGCGCATGGAATGGACTGCGCAGGCTCCCTTGCCGCATCGCGCTGGCACGCCAAGGCCGATGCGCCGCCGCGCGTTCGCTGCCTACCGTGCAGCCGATTCGCCGCCGCGTCGGCATGCGATCGGCACTGCGACGGCGGGATCGAATCTGCGTACTGCAGCGCCACCGCGATGTCGGCGACGCTGCGGTCCCCAGGCTGCCGCCGGCTCCGTCGCGGCCGCGCCGCGGTTGCCGCTGGCGACGCGGCGTGGCCTCAGTCCCAGTCCGGCGCGATGCCGGCCGGATTGGCCAGGCGTTCGCCGCGGTCCAGCGTGGCGATCTGCGCCATGTCCTGTTCGTCCAGGCGCAGCGATTGCGCGAGCAGGTTGCTGGCCAGGTTCTCGCGCTTGGTCGAGGACGGAATCACCGCGTAGCCCTGCTGCAGCGCCCAGGCCAGCGCCACCTGCGCCGGCGTGGCGTCGTGGCGCGCGGCAATTGCGGCGATCACCGGATCCTGCAGCACCTTGCCGTAGGCCAGGGTCATGTACGAGGTGACGTGGATGCCCTGCTCCTGCAGGAAGCCGATCAGCTTGCGGTTCTGCAGGTAGGGATGCACTTCGATCTGCTGGGTGGCGATGGCGTCGGCGCCGAGGATCGCGATCGCCTGCTTGGTCAGCGCGATGGTGAAGTTGGACAGGCCGATCTGCCGGGTGAGGCCTTGCTGCCTGGCCGCCGCCAGCGCCTGCAGGTACTCGGCCATCGGCACCGCATCGCGCGGCGAGGGCCAGTGCACCAGGGTCAGGTCCACAGAGTCGGTACGCAGCTTGTCCAGGCTCTGCCGCAGGCTCGGCAGCAGCGCGTCGGCGGCCAGGTTGTCGATCCACACCTTGGTGGTGACGAACAGCTCGGCGCGCGGCACGCCGGACGCGGCGATGGCCTGGCCGACCTCGGCTTCGTTGCCGTAGATCTGCGCGGTATCGATGGCGCGGTAGCCCAGTTCGAGCGCATTGCGGACCGAGTCGACGACGACCTGGTCCTTGAGCCGGAACGTACCAAGGCCGAAGGCGGGGATGCTCATGTGGGTGATTCCTTGAAAGAAGAGGGGGAAAGGGGCGGATTTCAGTATGCGGACCGCATGGTTGCGGCAGCGTCGCCGCGACCCGACCCGACCCGACCCGCGCCTGAGGCGGCGACGAAAACGCCGAGTTCGCTGCCGGCAAGGGCCGGATGCAAGAAACGGCGTCGGAGCGGACAGGCGCAGTCTGGCCGCGAAAGGCCACCGGAACCACCCGCCGGCAGGTCAATCACCTTTGCGTTTCAGTCAATAATCGGCTTCCGATTCCGACACCCTGCCGCCATGAAGACGACGCTGGACGAACTGCAGGCCTTCATCGCGGTGGTCGATACGCACTCGATCACCGCGGCCGCCGACGCGCTGGGGCAGACCGCCTCGGGGGTCAGCCGCGCGCTGGCACGGCTGGAGGACAAGCTGCAGACCACGCTGTTGCGGCGGACCACCCGGCGCCTGGCGTTGACTGAGGAAGGCCAGGCCTTCCTGCAGCGCGCCCGCGCGATCGTGGCGGCGGTCGAGCAGGCCGAGGAACAGATGGTCGCGCGCGGCCAGCGCCCGGCCGGGCGCCTGCGCGTGGACGCGGCGGCGCCGTTCATGCTGCATGCGATCGTGCCGCACGTGGCCAGCTATCGCGCGCGCTATCCGCAGGTGGAGCTGGAGCTGACCAGCAACGACGGCGTGATCGACCTGCTCGAACGCCGCACCGACCTGGCGATCCGCATCGGCGCGCTGCGCGATTCCAGCCTGCATGCGCGCGCGCTCGGCAGCAGCCGGGTGCGCGTGCTGGCCAGCCCCGATTACCTGGCCAGGCATGGCACGCCCAGGCGCGTGGACGATCTGGCGCGGCACGACCTGCTCGGCTTCACCCAGCCCGAATCGCTCAACGCCTGGCCGCTGCGCGGCAGCGATGGCGAGGCGTTGCAGATCCGCCCGGCGGTCGCCTGTTCCAGCGGCGAGACGCTGCGCCAGCTGGCGCTGGCCGGCGACGGCATCGTCTGCCTGTCCGACTTCATGACCGTAGCCGACCGCCGCGCGGGCCGGCTGGTGCAGCTGCTGCCCAAGCACACGCTGGACGTGCGCCAGCCGATCCACGGCGTCTACTACCGCAATACCGCGGTCTCGGCGCGCATCGCCTCGTTCCTGGACCACCTGGCCGACGCGCTGGGGCCGGCGCCATTCGCGGTCTAGCGCCGACCCGCGCCGTGCACGCGGTGCAGACGGCGCCGCCGATAGCCTGCATACACACAAAACGGCACTGCGCGCAGCGTTCATGCGTGCATGGCGAGGCGGTCCCGAGCTGGCGCGGCACAGGCACTGGACAGTCCGCCGAATATGTAACTATGATGGTTACATGAAGCGAAACACCCAGCTTTCCGATGTGCTGCACCTATTGGTCCACATGGCGCAGCACGGCGAACCGATGACGTCCGAACAGATGGCGGCTTGCCTGCAGAGCCACGCGGTGGTGGTGCGGCGGTTGCTGGCGCGGCTGCGCGAAGCGCAACTGGTCGAGTCCAGCCGCGGCCACGGCGGCGGCTGGCAACTGGCGCGCGCGCCGGAGGCGATCAGCCTGTACGACGTCTATGTCGCCCTGGGCGAGCCGCTGCTGCTCGGCCATGGGGTGCGCGGCCCGCATCCGGATTGCGCGATCGAGCGCGCGGTCAACGATGCGTTGGACGACGGCTATCGGCAGGCCCAGGCCGCGCTGTCCGCCCAGTTGCAGGCATTGACGCTGCGCAAGCTGGCCCGGCGCGTGCAACGTGAACACAAACAGGAGAAGACCCATGCAGCATGACGCAGTCGTCATCGGCGGCAGTTTCGCCGGCCTCTCGGCCGCCCTGATGCTGGCACGCGGGCACCGCAAGGTGCTGGTGGTCGATGCCGGCCTGCCGCGCAACCGCAGCGCCGCGCACTCGCATGGCCTGTTGGCGCTGGACGGCATGCCGGGCAGCGCAGTGCTGGCGCAGGCCAGGACGCAGCTGCTGGCCTATCCCACGGTCGAATGGTGGGACGGACAGGTCGAGGATGCGACGGCGTTGCCCGGCGGCTGGGAGGTGGCGCTGGCCGATGGCCGGCGGGTCCGCACGCGCGGCATGGTGCTGGCGACCGGCGTCGCCGACCAGCTGCCGGACCTGCCGGGCGTGGCCGAGCGCTGGGGGCACACGGTCATGCACTGCCCGTACTGCCACGGCTACGAACTGGGCCGGCAGGCGCGCATCGGCGTGCTCGGCAACGGCACCAGCATGTCGGCGGAACAGGCGCTGATGCTGGCCGACTGGGGCCGGGTGACCTTGTTCGCGCAGGGCATGGCGCTGGACGACGCCGAGTTGATGGCCAAGCTGGCCAGGCGCGGCGTGCAGCTGGAAACGCGGCGCGCGGTCGCGCTGGAAGGCGAGGGCACCGCGATCGACGGCATGCGCATGGACGACGGCGCACGGGTGGAGATCCAGGCGCTGTTCCTGTCCGCGCCGACGCGCATGGCCAGCCCGCTGGCCGAGCGCCTGGGCTGCCGCTTCGACGAAGGCCCGCTTAGTCCGTACCTGAGCGTGGACGAAAAGAAGCTGACCAGCCTGCCGCGGGTCTTCGCGGCCGGCGACGCGGCGCGCATGTACGGCAACGCGACACTGGCCTCGGCCGACGGCGCGCTCGCCGGCATCGGCCTGCACCACGCGTTGATCGCCGAAGACAGCGAGCAGGACACGGCGGCCGCGGCATAAAAAAAGGCCGCCCGCGAACGGACGGCCTGCCACCGGCGCTGCGCCGCCCACACGCGGGCGGGCCGCCTCAGCCCTTCACGCACAGCACCTGCCGCAGCGTGTGCACCACTTCCACCAGGTCGCGTTGCGCGGCCATCACCGCATCGATCGACTTGTACGCTGCCGGCGACTCGTCGATCACCGCCGCATCCTTGCGGCATTCCACGTGCGCGGTGGCCTCGCGATGCTGGGCCAGGGTGATCTGCTGGCGCGCCGCGGTGCGGCTCATCACCCGGCCGGCACCGTGGCTGCAGCTGTGGAAGCTCTCGCCATTGCCCAACCCGCGCACGATGAAGCTCTTCGCGCCCATGCTGCCCGGGATGATGCCCAGCTCGCCGGCACGCGCGCTGACCGCGCCCTTGCGGGTCACCAGCAGTTCCTCGCCGGCGTGCGTCTCCTTCTGCACGTAGTTGTGGTGGCAGTTCACCGCCAGCTTCTCCAGCTGGAACTTCGGCAAGCGGTGGCGCATTTCCGCCAGCACCCGCGCCATCATCGCCTCGCGGTTCTCGCGCGCGTAGTCCTGCGCCCAGGACACCGCCTCGACGTAGTCGTCGAACAACGGCTCGCCTTCCATGAAGAACGCCAGGTCCTTGTCCGGCAGGTGGAAGCCGAGCACGCGGTGCGCCAGCTGCTCGCGCGCCTGTTCGATGAAGTACGTGCCGATCAGGTTGCCGGTGCCGCGCGAGCCGCTGTGCAGCATCACCCACACCGCATCGCTCTCGTCCAGGCAGACCTCGATGAAGTGGTTGCCGCCGCCGAGCGTGCCGATCTGGCAGTCCAGCTTGTCGGTGCGGATGCGGCGGTGCCTGGCCTTGATCGTGTCCAGGCGCTCGACCAGCCCCGACTGCGCGATGCGCGTGGCGATGCTGTCGGGCAGCTTGCGGTGCTCGCCGCCACGGCCATTGCCGACCGGCACGCTGCGCTCGATGCTCGAACGCAGCTGCGCCAGATTGTCGGGCAGGTCGGACGCGCGCAGCGTGGTGCGCACCGCGGCCATGCCGCAGCCGATGTCCACGCCGACCGCCGCCGGGATGATCGCGCCGCGGGTCGGGATCACCGAGCCCACGGTCGCGCCCTTGCCCAGGTGCACGTCCGGCATCACCGCCACCCACGGCCCGACGAACGGGATCGCGGCGATGTTGCGCAGCTGCTCGTGGGCCTGCGTTTCCAGCGGCACGCCGCGCACCCAGCCCTTGATCGGCGTGGCGCTGCCTTCGGCGTGCAGCAACTCGTAATTGTGCATGTTCATGTCTTCGTTCCTTCGAGGCCATGCGCGGCGGTTCCTTCCGCCGCGCATGGCGGTGTCACTTCATCGTCACCAATTGCTTCAGCACGCCATCCAGGCCGCCGAACACGGTGAGCTTGTCGATCTTCTCGGTGACCTTCTCCAGCGCCTCCAGCTCCTTCAGCCGCATCAGCACCGGGTTGTCCTCGATCAGCTTGGCGGTGTTGAGCAGCGAACGCGTGGCGTTGGCCTCCTCGCGCCGGCGGATCACGTTGGCCTGCGCCGACTTCTCCGCCTGCACCACCGCGTTGAGGATCTCCTTCATCTCGCCGGGCAGGATCACGTCCTTGACGCCCACGCCCAGCACCTCGATGCCGAAGCCGGCAACCTGCTCGCGCACGTAGCCGAAGATGTCCGCGTCCAGCGAGGCCTTGTCGCCGAGCAGTTCGTCCAGCGTCTTGGCCGAGACCGCTCGGCGCAGGCCGTACTGCAGCTCGCGGTACAGCTGGTCGCCGTACTTGGCCACCCGCGTGCGCGCGGCGACCGGGTCGGCGACGCGCATGCTGGCGGCCAGGTTGACGCGCAGGCTGACCTTGTCGCGGGTCAGCAGCTCCTGCCCGGACACCTCCACCGACTGGATCCGCAACTCGATCACCTCGGTGGCGATGTTCTTGCGGAAGTTCCAGAACGCGTAGTGGCCCGGCGCCAGGGTCCGCTGCAGGCGCCCGTCGACGAACACCAGCCCGGCCGACTCGGCCGGAACGTCCAGCGCGACCGCGAACCGCGACAGCACGCCGAGCTGGCGCAGGCGCTGGGCGACGTCCGGCGGCACCGCCAGGCTCTCGCCCAGCGGCAGGCGCAGCACCTCCACCGCGACCAGCCCGCGCCAGTACAGCCGGCGCGATCCGGGCGGCAGCACGTCCTCGAGCTTGCCCTGCTTGACCACCAGGCCCACCTCGTCGCTGCCCAGGTCGGCCAGCACGAACACCTCGTGCAACTGTGCGCCCAGCCGCGCGATCAGCGCGTCGACATCGTGGCCGGCGTACTCCGGCGCGGCGATGTCGAAGGTCTTCACCTCGATGCGCCGCGACGGGTCGAACAGGCGGTAGACGCCGGGCGCGAGCACGCGCTCGAAACGCCGGTTGCGATACATCAGGCCGCGCTCGCTATCGCCGATCACGACCCGCTTGGTCCAGAACATGGCACGTTCTCCTTGTGTGTGGCTCTGGTGGTCCGGTCCTGTGGGAAGTCGCCGCGCCGGACCGAGGAGCGCGATGAGCCGCGGTGCGCGCGCCGTGGCGCCGCACCGCTGCAAGGAAGGGAGGCAAGTGCGCGCACGGCGTCGCCGCGGCGGCCAGCGGGCGCTGTCGGTGCGGTGGCCGGCGCGTGCGATCGGCAGCGCGTTGCATTGCGATGCGATCGAGTACGCAGGCGCGCACGTCCAGGGCGGCGCGGCGGCGGCAGCGACGCTGCGGTGCAGGCCGTGCGCAGCGCCGTGGCGATGCGTGCAGCGTGTCCCGCGCGGCGCGACTTGCTGGGCTTGCGCCCGGTATTGCACATGACGTGAAAGGTCATGGTTTTCGGAGCGGGAATCGAACCCGCAACATTCGGATTAAGGTTCCGATGCTCTACCAATTGAGCTATCCAAAAGCGACGTGCCGGAATCGAACCGGCGACCAGTGGATTAACCACCGCTCTACCTCTGAGCTAACGTCTGGTGGAAACCGCACGTCCCGGCCGCAGGCATACGCGACGGCAGTGCCGTGCGCACCGGACGGGAATGGCATCCCGTACCGCTAGCGACCATTAAGTGCAGTTTCCCGATTGACGCCTCCTGCGAAGCGGCAATTCCGGCATCGATCCTTTCCCTGCCGCCCGCGTCCGGCACCTGGACGCAGCGCTTGCGCGCCTCGCGAGCGAAACTTCCCTGTTTCCGGGCATTCCATGCCCGGGTGCCTGGGACGGGATCGATAATGAAACGGCGTGCGAACGCGCAAAGCAAAACGCCCCCGGCGCGGTGTCCGAGGGCGTTCGCGTTCCTCGGAGATCGATGCAACCGATCTCCGCAGGGGAAGATCAGTCGATCAGGGGTGTCCGCCCAGCGGCAGCGCATCGCCGCACAGCGCACGCGGCGCCGCTGCGCGCGTTTCGCGCTGCAGGCTGGGCACAAGGGCGTTGAAGGGGCGGAAGATCATGGTCGTCGGCTGCGTTGTTGCCGAACAAGTCGGCTGATGGGCGCGCACATTACCTGCGTTATTTTCATTGCGCAAGGGGTCTGTGCAATTATTTTTATTATCTCGGCGGCGCGTCGAACGCGAAGCGCCATCGCGTTGATCACCGGCGCGGCAGATAGGCAGGCACCGTGCGCAACAGGCGTTCCACCAATGCCGGCGCCATGAACGCGTAGTCGTCGGGAATCCCGAGACACACCACGCGCTTGCCGCCCAGGTGGCGCTTGAAGCGCGCCGACAGCTTGCTGCGATGCCGGCGCTCCATCACGAAGATCAGATCGGCCCAGGCGAGCAGTTCGGGCGTCAGCGGCGTGTCGGCGTCGGCCTGGATGCCGGCCGATGCGGTCTCGATGCCCGGCCAGTCGGCGAACACCTGCTCGGCGGTGGGGCTGCGCAAGCGGTTGCGGGCGCACACGAACAGGACGTTGCGGATGGACGACATGGCATGTGGCGCGATGGTGGAATGTGCGGATGGTAAACGCCAGATGGCGCAAGCGGCGACACGCGCCGCTTGCGTGCATCGCCGGCGTGGGACCCGCGCGCCGCACATGGTGCGGTGTCCTTGCTCGCGCAGCAAAGGTCGGTTCGACAGACCAGTATCCGGCCGAGCGGATCGCTTGGCGCCGGCGTGGCGTGCGCCGGCGCATCCCCGCGTTTGCGGCACCAGGCATCACCCGGAAATGCGCCCGACCATGCCGGAATCGATCGCCGCCATCCGCTCGCCGGCAGATGGAGGTTTCGTGTGGGCAAACAACGCAACGGCCGAACGCAACCGCTCGCTCACTCCGCGCCAGCCTGCTCTTCGAGCATCGCGCGCAGGGCCGCTTCGATGCCGACCTGGCCCTTGCGCGACTCCACGGATGCATCGCCGTCCTGCGCGAAATCGATCCAGCCGGCGTTGAAGCCGTCCAGCATCTGCATGCGCGGCAACGGATGCTGCATGCCCTGGGCGCGGAAGCGCTCCTCCCACGTGTCGCGCGGCACGGTCTGCACGCTCACGTCGCGTCCGAGCAGGCGCCCGAATGCGGCGGCGATCGCGTCCGGGCTGGTGCGCTGCGGGCCTTCCAGCTGCACGATGCGATGCCCTTCCCACCGCTCCTGCAGCAGCCCGGCGGCGGTGCGGCCCACGTCCTGGGCCGAGACCATCGCGATGGCGCGCGACGCCGGCTGCAGGTAGCTGGCGATGGTGCCGGCGTGGGCGGCGTCGATGTCCCAGCGCGCGTTCTCCATGAACCAGGCCGGGCGCAGGAAGGCCGTCGGCATCGGCAGCGTGGCGAACTGCTGCTCCATGATGCGCAATTGGTTGAGCAGGTTGGGGCGCTCGGCATCGGCGCCGATGGTGGACAGCGCCACGACCTTTTCCGGCCGCGCCTGTTCCAGCGCCTCGCGCAGCGCGGCGATGATGCGGCGCGCGGCCGGGAACCCCGGTTCGGGGTCGAAGGCCGGCGGCAGCAGGATGAAGACGCCCTCGGCGCCGCGGAAGGCGCGGGCCAGGGCCGGGACGTCGGTCAGTTCGGCCAGCGCCACCGTGCAGCCTTGCGCGGCCCAGCGCTCGCCCTTGGCGGCATCGCGCAGCACGGCGCGCACCGGGTGCCCTTCTGCCAACAAGCTGCGGGCGAGCGTGCCGCCGACCTGTCCCGTGATTCCGGTGATTGCGTACATGCTGCGCTCCTCGTGGGTGGCCCGCCGCCGCGGCGGGCATGGCGCGCATTCTGGGCGCTGCCGGCGCCGCTTCCGATATCATCGGTGTCACTTCATTGATGACGCGGGGTCAGCAATCGGATGGACGGAGCTTGCGATGGCCTTTGACGAACGCCTGGCCAACGGCATCGGCGTGCTGTGCGCCATCGTCGACAGCGGCAGCTTCGCCGCCGCGTCCGAGCGGCTGGACATGACGCCGTCCGGGGTCAGCCGCGCGGTGGCGCGACTGGAGGCGCGGCTGGGCATCCGCCTGTTCGACCGCACCACGCGCGCGATCGCGCTCACCGACGAGGGCCGCCGCTTCCACGGCGAAGTGGCGCCGTTGCTGGCGGCGCTGGAAGAGGCGGCCGCTTCGGCGCAGCAAGGCGGCAACGTCGTGCGCGGCCGCTTGCGGGTCAACGTCGATCCGTTCTTCTCGCGCATGGTGCTGGGCCCGCGCCTCGGCGCCTTCCTGCAGGCGCATCCGGACCTGAAGCTGGAACTGATCACGCGCGACGAACCCGGCGACAGGGTGGCCGACGGCTACGACCTGGTGCTGCGCTTCGGCCATCCGCCGCAGTCGACCCTGGTGGCGCGCAAGCTGATGGACTGCCGCGTCGTCACCATCGCCGCACCCGCCTACGTCCAGCGCCACGGGCGGCCGGCGACGCCGCAGGAGCTGCAGGAGCGACGCCACACCTGCATCCTGTTCCGCGACGCGCACACCGGGCGGCCCTTCACCTGGGAGTTCGTCCGCGGCAGGAAGCGCATCGAACTGGACATGGAAGGGCAGCTGACCGTCAACGACGCCGGCTCGCTCTACAGCGTGTGCCTGGCCGGCTACGGCGTGGCGCAGGTGTTCGATCTGGGCCTGCGGCCGATGCTCGACGACGGCCGGTTGCTCGACCTGTTCCCCGACTGGCCCGACGAGCGTTTTCCGTTGTACGCGCTGTACGCATCGCGCCAGCACATGCCGGCCAAGGTGCGCGCCTTCCTCGACTTCGTGTTGGCGCTGCTGCGGTAGGCAGCGGCGTCCGGCGATGTGCGCTGCGTACCATGACGCGGCTGCATGCCAGCGCCGAATGCGCGCGCATCGCGTGCCGACCGCGGGCGCTGGCCTGATGGCGCTCGTCACCGCATGCGTGCCGCGGTGGATACCGACGATGCGGGCTGGCGCATTCCTGCCGTGGCAAGAGCGCTAGACTCCGCTGGTGGCCGACACCCGCGCTTCCTCCTTCCGACCTGCCGCCATGGCCTTCCTCGAACTCCCCACGCACCGCCTGCATTACCGCATCGACGGCAGCGAAGGCCGCCCCTGGCTGACCTTCTGCAATTCGCTGGGCACCGACCTGCACATGTGGGACGCGCAGATCGATGCGCTGGCGCCGTACTACCGGGTGCTGCGCTACGACCGCCGCGGCCATGGCGCGTCGGGCGCGGTGCCGGGACCGTACCGGATCCAGGACCTGGCCGGCGATGTGCTGGCGTTGCTGGATGCGCTATCGATCGAGCGCACGCATTTCTGCGGCCTGTCGATCGGCGGGCTGACCGGGCAATGGCTGGGGCTGCATGCCGGCGCGCGGCTGCAGACGCTGGCCGTGTGCGCGACCGCGGCCAGGATCGGTACCGAGGACAGCTGGCGCGCGCGCATCGCGCAGGTGCGCGCCGAGGGCCTGGCGGGATTGCTGGACGGCACCCGCGAACGCTGGTTCACGCCGGCCTTCGCCGACATGCAGCCGACGGCGGTCGAGGCGATCATGGCGACGTTCCTTGACACCGATGCGCAGGCCTACGCGGCCTGCTGCGAGGCGGTGGCCGGCGCCGATTTCCGCGGCGCGCTGGGCGGCATCGCCGTGCCGCTGCTGGCGCTGGCCGGGCACGACGACCCGGTGTGCCCGCCCGACGGCCTGCAGGCCATCGCCACGCAGGCGGCGCGCGGCAGCTTCGCCCAGGTGCACGGCCGGCACCTGTGCAACGTGGAGTCGCCGCACGCGTTCAACGACGCGCTGCTGCGCTTCCTGTTGCAGTAACGGGGCCGGGTCGCAGAGACAGTCGACGCAGCGCAGGTTCTCGAATCCGAATCCCCAATCCCTAATCCCTAATCCCTAATCCCTAATCCCTAATCCCTAATCCCTAATCCCGGCTCCCATCCAGCTGCACCACCAGCTTGCCGAAGTTGCCGCCGCCGAGCATGTCGATGAAGGCCTGCGGCGCGTTCTCCAGTCCGTGCACGACGTGCTCGCGGTAGCGCACGCGGCCGTCGGCCAGCCAGGCGCCCATCTCGCGCAGGAACTCCGGGTAGAGCTTGACGAAATCGCCGACGATGAAGCCGCGCAGGGTCAGGCGTTGGCGCAGCACCTGGCTCATCAGCGCCGGTACGCGGTCCGGCCCTGGCGGCAGCTCGCCGGCCTTGTTGTAGGTGGCGACGGTGCCGCACACCGGCACCCGCGCGAAATCGTTGAGCAGCGGCAGCACCGCATCGAACACGTGGCCGCCGACGTTCTCGAAGTAGACGTCGATGCCGTCGTGCGCGGCAGCGCGCAGCTGCCCGGCGAAATCGGCGGCGCGATGGTCCAGGGCCACGTCCACGCCCAGTTCCTCGCGCAGGTAGCGGCATTTCTCGGCGCCGCCGGCGATGGCGATCACCCGCGCGCCGCGCAATTTGGCGATCTGCGCCACGGTGGCGCCGACCGGGCCGGTGGCCGCGGCGACCGCCACGGTCTCGCCGCTCTGCGGCTTGCCGATCTCGTGCAGGCCGGCGTAGGCGGTGAAGCCGGGCATGCCGTAGACGCCGAGCGCGGTGCTCGGCGGCAGCGGCGATTGCGGGTCGAGCTTGCGCCGCAGGCCGGCGCCGTCGGCGACCAGGTGGGTCTGCCAGCCGCCGTTCTGCACCAGCACCAGGTCGCCGGGCTTGAGGTCGGGATGATGCGATTCCAGCACTTCGGCGACGGTGCCGCCGACCATCACCTCGTCCACTTGCACCGGCGGCGCGTACGACGGCGCATCGCTCATGCGTCCGCGCATGTACGGATCCAGCGACAGCCAGCGGTTGCGCAGCAGCACCTGGCCGGGGCCGGCGGTGGGCAGCGGCGCCTGTTCGGTGCGGAAGTGCTGCGCGGTCGGTGCGCCCTGCGGGCGCGAGGCCAGCACGATGCGCGTGTTCCGGGGCGATGCGCTCATGGGGTTTCCTCGCTCGCCGCATCCAGTTGCGCGATGTCGTCGGCCGACAGGCCCAGCTGCGCCGAGGCCAGCACGTCATGCAGTTGCTTGACGCTGGTGGCGCCGGCGATCGGCGCGGTGAGGCCGGGCCGCGCGATCAGCCAGGCCAGCGCGACCTGCGCCGGCGTGGCGCGATGCTTGCCGGCGATGTCGTCGAGCGCAGCCAGGATGCGCAGGCCGCGCGGATTGAGGTACTGCCGGATCACCCGCTCGCCGCGCGCGTGGCTCTTGGCCACGTCGTCGGCGCTGCGGTACTTGCCGCTGAGGAAGCCGCTGGCCAGCGAGTAGTAGCCGATCACCCCCAGCCCCTGCTCGCGCGCCAGCGCTTCCAGGCCGTTTTCGTAGCCGGCGCGGTCGTACAGGTTGTATTGCGGCTGCAGCGTCTCGTAGCGCGGCAGGCCGTACTGGGCGGACACCTTCAACGCGTCGGACAGGCGCTCGGCACTGTAGTTGGACGCGCCGATCGCCCGCACCTTGCCCTGCTCGATCAGGCGGCCGAACGCGGCCAGCGTCGCCTCCAGCGGCACCGACGGGTCGTCCTCGTGCGACTGGTACAGATCGATCGCATCGACCTGCAGGCGCTGCAGCGATTCGTCCACGGCCGCGGCGATGTTGTCGGCCGACAGCCCCGGGCGTTCGGCCCACATGCCGACCTTGGTGGCGATGACCACCCGGTCGCGCTTGCCGCTGCGCTTGAGCCATTTGCCGATGACCGTCTCCGACTCGCCGCCGCGATTGCCGGGCACCCAGGCCGAGTACAGATCGGCGGTGTCGATCAGGTTGAAACCGGCATCGACGAAGGCGTCGAGCAGCGCGAATGCGGTGGGCTCGTCCACGCTCCAGCCGAATACGCTGCCGCCAAACGCGATCGGCGCCACCTGCAGGCCGCTACGGCCCAGTTCTCGCGTCTGCGGCATACGCAACACTCCTCGAAGACGGTAGGCGACAGGATAGTCGCGTCAGGTTTCAGTACCCTTCCGATGATGGCGAAAACAGTGTTCTGCCTGCGTGAGTCGATCGGCATCTCCTCCATGCCGAGAAGACGGCACCGGCCTGGCGGACGCCGGCCGGCAGCGTGCCACTGCAGCGGCCGGTACCGCGTTCACCGGCATCAGGCGCTGCGCAGCGCGGGCGTTCTTGTCGCGCGGCCCATGCCGCGCTCCGCGCCCAGCCCGCCATCGCGATTTGCCCGTGAATGGACGGGCGCGCGCCGACGCCGCGGCAACGAACCGCGTCCGCCGTCTGCATGCTAGGCTCGCGCCACATCACTTTCCGGGAAGCACGTCATGACGCTACGCACCTCGCTCGCCTGTGCCTGCACGCTGGCCGTCGCCGCCGCGTTCGCCGTCCCGTCCGCGCAGGCGATCAAGCCTGCCGACAGCGCCACGCTGCCGGCGCCGGATGCGGCGCTGCAGGCCGCCATCGATGGCAGCTGGCGCGACCGCACCTACGTCGCGCGCGACGCCTACCGGCACCCGGGGCAGACCCTGGCGTTCTTCGGCATCAAGCCGACGCAGACGGTGATCGAGATCACGCCGGGCGGCGGCTGGTATTCGGAAATCCTCGCCCCGTACCTGCGCGAGCGCGGCCAGTACATCGCCGCGGTGGTGGATCCGGCGGCGGTGCCCGAAGGCCGCGGCCGCGACTACCAGCAGAAGGCGCGCACGGCGCTGGAACAGAAATTCGCCGCCGCGCCGGCGCAGTACGGCAAGGCCAAGCTGGTGGGCTATTCGCCGACCGCGCCGGTGTTCGGCCCGGCCGCGTCGGCCGACCTGGTGCTGACCTTCCGCAACGTGCACAACTGGCGCACGTCCGGCCAGGCCGAGGGCATGTTCAAGGGCTTCTACCAGGTGCTCAAGCCCGGCGGCGTGCTCGGCGTGGTCGAGCACCGCGCCAAGGCCGACGTGCCGGCCGACGACAAGAGCGGCTACGTCGGCCAGGCGCAGGTGATCGCGATGGCCGAGGCGGCCGGCTTCAAGCTGGCCGGGCAGAGCGAGGTCAACGCCAACCCGCGCGACACCAAGGACTACCCGGGCGGCGTGTGGACGCTGCCGCCGAGCAACGACCACGATGCCGCCGACGACGCCAAGTACAAGGCGATCGGCGAAAGCGACCGGATGACGCTGAAGTTCGTCAAGCAGTAGGCGCCGGCGCCAAGCGGGGGAACCGGAATCCGGCGTGGGACAATGCCCACGCCGCAGCGCCGATGCGGCGCCGATTCCGATCCTGCTCTCCGATTCCCGCTTCCATGCTGATCGCGTTCAACAAGCCGTTCAATGTGCTGTGCCAGTTCACCGACCGCAGCGAACCGCCGCGGCGCACCCTGGCCGGATTCGGCCTGCCTGCCGGCGTGTACGCGGCCGGGCGGCTGGACTACGACAGCGAGGGCCTGCTGCTGCTGACCGACGATGGCGCGCTGGCCAATCGCGTCACCGATCCGCGGCACAAGCAGCCGAAGACGTATTGGGTGCAGGTGGAAGGCGTACCGCAGCCGGAGCAGTTGCAGCGCCTGCGCGATGGCGTGGTGTTGAACGACGGGCCGACTGCGCCGGCCCAGGCCAGCGTGCTGGAGACCGCGCCGGATCTGTGGCCGCGCGATCCGCCGGTGCGGTTCCGCAAGACGGTGCCCGATGCATGGTTGCAGATCGTGCTGCGCGAAGGACGCAATCGCCAGGTGCGGCGCATGACCGCCGCGGTCGGCCTGCCGACCTTGCGGCTGGTGCGCGTGGCCATCGGCGCGCACCGGCTGGAGGGGCTGGCGCCGGGGGCGTGGCGGATGCTGTAGCGCCGCTGCCCGCCAATATCCCCTGTAGGAGCGGCTTCAGCCGCGACGCTTTTGCTGTTGGAGCTGTCGCGGCTGAAGCCGCTCCTACAGGGAGCAGGGCGCATGCATCACGAAGGCAAACGCGTGGGTCGGCGCATAAAAAAAGCGACCGGATTCGTCATCCGGTCGCTGTCTTTACGGCACTGCTGTCGCCACCGCCGTCGCAGCGGCGATGCTGCCGGCTTATTCTTCGGTCGCTTCCTGCGCAGCCGCGGCGCGGCGGGAGGCGCGGTTCGCCGCCGAGCGGCGCGCGCCGGCATTGCCGCGCTTGCTGGATTCGATGCGCTGCGAATCGCCTTCGATCGGGCCGTTGCGGTCGCGCTGGCGCTTGCGGTAGATCGCGTAGCCGAGCAGGCCGGCGCCGAGCGCCGCGGCGGCGATGGCGATGACCGGATTGCGCCGCACCACGGTGCGCGCGACCTTGGTGCCGGTCTTCACCGCACCCATTGCCGCGCCGGTCTTGATCGCGCCCATCGCGGCGCCGGACTGCAACCACTTGTTCGCCTGCGGGCCGATGTGGCGGAGACTGTCACCGGCATGGCTGGCGAGATCCAGTGCGCGGTCGACGGCACGGTCGGTGATGATGGTCAGCTTGCTCATGGGCGTCCCTACTGGCAGGAATAAGGGCTGCAGTGTCCCCCGGGCGCCGTATAGAGGGCGTTAGCGCGCGGGCGCGGAATCGTCTGGCGGCTGAATGCGCGGGGCGGTGCGGGCTCCGGCCGGGCGGCCGTAGCGAGCGCGGTATGGCCTCGAGCGGATGTGGGCAGGCGCTGGGTCGACGCCGCCGCGGAAGGCGCGGGATGGGCGTGCACGCGGTTCCGCGGCATCGTTCGCGCCGCTCCGCTGTCCTTCGTCGCGCACAGCGAGCCGGCGTGACACGGCGTGGCCTGCGACGGTACCGACGTTCCTCCTGGCGCTTTCACGCACGGCTAGCCGTGCGACACAGCCGACGGAAGCACGACGTGGGAACGCCATATGTCGATCGAATTGATGTTCGTTGCTTCCGCTTCCGCTTCCACCGACCACCGACCACTGACCACCGACCACTGACCACTGACCACTGACCACTGACCACTGACCACCGCAACTCGCGCCCGGGTGGATTCGCCGCACCGCTCAGGTGCCGCGCGGCTTGGCGCGATGGCTGGCGGTGGCGGTCCATGGATCGTCCGGCCACGGGTGGCGCGGATAGCGGCCCTTCATCTCCTTCTTCACTTCCGGATAGGTGCTGGACCAGAAGTTGCGCAGGTCCTGGGTCACCTGCAGCGGGCGCCCGCCGGGCGAGAGCAGGTGCAGCACCAGCGGCACGCGGCCGTCGGCGATGCGCGGGGTATCGGCCAGGCCGAACAGCTCCTGCAGCTTCACCGCCAGCACCGGCGGCTGCGGCTGGCCGTCGTGGTCCAGCGCATAGTCGATGCGCCGCTCCATGCCCGACGGCACCGTGATCCTGTTCGGCGCGTGCCGGTCGAGCGCCTGCCGCCGGTCCCACGGCAGCAGCGATTTCAGCGCCTCGCCGAGCTCGTCCTCGCCCAGCGCATCGAGCCGGGTCTTGCCGGCGAAGGCCGGGCGCAGCCAGCGCTCCAGGCCGTCCAGCAAGGCCGCATCGCCGAGATCGGGCAGGGCCAGCTCGGGCATCCACGCGCGCAGGCCGACCGCACGCGCGCGCCACTGCGTCAGCGCCTCGCTCCAGGGCAGCGCCGCCAATCCCAGTTCGCGCACCGCCTCGGTCAGCGCCGCCGCCGCATGCGCCGGATCGACACGGCCGGCCGGGCGGCTGTCGAGCACGATGCGGTCGAAGCGGGTTTCGCGCAGCGCGCTCAAGGCGCGCTTGTCGGCGTCCCAGCGCACCACGTCCTGCTGCACGAAGCGCTGCGGGAAATCGGCGCGCAGGCGCGTCTCGTCCACTGGCGCGGCGCGCAGCAGCAGCGCGTCCTTGGCTTCGTAGCGCAGCTCGGTGGCGACCAGCCACGGTTCGCCGCGCAGGTCGCTGTGCTCGAACAGGCGCGCGCTGCGGCCGTTGGCCAGCAGGTAGCGCAGCGGATCGGCGGGATGGCGCGCGGCGATGCGATCGGGGAAGGCGTGCGCGAGCAGGTCGCCGAGTTCGTGCGCGTCTACGCTGTCCGGCGGCGGGGCGTCGCTGCGCAGGCGCCGCCGCCATTGCCTGGCCGCCGCGTCGATCGCGGCCAGGCCGCCGCGGTTGGCGTCGTGCGGGGCGCGGCCGCGGCGGAATGCGGCCAGCGCGCGCCAGCGCGCCGCCAGCGCGTCGCCGCCCTGGCGCAGCGGGTCGCGCGCCTCGACCAGCGCGGCCAGGTCGCAGGCCAGCGCCTGCGCGCGCGCGTCCGGCGCGGCCAGCAGCATCGCCGCCAGCCGCGGGTGCGTGCCCAGCGCGAGCATGCGCCGGCCGATGGCGGTGATCGCATCGTCCTCGCTCAGCGCGCCCAGCCGCTGCAGCAGTTCGCGCGCGGCGGCCAGCGCGCCGGCCGGCGGCGGATCGACGAAGCGCAGCGCCGCGCTGCCCCAGGCCGCCAGTTCCAGCGCCAGGCCGGCCAGCTCGACCTGCAGGATTTCCGCGCGGCGCTGCGCTTCCAGGCGCTGCGACTGCGGCCACAGCCGGTACGCCCAGCCCGAGGCGACGCGGCCGGCGCGGCCGGCGCGCTGGTCGGCCGAGGCCTGGGCGATGGCGGTCACGTCCAGCCGCGAGAAACCGCTGTTGGGATCGTAGTGCGGCTCGCGCGCCAGCCCGGCGTCGATCACCACCCGCACGCCGGGCAGGGTGACCGAGGATTCGGCCACGTTGGTCGCCAGCACCACGCGGCGGCGCCCGAGCGGATCGGGCTGCAGCACCTTGCTCTGCTGCTCGACCGGCAGTTCGCCGTGCAGGGGCAACACGTCGACGCCGCCGCCGCTCCCTTCCCCCACCGGGAGAAGGGAGCGCGCAGCGCCGGATGCGGGTGCGCCCGAAGCGGTGCCTGGCGAAGAGGCGCCAGAAGCCGTGCCGGAAGCGCTACCCGGCGAGAGTCCCGACACGAGCTCAGACCCCTCCAGCGCCGCCTGCACCCGTGCGATCTCGCGCTGCCCGGGAAGGAACACCAGTACATCGCCCGGATGCTGCTGCAGCGCGTGTTCCACCGCGCGGCGCGTCTGCGCCTCCAGCGATTCTTCGCGCCGCGCCGGGAAATGCGCGATCTCCACCGGATGGCTGCGCCCGGCGCTGGTCATCCTGGGCGCGTCCAGGAACTGCGCCAGGCGCTCGCCGTCCAGCGTCGCCGACATCACCACGATGCGCAGGTCCTCGCGCACCTGCGCCTGCACGTCCAGCGCCAGCGCCAGGCCCAGGTCGGCGGCCAGGTGGCGTTCGTGGAATTCGTCGAACAGCAGCGCGCCGACGCCGTCGAGCATCGGGTCGTCCTGGATCATCCGGGTCAGGATGCCTTCGGTGACCACCTCGATGCGGGTACGCGCGGACACCTTGTTCTCGAAGCGGATGCGGTAGCCCACCGTCTCGCCGGGCGCCTCGCCGCGCTGCCGGGCCATGAACGTGGCGGCGCTGCGCGCGGCCACGCGGCGCGGTTCCAGCATCACGATGCGGCGGCCCTGCAGCCACGGCGCGTCCAGCAACGCCGGCGGCACCTGGGTGGTCTTGCCGGCGCCCGGCGGGGCTTCCAGCACCAGCCGCGGATGCGCGGCGAGGCTGTCGCGGATCTGCGGCAGCAGCGGATCGATCGGAAAAACGGGAGAGGCCATCGGCCAAGGATACGGATCGCCCGCGCCGCTGTAGAGCGCGGTCGACGCCGGCGCGTCGCCGCGCCCCGTACAATCCTCCGCTTTCCCGCTCCGGCTTCCTCGGCACCTCGCATGACCCTGATCGACATCGGCGCCAACCTCACCCACGATTCCTTCGATCGCGACCGCGACGCGGTGCTGCAGCGCGCGCGCGATGCCGGCGTGGCGCAGATGGTGGTCACCGGCGCCAGCCGCGCGCATTCGCCGCTGGCGCTGCAATTGGCGCAGCAGCATCCCGGCTTCCTGTACGCCACCGCCGGCGTGCACCCGCACCACGCGCTCGAGTACACCGCCGAATGCGACGCCGAACTGCGCGCGCTGCACGCGCATGCGCAGGTGGTGGCGGTGGGCGAGTGCGGCCTGGACTACTTCCGCGATTTCGCCCCGCGCCCGGCGCAGCACCGCGCGTTCGAACGCCAGCTGCAGCTGGCCGCCGACACCGGCAAGCCGCTGTTCCTGCACCAGCGCGACGCGCACGCGGACTTCCTGGCGCTGATGCGCCAGTTCGACGGCAAGCTCGGCCCGGCGGTGGTGCATTGCTTCACCGGCACCCGCGAGGAGCTGTTCGACTACCTGGACCGCGACTGGCACATCGGCATCACCGGCTGGCTGTGCGACGAACGGCGCGGCGCGCACCTGCGCGAGCTGGTCAGGAACATCCCGGCCGCGCGGCTGATGATCGAGACCGACGCGCCGTACCTGCTGCCGCGCACGCTCAAGCCGCTGCCCAAGGACCGCCGCAACGAGCCGGCGTTCCTGGCGCACATCGTCGAGGAACTGGCGCGCGACCGCGGCGAGGATCCGGCCACGACCGCGGCGGCCAGCACCGCCACCGCCCGCGCGTTCTTCGGCCTGCCTGCCGCCGCCTGACGCGCCGGCGGCGCGGGCCGCGCGCCCCGGACTTGCCAGTACAATCGGCCGGCACCGATCCGGCTGCATCGTCTACGGAAAGCCCTGCATGCCCGTCCGCTCCTTGTTGGCCGTGTCGCTCGTGTCCGGCGTGCTGCTGGCCCTGGCCGGTTGCGGCAAGCCCGCCGAACCGGAGCCCGGCGCCGACGCCTCGGCGCTGGCGGTGACCCTGGTCCGCGCCGCGCCGCGGTCGATCCAGCGCACCGTGCTGGTGTCCGGCCCGGTCTCGGCGTACGAGGAGATGCAGCTGGGCGTGGAGATCAGCGGCGCGCGCGTCACCGCGCTCAACGTCGACGTCGGCCAGGCGGTGCGCCGCGGCCAGGTGCTGCTGGAACTGGACCATCGCACCCTGGACAGCGACCTGCAGCAGGCCCGCGCCGGCCTGGCGGAAGCCGACGCCAGCGTGGCGCTGGCGCAGGCCAACCTGGCGCGCGCCGAGAAGCTGGTCAAGGACAAGTACATCAGCGCCTCGCAGCTGGACGAACTGCGCGCCGCGCGCACCCAGGCCGAGGCGCAGCGCAACACCGCGCGCGCCGCGCGCGACGCGGCGCAGCTGCGCCGCGACTTCGCCGAACTGCGCGCGCCCGCCGACGGCATCATCTCCAAGCGGCTGGTGCAGCCCGGGCAGGTGGTCGCCTCGGGGACCGAACTGCTGCGCCTGATCCGCGACGGCCGCCTGGAATGGCGCGCCGAACTGCCCGAGGCCGAGCTGGCGCTGGTCGCGCCGGGCGCCGCCGTGAGCCTGCCCGCCGCCGGCGGCAGCGTCGCTGGGCGCATCCGCGCGGTCAGCCCGGGCGTGGACAGCCAGACCCGCACCGGCACCATCTACGCCGACCTGCCCGCCCCCGGGCCGCTCAAGCCCGGCACCTACGTCGAGGGCCGCATCGTGGTCGGCGCCGGCCCGGCGCTGATGGTGCCGGCCGCCGCGGTGGTGCAGCGCGACGGCCATCCTTACGTGTTCGCGGTCGACAAGCAGGTCGCGCGGCGCCTGCGCGTGCGCACCGGCGCCACCGTCGACGGCCGCATCGAGATCGTCGACGGGCTCAAGGCCGGCGACGCGGTGGTCGAGCAGGGCGCCGGCTTCCTCGGCGACGGCGACCGGGTGCGGGTGGTGGCGAACGCCGCCGCCGCCGCGAAGCCGGCGCCATGAACTTCTCCGCCTGGGCGATCAAGCGCCCGCTGCCGGCGCTGATGGTGTTCCTGGTGCTGTGCGTGGCCGGCCTGTGGGGCTTCCACAAGCTGCCGGTGGCGCGCTTCCCGGACATCGCGTTCCCGATGACCACGGTGACCATCACCCAGCCCGGCGCGTCGCCGAGCCAGCTGGAGACCGAGGTCACGCGCCGGATCGAAGATTCGGTGGCGACCATCCCCAACGTCAAGCGGGTGATGTCCACCGTCAACGAAGGCGTCAGCGTCACCACCATCGAGTTCTTCCTCAACGCCGACCTGGCCACCGCGCTGGACGACACCCGCGACGCGGTCACCAAGATCCGCACCGACCTGCCGCAGGACATCCAGGAACCGGTGGTGTCCAAGGTCGACATCGGCGGCTCGCTGATGACCTATGCGGTGGTCGCGCCGGCGATGACGCCGGACGAGCTCAGCTGGTTCGTCGACCGCGAGGTCAGCAAGGCGATGTACGGCGTGCCGGGCGTGGCCCAGGTCACCCGCGTCGGCGGCGTGGAGCGGCAGGTGCGGGTGGACCTGGACCCGAACGCGCTGCAGGCCTTCGGCGTCACCGCCGGCGACGTGTCGCAGCAGCTGGCGCGGATCCAGGTCGAGCGCGCCGGCGGCAAGGCCGAGCTCGACGGCAGCCAGCAGGTGATCCGCACCGTCGGCACCATCGCCGACGCCGCGGCGCTGCGCGACTACAGCATCAGCGTAGCCGACGGCCGCGCGGTGCGCCTGTCGGCGCTGGCGCGGATCAGCGACGCCGCCGCCGACCCGACCCAGGCCGCGCTGCTGGACGGCAAGCCGGTGGTGGCGTTCTCGATGTCGCGCACCCGCGGCTCCAGCGAGGTCGACGTGGCCAAGGGCGTGGAGGCGGCGCTGGAGACGCTCAAGGCCGCGCATCCGGGCGTGGACTTCCAGCTGGTCACCACGGTGATCGACGAGACCCTGCGTTCGTACGACTCGTCGATGACGATGCTGTGGGAAGGCGCGCTGCTGGCGCTGCTGGTGGTGTGGCTGTTCCTGCGCGACTGGCGTGCGACCTGGGTGTCGGCGGTGGCGCTGCCGCTGTCGATCATCCCCACCTTCGCGGTGATGTACTGGTTCGGCTTCAGCCTCAACCTGATCACGCTGCTGGCGCTGAGCGTGGTGGTCGGCATCCTGGTCGACGATGCGATCGTGGAGATCGAGAACATCGTGCGCCACCTGCGCATGGGCAAGCCGCCGCTGGAGGCCGCGCGCGACGCCGCCGCCGAGATCGGCACCGCGGTGATCGCCACCTCGCTCACCTTGGCGGCGGTGTTCGTGCCGGTGGCGTTCATGCCCGGCATCGCCGGCAAGTTCTTCCGCGAGTTCGGCTGGACCGCCGCCACCGCGGTGCTGTTCTCGCTGCTGGTGGCGCGCCTGCTGACGCCGATGATGGCCGCCTACACGCTCAAGGCGCATCCGGAAACGCACCGCGAAACGCGGCTGATGACCTGGTACCTGGGCTGGGTGGACGCGGCGCTGCGCCACCGCGCGCGCACGCTGTGGATCGCCACCGGCCTGTTCGTGGTGTCGCTGGCGATCGTGCCGCTGATCCCCACCACCTTCATTCCCACCTCCGACCTGGGCCGCAGCAACCTGAGCCTGGAATTGCCGCCGGGCACCACGCTGCAGCAGACCATGGCGGTGGCCGAGCGCGCACGCGCGCAGCTGCGCGGCATTCCCGAACTCAAGCAGGTGTACACCGCGGTCGGCGCGGTGCTGGACGTGGGCGATCCGTCCAAGTCCGGCGTCGGCGAACCGCGCAAGGCCACGCTGATCCTGGACTGGGGCCGGGCCGAGGACCGCGACCGCGACCAGAAGACGCTCGAACGCCTGGTGCGCACGCGGCTGGCGAACCTGGCCGGGGTGCGGGTGAGCTATCTCAGCTCCGAGGCCGGCGAAATGATGCAGCTGGTGCTGGCCGGCGACGATCCGCAGCGCCTGCAGGACGCCTCGATCGCGCTGGAGCGCGACCTGCGCATGATCCGCGGCCTGGGCAGCGTCACCTCCTCGGCATCGCTGCTGCGCCCGGAGATCGTGATCACCCCGGACTCCGCGCGCGCCGCCGACCTGGGCGTGGCCACCGCCGAGATCGCCGAGGCCGCGCGCATCGCCACCGCCGGCGACTACGAACAGCGCCTGGCCAAGCTCAACCTGCCCGAGCGGCAGGTGCCGATCCGGGTCGGCTTCGCCGAGGCGCAATTGGCCAATCCGGCGCTGATCGGCCAGTTGCGCGTGAACGGCCGCTACGGCCCGGTACCGCTGGCGGCGGTCGCCGACATCAGCGCCGGCAGCGGCCCTGCGCAGATCTCGCGCTACCAGCGCCAGCGCAACGTCACCCTCAGCGCCGAGCTCAACGGCCGCCCGCTGGGCGAGGTGATGGACGAGGTGCAGGCGCTGCCCAGCGTGCAGAAGCTGCCCGACGGCGTCAGCTTCCTCAACACCGGCGACGCCGAGGTGTTCGTCGAACTGTTCGTCGGCTTCCTGCTGGCGATGGCCGCGGGCCTGGTGTGCATCTACATGGTGCTGTTGCTGCTGTTCAACCACGCGCTGATGCCGCTGACCATCCTCACCGCGGTGCCGCTGTGCGCCGGCGGCGCGTTCGGCGCGTTGCTGCTGACCCAGAACCTGCTGTCGCTGCCGGCGCTGATCGGCCTGCTGATGCTGATCGGCATCGCCAGCAAGAACTCGATCCTGCTGGTGGACTATGCGGTGATCGCCGAGGACGAACACGGCCTGAGCCAGCACGACGCGCTGATCGACGCCTGCCGCAAGCGTGCCCAGCCGGTGATCATGACCACGCTGGCGATGGGGGCGGGCATGATGCCGATCGCGCTGGGCTGGTCCGGCGATTCCAGCTTCCGCGCGCCGATGGCGATCGCGGTGATCGGCGGGCTGATCACCTCCACGCTGCTGAGCCTGATCGTGATCCCGGCCGCGTTCACGGTGCTCGACGACCTGGGCGAATGGATGACGCGGCGCCTGCGCCGGAGGTCCGCGCCGGCGTCGCCGACGCCGGCCGACTAGCGCGGCACGCGGGTCACTCGACCTGCTTGTCCTCGCGCTTGGCCTCGGCCATCGCTTCGGGCTCCAGTTCCTCGGCGCTGCGGTTGAGCTTGACGAACACGCCCCAGGCGATCAGCAGCAACGCCGCGCACAGCCCGACCGCGGTGGCGTAGGGCAGCTTGGCCGGATCGTCGTGCATCAGTTCGAAGATCGACACCAGCGTCTCGATCGCCAGCGCGATGACGATGACCACGAAGAACCGCGACAGGTAGCGGCGCACGCGCGTGGGGCCGCTGACCTTGACGTCGCGCTGCACCTCTTCCTCGAAGATGGTCTGGCCCAGTTCCAGCGTCACCAGCGCCACCGTCAGCAGCCCGATCGCCTCCAGCACCACGTTGAAGCGGTCGCGCACCACCAGGTCGCCGCCGGGGGTGAGTCCGTGCCACAACTCCAGTACCGCCATCGCCACCAGGCCGGTGGCGCACAGCAGGAACAGCAGGATGATCACGATGTGGCCGCCGCGGAATATCTTTTCCATGAACTTCATGGGCTGTGGGCCGTGGTGAGGTCGCCGAGCATAGGCGGGCCGGGCGTAAGCGGCGCGCGAAGATGGTCGGGGCGGGGATGGGGGGTATGGGCGCGTTGGCAGGGGCGTGCAGGAGGGTCTGGCTGGCATTGGGCCATTGGCGCGGACCTCGCCCGGCGGTGGCAGGTGCGCCGCTTCGTTCGTCGCGACTGAAGTCGCTCCTGCAGGGTTGGATGCGCTTTTTCGGCGCGCGTTGTTTTACGACGAGTAGGCAACTGCGGATGCCAGGCATGCAGCAGGTCGCGGCCCTGCTGCCCGGTGCACTGTAGTAGGAGGGGCTTCCGCCCCGACGGCGCCCGGCGCCAGGGCACCCGTCCACGTCGGTTCATCGCGAATGGCCCAAGCCATCGGCGTTGCGCAGGACGCCGCGGATCGCCGCAGCGCATCTCCGGCGTTGGTCGCCACCCGCGCTGCCTTGCCGGCGTCGAGCGCCACGCCGCTGGCGGCTGCGTCAGCGCTCCGCCAGCCCGGCCTGGTAGGCCTGCAGGTGGCAGTACGCGGCCAGCAGCCAGGGTGCGGCGTGGCCGGCGGCGCGGGCGCGCGCCAGCATGTCGCCGACGATGTGCTGCGCTTCCACCTGCTGCCCGGCTTCCAGGTCGCGCAGCATCGAGGCCTTGGTCGGCGAGCCGGGCTGGGTCAGCAGCTGCAGCGCATTGGCCTGGGCCGTGTCGGGGATCGGCTCGCCCGCCGCGGCCGCCACCGCCAGGCACTCGGCGTACAGTCCGCGCATCAGCGCATCGCCGTCGTCGCCGGCGACGATGCGGCCGACCGGTGCGCGCATCAGGCAGGTGCCGGCGGCCAGCGCGGTCAGGAAGGTGTACTTGATCCATTGCTCCTGCGCGATCCGCGGCGTGGCGACGTGGTCGATGCCGGCCGACGCGCAGGCGGTGGCGAGCGCACGCACGCGTGCGCTGTCCGTGCCGCGCCCGTCGCGTTCGCCGAAGGTCAGCGAGGCCGGCTTGCCCAGGTGCTGGACCGCGCCGTCCGCGGCCAGCGTGGCGCTGATGAAGCACAGCCCGCCGAGCACGTTGCCGGCACCGAAGCGCGCGTCCAGCACCGGGTAGTGGCGCAGCCCGTTGAGGATCGGCAGCAGCGTGGTGGCCGCGCCCATCGCCGGCGCCACCGCGTCCAGCGCACTGTCCAGGTCGTAGGCCTTGCAGCTGAGCATCACGAGATCGAACGGCTGCGCGGCGGCCGCGGCCGGCAGCGTATCGGCGGTCAGCGTGGCCACGGCCACGTCGGCATCGCCGCGCGGACTGCGGATGCGCAAGCCGTCGCGCTGCAGGCGCTCGGCCCGCGCTGGACGGACCAGGAAGGTGACGTCGACGCCGGCCTGGGCCAGGCGTCCGCCGAAGTAGCCGCCGGTCGCGCCGGCGCCAAGGATCAGGATGCGCATCTGTAGGGCCTTCTGGTAGTGGGAATCCGCCGGCGGGTCGCGCTAGTCCTTGGCGTCCTGCTTGGACAAGGGGCCGATCAGGGTTTCGATCCCGGCGCGCACCTCGGCGCACTGCTCGCGGTAGTGCGCCTGGCGCTGCGCCAGGTCCTGGGCGTCGTCGCCCTGCGCGTCGAGGGTGGCCATCAGCTGGCGGAAATCGTCGAAGCCGGCGCGCATCGCAGCGTCGTGCGCGGCCGCATCGAAGGCCACGTTCGCGGCCAGCGCGCGCTCGCGCGCGGCCTGCTGCAGGGCGCCGGCGAGACGGGACATCTCGGCCGGCGGCAGATCGCAGTAACGCGCCTGCGCCAACTGCGTGCCGTCGGCCTCGCCCAGCCGGTACAGCGTCTCGGCGCTCGGCGCGGCGGCCGGATCCTGGCCGGCGGCGGGTGCGGCAGCCGGCACCGCGGCGGCGCCGCACAGCAGCGACAGCGACAGCGGCCCGATGGCGCGGCGCATGCTCAACTGCGCAATCCCACTCCGCGCTTGAGCAGCCACAGCGCCAGCGCGCTGAGTACCGCGACGAAGCCCAGCATCAGCGCGTAGGCCACCCACACCGGCACGTCGCTGCTGCCGAGCAGGCCGTAGCGGAACGCGTTGACCATGTAGAAGATAGGGTTGGCGTGGGTGGCGGCCTCGGCCCAGCCGGGCAGCAGCTTCACCGAATAGAACACGCCGCCCAGGTAGGTCAGCGGGGTCAGGATGAAGGTCGGCACGATCGCCACGTCGTCGAACTTCTTCGCGTACACGGCGTTGATGAAGCCGGCCAGCGAGAAGATGGTGGCGCCCAGCAGCACCGTGGTCAGCGTCACCAGCGGGTGCGGGATGCGCACCGGGGTGAAGAACATGGCGATGATCAGCACGATCACGCCGACCATCAGCCCGCGCAGCACCGCGCCGGCGACGTAGCCCCACAGGATCACCCAGTTCGGCATCGGGCTGACCAGCAGCTCCTCGACGTGGCGGCCGAACTTGGCGCCGAAGAATGAGGAGCTGATGTTGCCGTAGCTGTTCTGGATCACGCTCATCATCACCAGGCCGGGAACGATGAACTGCATGTAGCTGTAGCCGCCCATGTCGCCCACGCGCGAGCCGATCAGGCCGCCGAAGATCAGGAAGTACAGGGTCATGGTGATCGCCGGCGGCACCAGGGTCTGGCCCCAGATGCGCAGGATGCGCTTGACCTCGCGGCGCACGACGGTGCCCAGCGCGACCCAGTTGCGCCGGGTCGGCGTGGCCGCGGGGAGAAGCGGTTGCGGAGTGCTTGTGGTGTTCATCGTCGTCCAGCGGAAGAGGGGATCAGGCGGCGGGGGATGGCTTCGGCGGATCTGCGGCCGCCGGGCCTGCGGGGCTCGCGGACGCAGGCTGGTCCCCCCGGTTGTCGCCGGTGAGGCGCACGAACAGTTCCTCCAGGCGGTTGCTCTTGGTGCGCATCGAGCGCACGCGGATGCCGGCGCTGCCGAGCGCGGCGAACACGCGGTTGAGGTCCATCGCCCGCGGCATGTCCAGGTCCAGCGTGTGCGCGTCCTGCGCCAGCAAGGTGGTGCCCTCGATCGCCGGCAGCTGCGCCGGCAGTTCGCCGTCGATGTCCAGCAGGAAGCCTTCGACGTCGAGCTTGGCCAGCAGTTCGCGCATCGGTCCCTGCTCGACGATGCGGCCGCGGTCGATGATCGCCAGGTTGCGGCACAGGCTCTCGGCTTCCTCCAGGTAGTGCGTGGTCAGGATGATGGTGGTGCCGGCGGCGTTGATCTCGCGCAGCACGCGCCACATGTCGCGGCGGATCTCGATGTCCACGCCGGCGGTGGGCTCGTCCAGGATCAGCAGGCGCGGCTGGGTCATCATCGCGCGGGCGATCATCAGCCGCCGCTTCATGCCGCCGGACAGGGTGCGGCTCATCACCTGCGCCTTGTCCCACAGGTGGGCGCGCTTGAGTTCCACTTCGGCCAGGCGCTCGGCCTCGGCCCGCGGCATGCCGTAGAAGCCGGCGTAGTTGACCAGGATGTCGAAGGGCTTCTCGAACAGGTTGAAGTTGATCTCCTGCGGGACCAGGCCGAGCAGGCGCATCGCCGCGCTGCGCTGGGTGGCCAGGTCGGTGCCGAATACCTCGACCTGGCCGGCGCTGAGGTTCACCAGCGAGCTGATGATGCCGATCAGGGTGGACTTGCCGGCGCCGTTGGGGCCGAGCAGGGCGAAGAAGTCGCCGGGCAGCACGTCCAGCGACACGCCGTGCAGCGCCTGCACGCCGTTGTCGTAGGTCTTGCGCAGCTCGCGCACGCGCAATGCGGGGGCGTTCGGGAGCGGGGTCGGGGACGGGGAAGTCAAAGCCAGAGCCTTTTGCGCCTTGTTGACGGCGCCGGAGAAATGCAGCCGCTATTATAGGAGACCTCGCGGGCCCGGCCCCGGCTACAGACTGTTGCATCCTTCGTGCCTGCCCAATATCCGCTCAAACTGGTCGACCGCCACATGCTGGCCCCGGCCGTGGGCCATTACCGCTTCGTCCGCGACGACGGCCAGCCGTTGCCGTTCGTCCCCGGCCAGTTCATCCAGGTGCATTTCCACTACGCCGACGGCACCGCGGCCAAGCGCAGCTATTCGCTGGCCACCCGCCACGACCCGGCGCAGCCGGCCGATGCGACGGTCGAGATCGCGGTCAGCTTCGTCGCCGGCGGCGCGGCCACGGCGCTGTTCGAAGGCCTGGAGATCGGCGGGCAGGTCTGCGCCAGCGGCCCGTACGGCCGTTTCTGCCTGAACCACGGCGACAGCAACCGCCGCTACCTGCTGATCGCCACCGGCACCGGCGTCACTCCCTACCGGTCGATGCTGCCGCTGCTGGAAGCGGCGATGGCCGAGCGCGGCGTGGAAGTGGTGCTGCTGCTGGGCGCGCGCGCGCCGGCCGAGCTGCTGTACGGCGACGAGTTCCGCGCCTTCGCCGACGCGCATCCGCGCTTCCGCTTCGTGCCGTGTTTCTCGCGCGAACTGCCCGCTGCACCGCATGCGGACGTGCGCCACGGCTACGTGCAGCAGTTCCTCGGCGAGTTCGCGCCGCAGGCCGACGGCGATATCGCCTATCTGTGCGGCAATCCGAACATGGTCGACGCCTGCTTCGATGCGCTGAAAGAGGCGGGTCTGCCGGTGCAGCACATCCGCCGCGAGAAGTACGTCAGCAGCAAGTAGCGCCTGCGCGCCGTCGCTCGCCATGCGCCGGCGCCTGGTGGCTCGCTTCCTGCCCGCGCCGGACATCGCTCCGGGCGCTGCAGTGTTTGCTCGGCAGGGGACGCGCGCCTCGGCTACGCGGCCGAGGTCAGGCGTTGCCGGGTGTCCTTGATGTCCTTGCCCGGCGGCATGCCGAACATGCGGCCGTATTCGCGCGTGAACTGTGGAACGCTTTCGTAATCCACCGCCGAGGCCGCCCGGCCGATCGTCGCGCCTTCCGCCAACAACAGACGCCTGGCCTCGATCAGGCGCAGCTGCTTCTGGAACTGCAGCGGGGTCAGCGAGGTGATCGCGCGGAAGTGCACATGGAACGTCGACAGGCTCATTCCCGCCGCGTCCGCCAGCTGCTCCATGCGCAACGGCCTGGCGAAGTCCGAGCGGATCCTGGCCACCGCGCGGCCCACCCGCCGGGCATGGCTGTCGGTGACGCCCAGCGCGCGCATCGCGCCGCCGTGTCGCCCCGACAGCAGCTAGTAGTGCAGCTCGCGCAGCAACTGCGGGCCCAGCACGGGGACCGACGCGGGGCGGTCCAGCAGGCGGATGAGCCTGTCCGCGGTGTCGGCGACTTCCGCCTCGGTCGGATCGACGCGTACCGGCGACCCCATCGCGAAAGGGGTCGTGCCCATCTCGGCCACCAGCGATGCGATCGTGGCCGGATCCAGCTCCACCACGCAGGCGTAGTAGGGCGCGGCGAGCGAGGCACGGGTGATCTGGCTGACCGTGGGCACTTCCGCGGTGACCAGCAGGGACTCGCCGGCACCGAAGTCGTAGCTGCTACTGCCCATCGTGACCTGCTTCCTGCCCTGCAGCACCAGCGCCACCAGCGGCCTGCAGATGGCGTAGTGCAATGGCGTCGGCCGGGTCTCGCGCAGGATCGCAAGCCCGGGCAAGGGCGTGCGCGCGACCCCGGCCTCGTCGACGTTCGCATCGGCGTAGCGACGCGCGGTTTCCAACAGATTCGCAGGCATAAGCAGACCCTAGCGCGTGGCCGCAGCGGGCACAATCGAGTTGGATGATTGGGCAAGAAATCCGGAAGAAAAGGCAGGGGTGCGCTGAGTTTTGCGGTGATGAAATGAGGGGTTCTTGAGGTTCGTTGGTGCGAATTCGGGACGAATAGGCAAGAAATGGGCGGGATCGGGAAACTGCGCGAGGGCGTTCCGTCCGATCGTCTCTCCACCCCGCAACATCCACCCTGCTGGAGATCCCCATGACGTCGATCACCCTCATCACCGGTGCCAACCGCGGCCTCGGCCGCAATACCGCCATCAGCATCGCCCGCCGTGGCGGCGATGTCGTTCTGACCTACCGCAACGGCGCCGACCAGGCCAAGGCCGTCGTCGCCGAAATCGAAGCGATGGGCCGCAAGGCGGTGGCGCTGCCACTGGACGTAAGCGACGTGGCGTCCTTCGGCGCCTTCGCCGACGCGGTGCGCAGCGCCTTGTCCGGCACCTGGTCCCGGACCGGCTTCGACCACCTGCTCAACAATGCCGGCCATGGCGAGATGGCCATGCTCGCAGAGACGACGAAGCCCAGTTCGATGCGCTGTTCGACACCCACGTCAAAGGCGTGTACTTCCTGACCCAGGCGCTGCTGCCGCTGATCGCCGATGGCGGTCGCATCGTGAATTTCTCCTCCGGCCTGACCCGCGTGTCGATGCCGGGCTTCTCTGCCTACGCGGCCGCCAAGGGCGCCGTCGAGATCCTGTCGGTCTACATGGCCAAGGAATTCGGTGGCCGCGGCATCGCGGTGAACACCGTGGCCCCGGGCGCGATCGAAACCGACTTCCTGGGCGGCGCCGTGCGCGACCTGCCCGATCTGAACAAGCAGTTCGCCGACATGACCGCCCTGGGGCGCGTGGGCGTGCCCGACGACATCGGCCCGATGGTCGCCAGCCTGCTCGGCCCGGACAACCGCTGGGTCAACGCGCAGCGGATCGAGGTGTCCGGTGGCCAGGCCATCTGACCTGCGGGTCGACCTCGCGGGCGGCAACCAGCCACGTCGTGGCAGCGGCGCAGCTGGTGGCGGGCGAACGAACCGCTGGTGCGCCAGGGATGGTTCGTTGCGCGCAGCTCGCTACGGCGCCGTCGCCGTGCCGAAGACCTGGACGTGCTGCCTTAGTCCGGAACGCCTACGGCGGAGAGCATTCCCAGAACCTCATCGTAGTTGCCGTTTGCCTCGGCATGGCGAAGAAACTTCGCGCGTTCCACGATGATCTCCTTGGGGGTGGTTTCTGCATGCAGAAGCGCCAGAGCCTCATCGAGGAATTCGTCCAAGGGCATGGCGTGCTCGTCGTTGCCCTGGCCGAACAGCTTGGTGCGCACGCCGGGAGGCGCCAGTTCGACGACTTGCACCTTGGTACCGGCCAATTGAACGCGCAGGCTCTCGGTAAACGAGTGCACGGCCGCTTTGGTGGCGCTGTACGTGATGGCAGCCGGGAACGGAACGAACGCCAGTGCGGAACTGACGTTGATGATGACGCTGTCGTTGTTCCTGGCAAGTTGCGGCAAGAACGCATAGGTCATGCGGATGGTGCCGAGCAGGTTGATGGCGATCGCCTCTTCGGCGGCCTTCAGGGATTCCGGCTTGAAGACGTTCTCGCTCGGCATGATGCCGGCATTGTTGATGACCACATTCAGGTCGGGATAGCGTTCGGCCGCCAGGCGGCTCGCTTCGACGACGGCAGCCGCGTCTGCAATGTCGAGTTCGATGGCCTCAATGCCCGGATGCTCGGCGGTAATCTGATCCAGCAGTTCCTTCTTGCGCCCTGAGACGATGACGGTGTTGCCGGCCTGCTGGAGCCGCAGCGCCAGCCCAAGTCCGATGCCGGAGGTAGAGCCGGTAATGAGAATCGTATTGCCGTTGTTCTTCACGGATATCTCCTGAGTGGGGAAAGAGGTAGAATTAAAGCGGACAGTAGTCCGTTTCGTGGACGGTAACGGACAGTTGTCCGTTTGTCAACGAATATGTCGAAAGGAAAAAGTGTGGAGAAGCCGAAGCGGTCTGATGCATTGCAGAACCGGGAGCGCATTTTGTCCGTGGCGCTCGCGGAATTGGTTCGTTCAGCCGATGTCCCACTGAGCACGATTGCCAAGAAGGCGGGCGTGGGGCAGGCCACCTTCTACCGGCATTTCCCGACCCGAGAGGCACTGGTGATAGAGGTCTATCGCCACGAAATGCTGCAGGTCACAGGGTTCGCCGAGCACTTACTGAAGACGCTCCCCCCTGAGCGGGCACTGCGCGAGTGGATGAACCGCTTGGCGGAGTACGCCATCACCAAAGCAGGCCTGGCTGGCGCATTTCGGGAAGTTGCCAACGCGAAGGAGTGCGCAGGTAACGAGGGCTATGCTCCGGTGATCGCTGCCGCGCAGATGCTGCTCGATGCGAACGAGAAGGCTGGAACGATCCGGCCGGGGATCACCGCGGACAAATTCTTCCTGGCCATCGCGGGTATCTGGCAAATCGACGTTACCGAGGACTGGCAGCCACGCCTGACCTGGCTCATGGATACGGTCATGGAGGGCTTGTGCGCGGGCGCTCCCGGACGGGCGGCAGCCGGGTAACGGGCTCGCCTTCTTTCGGCAGGGAAAGGGCCGTGTTCATCACGCTGTCTCTGCTAGTTCTTCAGCTTGCCTTGCTTGAGCTGTTCCCACAGTTCCTCGGCTTGCTGAGATAAAAGCCCGGTGTGCCGGATGAGACAGATGTCCACGCTGATATCCCAGTCCGTGCGCCCGGGCGCCGCATGGACAAGCCGTCCCTTCTCGACATCATCGTCCACCAGCGTGCGCGGCAGCCAGGCGACCCCTGCCCCGGAGCGGCACATGGCCAGCAACGTCGCTGCGAGGTCGGACGTCAGTGCAGGTGCCAAGCGGGCTTCCACTTCCTTGAACTTTGGATGCCCCGACACGATGCGCCCCAAGCCGGAGTCTGCGCTGTAAGACAAGAGTGGAAGATCACCACTGGAGGTGAGCGACCAAAGTGGGCGCCCGTCGCCGTCTTCGCCAGGCGCACTGAATGGTTGCAGCACATCGCTGCCTACGACGACCCGTTCGAACTGTTCCGAATCCAGTCCTGGACGCATACCGGGATGGTGGTGACAGAGCAGGAACTGCGCTGCGCCTTGCAGCATCAGTTTTTCGCATGCCCTGAGCGTGTCGGAGATCAGCTGAAACGCTCCGATCCCGCTGTTCGATTCTATTCGCCTGACAAAGGACGGGAAGAAGGTGAAGGACAGAACGTGCGTTGCAAGAAATGCCAACGCAGGCTTGTGCAGTCCAGCCACCGTTAAAGCCTCTTGTCGAGCCGCATAAATCGCCGTCGCCAGTCCCGATGCCTTGCGGATGAAGGCCTCCCCGGCCGGGGTCATCAGCACTTCTTTGCGCGAACGGACAAACAAAGGCGTGCCCAACCATTCTTCGAGGGCATGAATGCGTCTGCTGAAAGCAGGCTGGGTGACAAAGCGACGTTCCGCTGCGCGCGAGAAATTCAGTGTCTCAGCCAACGCCAAGCAGTCTTCGAGCCAGGTCAGTTCCATGATGCCGATTGTGCATCAAGCGTAGAAAAAAGGCATTGGCAGCACTTGGGGAATGGCCATTACTCTTTGACGCGGGCTTGCAGCGCCACGACAAACAGGTGCAGCGACTTCGGCAGACCCATAACGCAATCGAACCCGAAAAAGGTGGAATGTCCAATGCGCATCACCGATGTTGTCGAAATTACCAAGCCGATCTCCTCGCCAATCCGCAACGCCTACATCGACTTCTCCAAAATGACCGCGAGTCTCGTGGCGGTGGTCACCGATCAGGTCCGCGACGGTCGCCGGGTCGTTGGCTACGGCTTCAATTCCAATGGGCGCTACGGACAAGGCGGTTTGATCCGCGAGCGCTTCCGCGATCGCATTCTGGAGGCCGAGAGCGACTCGCTGTGCAACGACGCTGGCGACAACCTGGACCCTTCTAGGATTTGGAAGGCAATGATGTCCAACGAGAAACCCGGTGGCCATGGTGAGCGTTCAGTGGCGGTAGGCACGCTTGACATGGCGATCTGGGACGCCACCGCCAAGATCGCCGGCATGCCACTGTTTCGCTACCTTGCCCAGATGAAGGGCAGGGAAGCCAACCCCCGGGTATTCGTCTATGCAGCCGGCGGCTACTACTACCCAGGCAAGGACAACAGCGCTCTGCGCAAGGAGATGCGCGGCTATCTCGAGCGCGGCTACAACGTGGTCAAAATGAAAATCGGTGGCGCCTCCCTGGACGAGGATCGCGGGCGGATCGAGTCGGTGCTGGAAGAGATTGGCAGCGAGGCACGTTTGGCGGTAGATGCCAATGGTCGCTTTGACTTGGAGACTGGCATTGCCTACGCCAAGATGCTGCGCGAATACCCCTTGTTCTGGTATGAAGAGGTAGGCGATCCGCTCGACTACGCGCTGCAGGCCAGCCTGAGCGAATTTTATCCTGGGCCAATGGCGACCGGCGAGAACCTGTTTTCGCACCAGGACGCACGCAATCTGCTTCGCTATGGCGGCATGCGTCCGGATCGCGATTACCTGCAGTTCGATTGTGCGCTGTCTTATGGCTTGGTCGAATATCTCCGCACGCTTGAAGTCCTAGCGCAGTTCGGTTGGTCTCCCGCACGCTGCATCCCGCATGGCGGACATCAGATGTCGCTCAACATCGCGGCAGGATTGGGCTTGGGCGGCAATGAAAGTTATCCGGACTTGTTCCAGCCCTATGGTGGGTTCCCGGATGGGGTGAAAGTTCAGGACGGCCATATTCTGATGCCCGAGTTGCCGGGCATTGGTTTCGAGGGCAAGTCCGACCTCATCGAAGTGATGCGCGGGCTTGCTGAGTAGAGGTCGGGCCAATGGCGACAGCGGCGCCTTCTCGCTGCGGGCATGGGCTGGTGCAGGCGCGGGTCCAATCATCCAAAAAGGGAAGCTCATTCGTATTCTACGGACGTAGCTTCGTCCTGCGCGATCATCTGTGTGTTCCCGCACAATAGGAGATCGATCCGCACGTCACGCGACACCTTCAATCAACGATCATCCAGAGGAGATCAACATGAAGATCGGCATTATCGGCGCGGGAAACATCGGCGCTACGCTTGCACGAAAGCTGGCAGCGGCCGGACATGCAGTGAAGCTTGCCGGTTCGAAGGGACCTGACGACGTCCGCGAGAAGGCCAGGGAGGTCGGCGCGGTCCCGGTTGCCGCGCAGGATGCGGTCATGGACGTCGACGCGATCGTTCTTTCGATCCCGTTCGCGAAGATCCCCGAGGTCGCCGGTGTCTTTGCCGAGGTGCCGGCCGGCGTGGTGGTGATCGATACCTCCAACTATTACCCGATGCGCGACGGGAACGTCGCGGAGGTCGACGGCGGCAAGCCGGAAAGCGTCTGGTCGAGCGAACAGCTGGGCCGGCCAGTGGTGAAAGCGTTCAACGCGGTCCTCGCGCAGACGCTCGCCGAAGGTGGCGCGGCGGCCGGTACGGCCAATCGAATCGCGATCCCGGTCGCAGGCGACGATGCGCATGCCAAGGCGATCGCGTGCGAGCTGGTGAACGAAACCGGTTTCGATGCGCTGGATGCCGGCGATCTTGCGAATTCATGGCGCCAGCAACCGGGCACGCCCGCCTATTGCACGGAACTGACGCTGCCTGATCTTCAGGATGCGCTGTCGGCGGCCGACAAGGCGCGCGCACCCGGCGATCGCGAGGCTCTGATCAAGAGCTTCATGGCGGAGAAGTCCGCCCTCAGTCACGAGCAGACCGTCGCGCGCAATCGTGAAGTCACCGCTCCACGTTGAGCTGACAGGGCCCGATCGAAAATAGCGGGTACGCCTCCCGTCGGACCGATCCTTCCGCGATCGGGGATAGACATCAACATCGAAATTCCTGGCCCCGGCCACATCGGAAAACCCCGCCCTCGAACTGGGCGCGGCCGGCCGCAAGAGAAAAGGCGCGAACTCGCTTGGACCGGACGCGATAGACGCCGAAGCGCTACCCAGCAGAGCCCGCGCGGTCCCACACCGCTGCCTGTAAAGGACGCTTGACATAGCTCCCGGTCACGCGCATCCTCCTGTAAAGCGTGCTTGACAGGGGGATGTATGCGGAACGTCGTGGTGGCATTTGATCGGTACCGGCCGCGGTCGGCCGGCGCTGTGGTCGGGGTCCGGTCGTGAACCGCTGCAAGCGCAGCGCGATCGTGGTGCTGAGCGTCAGCGTGGCGATGCTCGCGGCCACGTCGTGGTTGCGGCTGTTGCGCGGCGACGATTACCTTCGCGGGCTTTGGTTCGGCCTGTGCATCGGCGGCGTGTTCCTGGCGCTGGTGCTGTGGTCGTCGTCGGGCAGCATGCGCGACAGCGCGCCGCCGGCGCTGGCGCGTCGCTACTACCGCGAGTTCGGCCCGCCGATGCTGGTCTACGTCGTGGTGATGCTGTGCTGGAAGCGCCTGCTCACCAGCGTGGATGCCGGTTGGGCACGGGTGCTGATCGCGCTGCTGCCGGCGCTGCTGGTGGCGCTGGTGATCCGCGCGGTGGCGCGCTTCGTGCGCGATTCCGACGAGATGCAACGGCGCATCGAACTGGAGTCCATCGCCATCGCCGCCGCACTGGTCAGCGGCGGCTACATGACCGCCGGATTCCTGCAGGCGGCCGGCATGATCGCGTTGCCGGCGTCGGCGGCGATGCTGTGGGTGTTCCCCATGCTGTGCGTGACCTACGGCATCGCCAAGGGCGTGAATGCGCGCCGCTACCAATGAACAGCCGCATCCGCGAACTGCGCGAGGCGCGCGGCTGGTCGCAAGGCGAGCTGGGCGAGCAGTTGGGCGTGTCGCGGCAGACCATCAATGCGCTGGAAACCGGCAAGTACGATCCGAGCCTGCCGTTGGCGTTCCGCATCGCGCGGCTGTTCGCGCACAGCATCGAGCAGGTGTTCCTGTTCGACGACGCCGAGTAGCGGCTTGCAGCCATCGTCTGCCCTGCCATCGGTCACCTACGCCGCCATGCTCCGGCATGGCATCCTGCACCCCATGAATTCAAGGACGCGAACCATGCCACACCCATGCAGACCGCTCGCCGTCGTCGCGGCGACCCTGCTGCTCGCCGCCTGCCAGGCCGCGCAGGCACCCACGGCGCAGAGCGCGGGACGCAGCTACGGCGCGTTGCGTTTCCATCCGTGCACGCTGACCAGCCCGGTCGCGGCCAGCAACGTCGAAGCGCAATGCACGCGCATGCCGGTGCCGGAGAATCCGGCGGCGCCCGGCGGGCGCAAGATCGAACTCAACATCGCCTGGCTGCCGGTCAGCGGCCAGGGCAGCAGCGAGCCGGACCCGGTGTTCTTCCTCGCCGGCGGACCGGGCCAGGCGGCGACGGAGGTGGCCAGCATCGTCGACCTGGCCCTGCGCGACACCCGCAAGCGCCGCGACGTGTTCCTGATCGACCAGCGCGGTACCGGCCAGTCCAACCCGCTGAGCTGCCTGGGCGCGGACGGCAAGGAGATGCAGCTGGCCGATCCGGCGCGCGCGCCCACCGCGGCGGAACTGGCCGACTATGCCAAGCAATGCGCGCAGTCGCTGCAGGGCCGCGCCGATCCGCGCTACTACACCACCACCCAGGCCATCGCCGACCTGGACGCGGTGCGCGCCGCGCTCGGCGCGGACAAGCTCAACCTGATCGGCGGCTCCTACGGCACCCGCGTGGCCCAGCAGTACGCGGCGCGTTACGCCGCGCACACCCGCAGCGTGGTGATCGATGGCGTGGCGCCGAACGACCTGGTGGTCGGCGGCGAATTCGCCACCACCTTCGAGGATGCGATCACGTTGCAGTCCGAGCAGTGCAAGGCCACTCCGGCCTGCGCCAAGCGCTTCCCCACCGATACCCGCGCGCAGTTGCGCACGGTGGTGGAACGCTTGCGGCAAGCGCCGGTGGAGGTGGACTACCGCGACCCGGCCAGCGGCGAGAGCAAGCACGACCGGGTCACCGCCGACACCGTCACCAGCCTGGCGTTCTCGTTCTCGTACGTGCCGCAGACCGCCTCGCTGCTGCCGCTGGTGCTGGACGAGGCCGCGCACGAACGCTACGCCCCGCTGATGTCGCTGGCGCAGATGATGGGCAAGCAAATGGACGGGCAGATGAACCGCGGCATGCAATGGTCGGTGATCTGCGCCGAGGATGCGGACCGCTACCGCGCGCCTGCCGCCGGCGGCGACACCTTGCTCGGCCCGGAGGTGGCGCAGATGTTCTTCGCCGCCTGTCCGTCGTGGCCGACCGGCACGCGCCCGGCCGGTTTCACCGCGCCGTTCAAGTCCACGCTGCCGGTGCTGCTGACCTCCGGCGAGCTGGATCCGGTGACCCCGCCGCGCTACGCCGCGCGCGTGCTGCAGGGCCTGCCCAACGGCCGCCACCTGGTGGTGCGCGGGCAGGGCCACGGCACCATGACCCTGGGCTGCATGCCGAAACTGCTCGGCCAGTTCTTCGAGAACGCCGACGCCAAGCGCCTCGACGCCACCTGCCTGGACGCGATGAGCGGCGTGCCGGCCTTCACTTCATTCAACGGATGGGAACCATGAGCCGCGCAGCGTTTCGCAGGGAGGACCGCGCATGATCGTCGCCGACAATCTGCACAAGGCGTTCAAGACCAAGGCCGGCACCGTGCAGGCGGTGCAAGGGGTCAGCTTCGAAGCCGCCGACGGCCAGATCACCGGCCTGCTCGGTCCCAACGGCGCCGGCAAGACCACCACCTTGCGCATGCTGTACACGCTGATGACGCCCGACCAGGGCCAGGTGCGCGTGGACGGCATCGACGTCGGCCAGGATCCGCTGGCGGTGCGCCGCGCGCTGGGCGTGCTGCCCGACGCGCGCGGCGTGTACAAGCGCCTGACCGCGCGCGAGAACATCGCCTACTTCGGCGAACTGCACGGCTTGTCGGCGGCGCGCATCGCCGAGCGCACGCGGCTGCTGGCGGCGGCGCTGGACATGGACGACATCCTCGACCGCCAGACCGAGGGCTTCAGCCAGGGCCAGCGCACCAAGACCGCGATCGCGCGCGCGCTGGTCCACGATCCGCGCAACGTGATCCTCGACGAACCCACCAACGGCCTGGACGTGATGACCACCCGCGCGATGCGCGGCTTCCTGCGCGGGCTGCGCGAAGAGGGACGCTGCGTGATCTTCTCCAGCCACATCATGCAGGAGGTGGCGGCGCTGTGCGATCGCATCGTCATCGTCGCCAAAGGCACGGTGGTGGCCGCCGGCACCGCCGACGAACTGCGCGCCCTCACCGGCGAGGACAACCTGGAAGACGCCTTCGTCAAGGCGATCGGCAGCGACGAGGGATTGCACGCATGAGCCTGTTCCGAACCGTGTTCACCGTGATGCGCAAGGAACTGCGCGATCTCTCCCGCGACCGCCGCACCCTGGCGCTGGCGCTGCTGCTCGGCCCGCTGCTGTATCCGGCGCTGATCCTGGGCATGGGCGCGCTGGCCGAGAGCCGGGTCAGGACCCAGATCGACAAGCCGCTGGACATTCCGGTGATCGGCCGCGAGCGCGCGCCGAACCTGGTCGCCTTCCTCGCCGCTCAAGGCCTGAACGCGGTGGACCCGCCCAAGGACCTGACCGCGGCGATCCGCAACCAGGACATCGACCTGGCGCTGCGCATCGGCGACGACTACGCGCAGGACTGGCGCGAGGGCCGGCCGGCGCTGGTCGAGATCGTCAAGGACAGCACCCGCCGCGATGCCGACATCCCGGCCACGCGGGTGCAGGCGGCGCTGAGCATGTATAACCAACAGGTCGGCGCCCTGCGGCTGCTGGCGCGCGGCATCGACGCGCAGGTGGCGCGGCCGCTGGACGTCGCCACCCAGGACCTGGCCACCGCCGAGGCCAAGCGCGGCGCGCTGCTGTCGATCCTGCTGCCGGTGCTGCTGACCATCACCTCGTTCATCGGCGGCGCCTACCTGATCCTCGACGCCACCGCCGGCGAACGCGAGCGGCAATCGCTGGAACCGCTGCTGGCCACGCCGGCCTCGCGCGGGGCCATCGTCAGCGGCAAGATCGCCGCCGCCTGCGTGGTCGGGCTGGCCTCGCTGCTGCTGACCCTGCTCGCGTTCAAGCTCAGCGCGCAGTTCGCCAGCGGCATCGGCCGCCAGCTCAACGTCGGCTTCGTGGCGATGCTGCAGATGCTGTTCGTGCTGGTGCCGATGCTGTTCATCGGCACCTCGCTGCTGACCGTGCTGGCCGCGGCGGCCAAGAGCATGAAGGAAGCGCAGAGCCACATGACCTGGCTGATGCTGCTGCCGATGCTGCCCGGCTATGCGCTGATGGTGTATCCGCTGAAGACCACGCTGTGGCAGTTCGCGGTGCCGTTCCTGGCGCAGAACCAGATGCTGCTGAAGATCATCCGCCGCGAACCGATCGACCTGCAGATCTGGGCGGTGTACCTGGCCGCCGGCTTCGGGCTGGCCGCGGTGCTGTGGCTGGCCGCGGTGCGTCGTTACCGGCAGGAGCGCCTGGCGATCTCGGGGTGACGCAAGCGCAGGGCGCGCGGACCGGTGTTGGCCTTGGGCCGCCGCGCCGCCGCTCTTGATCGCAGGCGCGTCACCGGCCTGCCGCCGCCGCTCACCGGTGCGACGGCGCAGGCCGTTCTTCGCGCGCCGTTCCATGCGTCATGCACTTATGGAAACGTATGCTCTCCGATTCGCCACCTCGCCACGCTCCTTCGTCCGGTTCCGTCGCAGCGTTCGGCGCACGCCAGATCGACCTGGGCGAACGCCGCTTTCTGCGCGCCGGGCGGCTGCGCTGGCTCAGGGCGGTCGCCTGGGCCTTCGTGCTGTTCGTGCTGGTCGCCGCCTCGTCCGCGTGGACGGCGAAGCTGCTGGGCGCCTGGTCCAGGACTTCCGGCCTGGCGCAGTTCGCTCCCTACCTGGCGTCGGTCGCGGTCGCCTTGGGGGTCTATGTGCTGGCCGTTCGGCTGTGCGAAGACCGTTGGCCTTCCGAACTCGCGATGCGGCCGTTGCTGCCGCAGATGGTGGCCGGCCTGCTGCTGGGGGCGGCGATGTTCGCCACGGTCATGGCCATCATGGCCGCGTGCGGCCTCTACGAGATCCGGTTCGCTGGCCCGGCGCCGGCCTGGGTCGCGGTCGGCAAAGCGGTGCAGGCGGGCGTCGTCGAGGAACTGATGCTGCGCGCCATCCTGCTGCGCCTGTTGTGGCGGGCCTTCGGTCCGTGGGTGGCGTTCGCGGCCTCGGCCGCGCTGTTCGGCTTCGCCCACATCGGCAATCCGAACGCGACCGTGTTCGCGGCGATGTGCATCGCCTTGGAGGCCGGCATCATGCTCGGCGCCTTCTATGTCCTCACCGGGCGCATCTGGATGTCGATCGGCGTGCATGCCGCCTGGAATTTCACCCAGGGCTATCTGTTCGGCGCGGCCGTCTCCGGCACCGCGATGGGCCCCGCGATCGCGCACAGCACCGCACGCGCCGGTGTCCCGGACTGGCTGACCGGCGGCGCGTTCGGTCCGGAAGCCTCGTTGCCCGGGCTCGTGGTGTGCATGGCGGTCGGCCTGGCGGCGACGAGGCGCGCCTGGCGCGCGGGACGCTTCTCCGGCGACCGCTGACGTTCCGAGCGCGCGGCACCCGGATCGCGCGGGGGAGGGCCGATCGGTCAGGCGCGGCCAGCGCCGCGTGCTGCGTCCGAGGCGCCGCGCTAGCCGCCCGCCTGGCCGCCCGGCTGGCGTGGCGCCGGGGTGGCCAGCGGCAGCGCCTCGGCGAGCAAGGCCTGCAGCACGCGGCCGGGCTCCTCCACCATCGGCAGGTGCGCCGAGTGCTCGAACCAGACCGCCTTCTTGCGCGGCGCCTGCAACCGCTCCAGCCAGCGGGCGGTCAGGGCCGAGGGCGTGGTGTAGTCCTGCCGGCCCAGCAGCATGATCACCGGCACGCGCAGCGTGTGCAGCGAGGCGAAGCTGACGTCGGCCAGTTGCGGGAACAGCGTGGCGATGGTGAACGCGCTGCCGTGGTCCCATGCCTGGATGTCGGCCGGCGTGTATTCGGGCGACAGGCGCGGCGCGCGGAAATAGAAATTCGCATCCTCGCGTCCCGCCGCCAGTCCGCCGTAGTGGATCGACCATTTGCGTTGCGTGGTCATCTTGTCGATGTCGAACGCGCCATTGCCCGGGTATGGCTGCAACGCCTCCAGTTCGGCCACCGCCGTGGCGTTGCGGTCGCGGCGCGCCTGCTCCAGCACCCAGTCGTAACCGGCGCGCTCGCTGGCGCGAAAGTCGATCACCTGGCCCATGCCGATGTAGGCGTACAGCAGGTCCGGCCGTTGCGCGGCCACCTCCAGCCCGACGATCGACCCCCAGCTGTGGCCGAGCACGAACACCTTCGACTTGCCGTAGCGCCGCCGCAACTGTTCGATCAGCGCGATCGCGTCGTCGCGGTAGCGCGCCGGCGTCAGGGTCGGCGCCAGGGTCTTGGGATCGTTGAGCGGGAACGAGCGCCCGGCGCCGCGCTGGTCCCACTGCACGACGGTGAAAAAATCCTCCCACGGCCGCTGGAACGACCACGCCACCGGCATCTCGACCGCGCCCGGCCCGCCGTGGATGAACAGCAGCAACGGATTGGCGCGGTCGGCGCCGCGCACGTTGACCACCTGGCGGGTGCCGCCGAGCTCGACCTCGAAGGTTTCCTGCACGCCATCCGGGGTCACGATCCTGCCGATGTCGGCCACGATCGCGCGTGCCGGCGCGTAGGGGTCTTCCGGTGGCGGCGGGTTGCCGGCACGGGCGGCGGTGGCGACGCCAAGCAGGCACAGGGACAACAGGACGCGCAGGTTCATGACGGTCTCCGGTGGCGACGGCTGGGCCGATCCTAGAAGGCGGCGGCGGGCCTGTCATCGGCCACTGGGCCTGGTGACCGACGGCAGAGGCGAGCGCGCGCCCACAAAAAAAGCCCGGATCGCTCCGGGCTTTGCTGGCGGCGCGTTCCGACCCTCAGCCGCCGGGATTGAACGCCAAGGTCCGCCGCGTCGTCACCGGCGCGCTGACCGGTTCGAAGCGCCAGCGCTTGGTCGCGTTCAGCGCCTCGCGGTCGAACACGCGCGGCGGCGTGGCGCGCAGCACGCGGGCGTTGGTGACCGAGCCGTCGGTGCCGACGGTGATCTCCACCAGCACTTCGCCGGCGGTGCCCGAACGCAGGGCTTCCGGCGGGTAGCGCGGCGCCGGCGTGCTGATCGCGCGCAGCGATTGCGTGCCGGCTGCGGCCGTGGCGGCCGGCGACGCGGCGGCAGGTTGCGCGGCCGGCGCTGCGGCGGGAGCCGCCGCGGGGGCCGGCGCCGGCGCGCTGCGCGCCGCGGCGGCCTGGCGTTCGGCGTCCTGGCGCGCGGTCTCGCGGCGCGCGGCTTCCTGCTGCGCGGCGATCTGCTGCGCGGCCTGCGCCTCGCTGGCCTGCTGCTGCGCCTGCTTCTGCTGTTCGGCCAGCAGCTTGGCCTTCTGCTCGGCCTCCTTCTTGACCTTGTCGGTCTCTTCCTGGCTGCGCTGCGCCACGGCCTGGATGCCGTTGCTCACGCCCAGCTTCAGCCGCGGCAACGCCGGCGCCTGGCTGTCCATCTTCTCGATCAGCGCGACCAGCCGCTGCGCTTCCGGGAAGTCCTCGCGGTTGATGCTCTGCTCGGCGGCGATCAGCGTGTACGGCATCAGGTCGGTCAGCGCGCTCTTCACCGCGGCGTCGTCCGGCTGCTTGTCGCGCAGCGCCAGGTAGTACTCGACCGCGTTGTTGCCGGCCGGGGCGTACATGCGGTTCTCGCGCAGCGCCTGGCTGGCCGATGCGTGCAGCTGCTCGGTACCCATCGACTGCACCTTGGCCGAGACCGCCGGCGCAGCCGGTGCGGTCGCCGCCGGTGCCGCTGCCGGCGCGGCGGCCGGAGGGGCGTCTTCCTGCTTGGAACATGCCGCCAGCGCGGCCAGCAGCAACACCGGCGCCACGCGGCGCGCCTTTGCGAATGTCGTTACATGCAACATGCTTCCCCCTAGTCCCCGGTGATGGCAATGAATACGCAGCGTGGGTGCTCCGCGCGGCCGGACCGGCTCCCCCCGTCCCTGCCAGCGCACCCATCCTTCAATCTAGCATCCACGTCCGCCGCGTGCTTGACGGGTCCCTGCGGCGGCCGGACCGGCGCGGCGTCAGTGCGCCGATTTGGCCGGCGCGGACATCAACCGGTCGGTCCAGGCGATGCCGATCGCCGACAGGATGAAGATGCCATGGATGATGGTCTGCCACAGCACCCCGGTCGCGGTCAGCGTGGCGCAGGTCTTCAGGCCCACGGTGGCGGTGGTGGCGCTGGCCAGCTGCTCCGGCGAGCACATCGGCATGCCGTCGAGCGCGCCGACCGCGATGAAGGTCTTGAGCAGGTGGATCGAGGAGATGCCGATGATCGACAGCGCCAGCTTCACCTTCAGCACGCTGGCGTTGACGTGGCTCAGCCACTCCGGCTGGTCCGGGTGGCCCTCCAGGCCCAGCCGCGAGACGAAGGTCTCGTAGCCGCCGACGATCACCATCACCAGCAGGTTGGAGATCATCACCACGTCGATCAGGCCGAGCACGATCAGCATGATCTGCTGCTCGCCCAGGCTCGGCGCCTCGTGGATCAGGTGCCACAGCTCCTTGCCGAACAGGAACACGTACACGCCCTGGGCGACGATCAGGCCCAGGTACAGCGGCAGCTGCAGCCAGCGCGAGGCGAAGATCAGGCTGGACAGCGGATTGAGGCGGGGCTGCGGGCGCGGAGGGCTCATGGCGTGGTGTCGATGCTGCGTTGCAGGAAGGGCGCAGGGTACCGGCCCGCCGGGATGCTGCCAAGCGCGGGGCGCGGCTACACTGGGCGCCCCGTTTCCCGGACCGTCGCCATGATCGATCTGTACTACTGGCCCACGCCCAATGGCCACAAGGTCACCCTGCTGCTCGAGGAAGCCGGGCTGGACTACGCCGTCAAGCCGGTCAACATCGGCGCCGGCGAGCAGTTCGCCCCGGAATTCCTGGCGATCTCGCCGAACAACAAGATGCCGGCGATCGTCGACCATGCGCCGGCCGACGGCGGCGCGCCGCAGAGCGTGTTCGAGTCCGGCGCGATCCTGCTGTACCTGGCCGAGAAGACCGGCCGCTTCCTGCCGGCCGATCCGCGCGGGCGCGTGCTCGCGCTGGAGTGGCTGTTCTGGCAGATGGCCGGGCTCGGCCCGATGACCGGGCAGATGGGCCATTTCAACGTCTATGCGCCGGAAAAGATCGGCTATGCGATCGATCGCTACGGCAACGAGGTGCGGCGCCTGCACGGGGTGCTCGACAAGCGCCTGGCGCACAGCGAATACCTCGCCGGCGCCGAGTACGGCATCGCCGACATGGCCAGCTATCCGTGGATCGAGGTGTACAACGGCCTGACGCCCGACTACGCCGCGTTCCCGCACCTCAAGCGCTGGCACGACGCGATCGCCGCGCGCCCGGCCACGCAGCGCGCCTACGCGCTGAAGGAGCGGGTCAATCCGAACGCCGGCAAGCCGCTCAGCGACGCCGAACGCAAGCACCTGTTCGGCCAGCGCTGAGCCGGTCCGCACCACGCTCCTCAACCCCGGGCGCGCACGCATCGCCGCTGCGCCCGGCGCTCCGCCAGGAACCTTCATGCGCTCTCTGTTCGCCGCCCTCGCCCTCATGCTCGCCACCCCCCTCGTTCCCGCCCACGCCGAGAAACTGACCCTGGAGGCCATCACCGGCAGCAAGCCGTTGTCCGGCCCCACCTTGATGAAGCCCAAGGTCGCACCCGACGGTTCGCGGGTGACCTTCCTGCGCGGCAAGGACAGCGACCGCAACCAGCTGGACCTGTGGGAATACGACATCGCCAGCGGCCAGACCCGGCTGCTGGTGGATTCGAAGGTGGTGCTGCCCGGCACCGAGACGCTGAGCGACGAGGAGAAGGCGCGGCGCGAGCGCCAGCGCATTTCCGCCTACGCGGGCATCGTCGACTACCAGTGGTCGCCGGATGCGCGCGCCTTGCTGTTCCCGCTCGGCGGCGAGCTGTACCTGTACGACCTGCGCAAGAGCGGCCAGGCCGCGGTGCGCAAGCTGACCAACGGCGAGGGCTTCGCCACCGACCCGAAGATCTCGCCCAAGGGCGGCTACGTCAGCTTCGTGCGTGCGCGCAACCTGTGGGTGATCGACCTGGCCAGCGGCCAGCAGCACCAGCTGACGCGCGACGGCAGCGACACGATCGGCAACGGCGTGGCCGAGTTCGTCGCCGACGAGGAAATGGACCGCCACACCGGCTACTGGTGGGCGCCGGACGATTCGGCGATCGCCTTCGCGCGCATCGACGAATCCGGCGTGCCGGTGCAGAAGCGCCCGGAGGTCTACGCCGACCACACCGAGGTGATCGACCAGCGCTATCCGCAGGCCGGGCAGCCCAACGTCCGGATCCAGCTGGGCACCCTCGCGCCGCGCGCCGGCGCGCAGCCGCAGTGGATCGACCTGGGAAAGAATCCGGACATCTACCTGGCGCGGGTGGACTGGCGCGATGCGCAGCGGCTGACCTTCCAGCGCCAGTCGCGCGACCAGAAGCGGCTCGAGCTGGTCGAGGCGACCCTGGCCAGCGGCGCGCAGCGCGTGCTGGTCACCGAGACCAGCAAGACCTGGGTGCCGCTCCACAACGACCTGCATTTCCTCAAGGACGGCCGCTTCGTCTGGGGCTCGGAGCGCAGCGGCTACGCGCACCTGTACCTGGCCTCGGAAGACGGCCGCAAGCTGGTCCCGCTGACCCACGGCGACTGGATCGTCGACGAACTGCTGGCGGTGGACGAGAGTGCCGGCAGAGTCTATTTCTCCGCGACCAAGGAGTCGCCGACCCAGACCCACGTCTACGCGGTGCCGCTGTCCGGCGGCGCGATCGAGAAGCTGTCCAAACCCAACGGCACGCACGCGGCCAGCTTCGCCAGGAACGCCAGCGTCTACGTCGACAGCTGGTCCAACACCGCCACGCCGCCGCAGATCGAGCTGTTCCGCGCCAACGGCGAAAAGATCGCCACGCTGCTGGTCAACGACCTGGCCGACCCGCAGCACCCCTACGCGAAATACCGCGACGCGCAGCGCCCGGTCGAATTCGGCAGCCTGACCGCGGCCGACGGCAAGACGCCACTGCACTACCGGCTGACCAAGCCGGCCGGTTTCGACCCGGCCAAGCGCTATCCGGTGGTGGTCTACGTCTACGGCGGCCCGGCCGCGCAGACCGTGCTCGACGGCTGGCCCAGCCGCGGCGACGCGCTGTTCGACCAGTACCTGGCCCAGCACGGCTACGTCGTGTTCTCGGTCGACAACCGCGGCACCCCGCGCCGCGGCCGCGACTTCGGCGGCGCGCTATACCAGCGCCAGGGCACGGTGGAGGTGGACGACCAGCTGCGCGGCGTCGCCTGGCTGAAGGCGCAATCGTGGGTGGATGGCGCGCGCATCGGCGTGTACGGCTGGTCCAACGGTGGCTACATGACCCTGATGCTGCTGGCCAAGCACAGCGAGGCCTATGCCTGCGGCGTCGCCGGCGCGCCGGTGACCGACTGGGGCCTGTACGACAGCCACTACACCGAGCGCTACATGAACCTGCCCGCGGCCAATCCGGACGGCTACCGCGACGGCCGCGTGGCCGCGCACCTGGATGGCCTGACCTCGCCGCTGCTGCTGATCCACGGCATGGCCGACGACAACGTGCTGTTCACCAACTCCACCTCGCTGATGAGCGAGCTGCAGAAACGCGGCAAGCTGTTCGAGCTGATGACCTATCCCGGGGCCAAGCACGGCCTGTCCGGCAGCACCGCGCTGCACCGCTACCGCACCACCGAAGCGTTCCTGGCACGTTGCTTGAAGCCCTGATCGCACGCCGCGCACCGCCTCTATCCGAAAAGGAGTTCCCTGCATGTCCACGCCTCCGCCGCTTCCCGAGACGCCCGCCGCACCGCCGCAGCCGCAGCCACAGCCGCAGCCGCAGCTACCGGCCAAGCGCGGCTGGTGGTCGCGGCACTGGAAATGGATGGTGCCATTGCTGGCGTTGCTGCTCGGCGCGATGCTGCTGGCCTCGATCGCCGTGTTCGTGGTCGGCATCGCGCGCGTCACCAAATCGTCCGAGCCCTATCAGGTCGGCCTGAAGGCGGCGCAGCACGACCCGCGGGTGCTCGAGGCGCTCGGCGCGCCGGTCGAGGACGGCATCATGCCCAGCGGCAGCATTTCCACCGGCAACGGCACCGGCAGCGCCAACTTCAGCGTCTCGCTGCACGGCGCGCGCGGCAACGGCACCCTGTACATCGAGGCCGAGCGCCATGCCGGCGAATGGCACTACACCACGCTGCAGGTGCTGCCCGACGCAGGCGAGGCGATTCCGCTGCTCGACGACGCGTCGGAGCTGGACGACTCCGGCGAGACCGACGTCGAGTCCGACCCGGAAATGGATGCCGCCAGCGACGCGCCGGCCGACGCGGACCCGGCTGCGTCGGCAGAGGCCGACAGCGCGCGGTAGCAGCGTGCAGGTGGGTGGCACGCGGCGCGTGCCGCCGCCGGCGGCCAAGGGCGCCGGCCGGACCGTCGGGCGACTGCGCGATGCGCCGGCAACCATCCCGGCGCATCGCCGCGCCGCGGTAGCGCAAGCGATGCGTCGATTCGCTGCGCTGCAGTGCGCGCAGCGAGCGGGGCCGGATCGCCATGTCGCCGCGTTCGTTCATGGGTGCCGCACGCGCGGACGCGGCGCGTCCATGACCTACGGCAGGTTGCCGGCCGGGCACGCGCCGCGTACGGTCGCCGCATCGTCCCGCTGGAGATCCACCGATGAAGCCACTCGTCCTCGCCATCGCACTGGCCCTGGCCGCACCGCTGCCTGCGCTGGCGCAGGCCGCCCCGGCGAAGGCCCAGGCCGCCAGCCCGGCATGGGTGGCGCGCAGCAACGAGTTCGCGCAGATCCTGCTGCAGGCGCAGGCCCCGTTCCAGCCGGAGGAAGTGAGCTTCTTCGGCGTGCCCGGCTACGACGACAAGGTCACCGACCTCGGTCCGGACAACGGCCGCCGCTATCGCGACGCGATCGCCCAGGCCAGGCGCGCGCTGCAGGAGAAGCTGGAACTCGAACGCGATCCCAACGTGCGCCAGGACCTGGCGATCATGATCCACGCCGCCGACCAGGCCATCGAAGGCAGCACCCTGGAAGAGCGCCTGTTGCTGCCATGGCACGATGCGCCGCAGATGGTGTTCGGCGGGATCAACAACCTGCTGTCCGAACAGGTGCCGGCGCCGCGCCGGGCCAAGGCGCTGGACCGGCTGCAGCGCTACGTCGGCCTGGCGCCCGGCAGCGCCTCCACGCTGCTGCAGGCCCGCCAGCGCTACGAGGAAAAGCTCGCCGACGGCACGCTGTTGCCGCCGACCCGGCGCGAGGTCGAGCAGGCGCTGAGCAACGTGGACACCTACGCCAAGGGCATCCGCGAACTGTTCGCGACCTACAAGATCGACGGCGCCGCGCCGGCGCTGGCGGCGATGGACAAACAGTTCAAGGACTACGCCGCGTGGACGCGCAAGGTGGTGCTGCCGAAGGCGCGCGAGGACGCGCGCCTGCCGCCGGAGCTGTACGCCTTCCAGCTCAAGCAGGTCGGCATCGACATCGCCCCGCAGCTGCTGATGCAGCGCGCGCAGCTGGAATTCATGGAGACCCGCGCGGCGATGCAGCAGCTGGCGCCGCTGGTGGCCAAGGCCAAGGGCCTGAAGGTCGACGATGCCAATGATTACCGCGCGGTGATCCGCGCGCTCAAGCGCGACACCATCGCCAACGACAAGCTGGAGACCCACTACCGCGGCGTCATCGAGCAGATCGACCCGATCATCCGCCAGCAGCGCATCGTCGACGTGCCGCAGCGGCCGATGCAGATGCGGCTGGGCTCGGCCGCCGAGAGCGCGGCGCAACCGGCGCCGCATTTCCGCCCGGCGCCGCTGGTCGGCAACACCGGCGAGCAGGGCACCTTCGTGCTGCCGCTGGGCAACCCGGATGCCGGCGGCAAGGGCGAGCACTACGACGACTTCAACTACGGCTCGGCGGCGTGGACGCTGAGCGCGCACGAAGGCCGGCCCGGCCACGAACTGCAGTTCACTGCGATGGTCGAGCGCGGCGTGTCGCTGGCGCGCAGCATGTTCGCGTTCAACTCGGTCAACGTCGAAGGCTGGGCGCTGTACGCCGAGGCCGAACTGGTCCCGTACGAGCCGCTGGACGGCCAGCTGATCGCGCTGCAGTTCCGCCTGCTGCGCGCCGCCCGCGCCATGCTCGACCCGATGCTCAACCTGGGCCTGACCGACCGCGAACGCGCGCGCCTGGTGCTGGAGAACGACGTCGGCCTGTCGCCAGCGATGGCGCGGCAGGAACTGGACCGCTACATGATGCGCGCGCCCGGCCAGGCCGGCAGCTACTTCTACGGCTACAGCCGCATCATGGAACTGCGCATGCGCACCGAACTGGCGCTGGGCGCGAAGTTCGACCGGCTCAAGTTCAACAACTTCCTGCTCGACCAGGGATTGCTGCCGCCGGACCAGCTGGCCACGGCGGTGGACGAGGTGTTCGTGCCGGCGCAGCGAAAGTGAACCGGCATGCTGCCGCGCCGCTGGCGCGGCAGCATGCCGGCAGGCGGCTCAGTGCCCGTCTTTCGCTCCACTCGCCCTTCTTGCCGGCCGTCGGCAGATGGGCTTGAACTGCTCCAGCGTGGTGATCGTCGTCGGCGCGCAGGCTCCGCAGCCGCGTCAGTGATCGTAGGGAACGCTCTCGGGGCGCCGCCCGTCCGTGTTCTTCCAGTTGCCTTCTTTCCTGGCGACGGGGCACACGCTCATGTACTGCCCGACGGCGGTCACTGCCGTCTGCGTCCATGGGAGGAAGCAGACATAGCCGAAACAACATGTGCCGGTGGTCGGGTAGGGACAGTATCCCGGTGCGGCGATCCAGGCCCCGCTGACCGGATCGGTCGGAATCCAGTTCTTGTCCTGGTCCTTGCATCCCTGCGTGCAGAACACGAAGGGATCATCGTCGCGGCAGGCCAGGGGAACATAGAAACCCGCCGCTTCAGCAGTCGCCTGCAGCCCGAAGAACGCGACCAATATCCATATCCAGCGCTTCATAACGAGTCCTTCTGTCAAAGACGGTCCAATCCGGGTGCTCAGACTAGCGACGTACCATGACCCTCGCGGGTCCGGACGCAAGGCCGGAGGCGGCCCCCCTGATATACCCGAGGGTCGGGAATACTATAACCTGGCCAATAGCTTACCAAGGGTTCCCGAGGGCGGTCGCCTGTGCCTGGATCCCGCGCCCACCCGGAACCGCGAAGCCGGATGTCGGGGCCGGGCCGGCATCTGCCCGCGACGGCCGATTGTCCGGTGAGCGGCGCTCCGACAGCGGAAAACCGCCGGGCCACTCCCACAGAAGGCTCAGCGTTCCTGCGGCGGCACCGGCTGCTGGGGCTGCGGCGAGGCCGGCACCTGCGCCCCCGGCGGCACCCAGATCGCCATGCCCGCCGCGCGCTTCTGGGTGGTCGGGATGCCGATGCCCAGGCCGCCGCCGACGTGGCCGCCGTAGCTGCCGGCGCCGACCGACATGCCGCCGCCCGAGCGTTGCGAGGCCACGCCCATCAGCACCACGCCGTTGGCGCCGAGCTTGGCCGCCTCGCGCTTGAGCCGCGCCATCGCCGCATCGGTCTGGCCCTGAGTGCCGAAGCCGGCCGCGCTGGAGGATTCGAGCTGGGCGATGTCGACCGCGCCGACGGGCGGAGTCGAATAGATCTGGACCAGGGCCGGGTCGATCGGCGGGCGCGGCGCGCCGACCATCACCTTGGAGGAACTGGCGCAGCCGGCCAGCGCGAACAGCAGCGCCAGCGGCAACAGCGGTCGGATGTTCATGGCATTACCCCCGCGGATCGGATACGAGGCGATGATAGGCGGGATCGGTGAACCGCGACGTACCCGCCATCGCCGCGCCACCGTGGCATGCCGGCCGTGAGCCCTGTGCCAAGAGTTGGCTTGCGCCGGCAGGGGCGCGCGCTATGGTGCGCACTGGCATTCAGCGAAGGGCGACGGCATGGGCTTGATCAGTCTGTTGTGGGGCATCGTGGCGTTGCTGTGGATGATCCTGGCCTTCATCCCGCTGCTGGGCTGGGGCAACTGGTTCGTGATCCCGTTCGCCGCGGTCGGCGCGATCATCGCCGCGATCGGCCTGCTGTTCACCTCGGCGCCCAAGCGCGGCCGCGCCAAGACCGGGCTGATCCTCAACGGCCTGGTGATCGTGGTCGGGGTGATCCGGCTGAGCCTGGGCGGCGGGGTGATCTGACCGCCGCTCCCCCCGCGCGGCCGCCGGCACGGCGGCATGCGCGTCCAGTGCGGCATGGGCCGCCCGGCACCGTGTTCGTGCGCTGGCGACGGTGCGATGCCGGACATCCCGATCCTGGCGAGGCAGTGGGCTGCTGTGTTGCAGCACGCCGCGTCCATCCGCGGCCGGCAGGCGTAAAATTCGGGAACGACGGTCGCCGTGGCGGCCGTTCCCGTTCGCGCCGGTGCGTGCGGCGCGGCCCGCGATGCCGGGCGCTGCCTCGTGTCGCCGCGTGCGCGATGCCAGATCCTTCCCTGCAGGAGCCTTGCGTGGCCCATCCCCATTACCGCCCCCGGCGCATGCGCCGCGACGATTTCTCGCGCCGGCTGATGCGCGAGAACACTCTCACCGCCGATGACCTGATCTGGCCGGTGTTCGTGCACGACTTGCCCGGCCGCGCGCCGATCGCCTCGATGCCCGGGGTGGAGCGGCTGTCGCTGGACGAGCTGCTGAAAGAGGCCGAGGCCGCGCTGGAACTGGGCATCCCGGTGATCGACCTGTTCCCGGTGATCGACCCCGCCGGCAAGAGCCTGGACGCGGCCGAGGCCTGGAACGAGGACGGCCTGGCGCAGCGCGCGGTGCGCGCGCTGAAGGCGCGCTTCCCCGAGCTGGGGGTGATGACCGACGTGGCGCTGGACCCGTACACCACCCACGGCCAGGACGGCATCATCGACGCGCACGGCTACGTGCTCAACGACGTCACCGTCGAGGCGCTGGTCAAGCAGTCGCTGTCGCACGCGCAGGCCGGGGTGGACATCGTCTCGCCGTCGGACATGATGGATGGGCGCATCGGCGCGATCCGCCGCGCGCTGGATGCCGACGAGCACCTGCACGTGCGCATCATGGCCTACTCGGCCAAGTACGCCTCGGCCTTCTACGGCCCGTTCCGCGACGCGGTGGGCAGCGCCGGCAACCTCGGCAAGGCCGACAAGAGCACCTACCAGATGGATCCGGCCAATGGCGACGAGGCCTTGCGCGAGATCGCGCTGGACCTGGAGGAGGGCGCCGACATGGTCATGGTCAAGCCCGGCATGCCGTACCTGGACGTGGTGCGGCGGGTGAAGGACGAGTTCCGCGTGCCGACCTTCGCCTACCAGGTCAGCGGCGAGTACGCGATGCTCAAGGCCGCCGCCGCCAACGGCTGGCTGGACGAGCGCAAGTGCGTGCTGGAATCGCTGATGGCGTTCAAGCGCGCCGGCGCCGACGGCGTGCTGACCTATTTCGCGCCGCAGGTGGCGCGCTGGCTGCGCGACGCGCGCTGAGCCGATCCGGACATGCCATTTTGTAGGAGCGGCTTCAGCCGCGACGGGCGTTACCGGTAACGCCCGTCGCGGCTGAAGCCGCTCCTACAGATGCATAAAAACGCTCATTGACGTACGTTTCGCGCAGGCGCGGCGCTTATGCGGATGTCGTCGATGCGGACGACCGGGGCACCGGCACGGAAGCCGCCGCCGGCAGGCAGCCCAATCCGGCCAGCGTCGCCTCCATCGCCTCGTCCAGCGGCGTGTGCGGCTCTTCGCCGAGCGCCTGCAGCAGGCGCGCGTTGCGCATGCGCAGCGGATGGCGCCACAGCGGGCGCATCTCGCGCAGTTCGCGCGCCAGTGGCCAGAACGGCGCGGCCAGGGTGAACAGCCACCACGGGAAGCGGCGGGTCTTCGGCGTCGCCATGCCGTGGCGGCGCACCGCGCGCGCGATTGCCGCGGCCATCCGGGTGCCGTCGGCGTCCCAGTGTCCGTCCATGTGCAGGCGCGCGAATGCCGGCAGCGTCTCGCGCTGCTGCAGCAGCCGGAGCATGGTCCGCGCCACGTCGGGCACGTAGGCCCATTGGTGGCCGACGCCAGGATCTCCCGGCAGCATCACCGTGGCGACCGGCCGGCCCGGTTTCACCATTCCCTGCGCGAGCCAGCTGTTGCCCACGCGCGGGCCGAAGAAGTCGCCGGCGCGGACCACGATCACCCGCGCGCCGTGCGCGGTCGCCGCCTGCAGGCGCCGTTCCAGTTCGACCCGGATCGCGCCCTTGCGCGTGGCCGGCGTCTGCGGTGCGTCTTCGTCTGGCGCCGGGTAGGCGTCCGGGCCGTAGTTGTAGACCGTGCCCGGCAGCACGACGGTCGCGCCCTCGGCACAGGCCGCGGCGATGGTGTTGTCGATCATCGGCAGCACCAGCTCGGCCCAGCGCCGGTAGCCGGGCGGATTGACCGCGTGCACGATCGCCGCGCAGCCGCGCGCGGCCTGCAGCACGTCCTCGCGGCGCATCGCGTCGCCGCGCAGCCAATGGATGCCGTCGCGGGTCTCGCCGGCGGCCGGAACGTTGCGCTGCAGCGCGCGGACCTGCCAGCCGGCGTCGCGCAGCTGGCGTGCCATCTCGCCGCCGATGCCGCCGGTGGCGCCCAGGACCAGGGCGGTGGAAGGTGATGTCATGGGCGTGCTCCGCTGCGGGGAAGGTGGCCAGTCTGGTCCCGGCCTCGCTGCAAAGGAATTGGCGAACATCGCGGGTCCGCTATACATTTACGCATGGACAACGCCATCGGTTGGGAGCTATACCGGTCTTTCCTCGCGGTGCTGGAGGAGGGCTCGCTGTCCGCGGCGGCGCGGGCGCTGGCGCTGACCCAGCCCACCGTCGGCCGACACGTGGCGGCGCTGGAGAAGGCGCTGGGCGTGCCGTTGTTCGTGCGCTCGCAGACCGGGCTGCTGCCGACCGATGCGGCGCTGGCGCTGCGCGGCCATGCCCAGGCGATGGGCAGCATCGCCGCGTCGCTGCAGCGCGCGGCGGGCCGCCATGGCGAGGCGGTGCAGGGCACGGTGCGGATCTCCGCCAGCGAGGTGATCGGCGCGGAAGTGCTGCCGCCGGTCTTGGCGCGATTGCGCCGTGCGCATCCGCAGTTGCGGCTCGAACTGGTGCTGAGCAACCGCGTGCAGGACCTGCTGCATCGCGAAGCCGACGTGGCGGTGCGCATGACCCGGCCGGAGCAGGACCTGCTGGTCGCCCGCCGCATCGGCGCGGTGGCGCTCGGCCTGTATGCCGATCAGGACTACCTGGCCCGGCACGGCACACCGCAAAGCCTGGACGAACTCACCCAGCACGCGCTGGTCGGCTTCGATGCGGAGACGCCGTTCCTGCGCGCCGCGCGCGCGGCGCTGCCGCTGTGGCGCCGCGAGGCATTCGCGCTGCGCGCCGACAGCGACCTGGCGCAGCTGGCCCTGATCCGCGCCGGCTGCGGCATCGGCTTCTTTCAGGTGCCGCTGGCCCGGCGCACGCCACGCCTGCTGCCGGTGCTGCCGCAGCAGGTGCGCTTGGGCCTGGAGACCTGGATCACCATGCATCAGGACCTGCGCGGGAGCGCCGCCTGCGCCGCGGTGTTCGCCGCGCTGGTGGAGGCCATGACCGCGCACGTGGGGTGAACGCCGTGCACTGCGATCCACGGATGATTCGACGAGCGAGCCCGCTGCCCGCAGCGGCGCACGCCCTGCCCGCGCGAACGCACCTGCAGACGTCTTTCACAGCTCCGTACGCAGCCAAGGGACCCGTACAGACTCAGCAGGCCGCACGGTCACGAATCCCCAATCCCCAATCCCCGCGCCACTCACGGCTCCACTCACGGCTCCACTCACGGCAAGGTCAACGCGATCGGCCTGGACTTCATCGCCGCGGCGATCGCCGGGAACGGATCGACGCTGGCCATCGTGATCACGTCGTCGATCGACACCACGTCGCAGGTGATGCTGTCGTCGTTCACGCACAGGTACGCCGCCGCGCCCACGCCGGGCTCGTACACCGCCTTCCACACGTATTCCGGCACTTCCACCTGGTCGGTGCCGATGGTCGCCGCGTTGTCGTCGAAGGCCGGGCCGGTCACCACGTAGAGCTCGCCGCGCTGCCTGGCGAGCTGCCGCACCTGCTCCTCGATGCGCGCCCATTCGCCGGTGTTGAGCTTGTGGTCCTGCGGGACCACGTTGGCCATCGAGAACGTCTCCTTCTCCGAACGCTCGGTGGACGCGTCGCCGGCCGGCGTCATGTGGCCGCGGTCGAAGCCGGTGTTGGTGTAGTCCGAACTCCTGGAGCGGTCGGCGGCGGGGATGGCGGTTTCCTCGTGGAACGAGCCGACCCGGCCGATCGCCTCGGCGCCGGTGACCTGCTGGTCGGTCAGGTGCTCGGCCGAGTACAGCGGCCCCTTGGTCGCGCCCGAGGCCAGTATCGCGTACTCGGTGTGGCAGACCTCGGTGGTGCGCGCGCGCTGCGCGGCGTCCACGCTCGGCGGCGTGCCGCCGGCGTACAGCGTGGCGCAGCCGGTGACGGCCATCGCCGTGTGGGCGGTGAACAACGCAAGCAGCGCCACGCAACCGCGCAGGGAGAAGGACATCGCGCACCTCGCTGACCAGGGGGAGCGAAGAAAATGGCCACGGGCGATGTCGTCGCGGTGACCGTTGCATGTGGCGCCCGTGTCAGCCGCCGTCGTGCCGGCGGAGGGGGGAACGGTCCGGTGCGGATTCGATAAGCATTCTCATCTACAATGCCTGGCCGCCCTTCGACCCTGCCTTGCCGTGACCAAGACGCTGTTGTTCCAGCTGCACTGGCTGCTCGGCATCAGCGCCGGGCTGGTGCTGTCGGTGATGGGCCTGAGCGGGGCCGCGCTGGCGTTCGAGGACGAGATCGTGCGCTGGGCCAACCCGCCGCTGGCCGAGGTGGCCGCGCGCCACGCCGCCGGCGAAGCGCCGCTGCCGCTGGCCGAACTGGCGCGGCGGCTGGACCTGGGCGGCACCCACCGCACCACGCGCCTGCTGATCGACCCCACCGGCACGCGCCCCTCCAACGTGCGCCTGGCCGGCCGCGACGGCGGGCGCCTGTATTTCGATCCCTACACCGGGCAGACCGTGCCGGAGCCGCGGCTCAGCGGGGTGTTCGAATTCGTCGAGGACCTGCATCGGCGCCTGGCGGCGGGCGAGCGCGGCAAGGCGGTCACCGGCGCCTGCGCGTTGGTGCTGATCTTCTTCTGCCTGTCCGGGCTGTACCTGCGCTGGCCGCGGCAGTGGTGGAGCTGGCGGGCGTGGTGGGCGGTGGAATGGAAGCGGCAGGGGCGCGGTTTCCTGTGGAGCCTGCATTCGGTGATCGGCACCTGGTGCCTGGCGGTCTACCTGCTGATCGCGCTGACCGGGCTGTACTGGTCCTACGACTGGTACCGGCAGGGGCTGGTGGCGGTGCTCGGCGGCGAGCGCGCGGAGAATGGCGGTGGCGGCCGTGGCGGCAAGCCGCCGGCGGTCGACTATGCGCGGCTGCAGGCCGCGCTCGACGCACTGCCGGGCGTGCGCCGCGCCTACCTGGACCTGCGCCTGCCCGGCCGCCCCGGCCAGCCGGCGATCGCGCGTTACCTGGCGGACGATCCGGCGCACAGCCGCGCCTTCGACGGCGTGGAGATCGACCCGCGCAGCGGTCGCGTCGTGCGCCGCCTGGACTACCGGCAGCAGCCGCTGGGGCGGCAGCTGCTGAGCAGCGTGTTCGCCCTGCACAGCGGCAGTTTCTTCGGCCTGCCCGGGCGCGTGCTGGTGATGCTGGCCAGCCTGTGCATGCCGCTGTTCTTCGTCACCGGCTGGCTGCTGTACCTGGACCGGCGCCGCAAGAAGCGCGCGTTGCGCAGTGCGCGCCGCGGCCTGGAGCTGGTTGCGCCGGCGGCCGCCGAGCCGTGGCTGGTGGGGTTCGCCAGCCAGAGCGGATTCGCCGAGCGCCTGGCCTGGCAGGCCGCCGGCCAGCTGCAGGCGGCCGGGGTGCCGGTGCAGGTGCAGTCGCTGGCGCAGCTGGATGCGGCGCAGCTGGCGCACACGCGGCGCGCGCTGTTCGTGGTCAGCACCTTCGGCGACGGCGAGGCGCCGGACCCGGCGCGGGCCTTCGACAAGAAGGTGCTGCGCCAGGCGCAGGCATTGCCCGACCTCGGCTATGCGCTGCTGGCGCTGGGCGATCGCCAGTACGCGCGCTTCTGCGGGTTCTCGCGCCGGCTGGAGCAGTGGCTGGCCGCGCAGGGCGCGCAGGCGCTGTTTCCGGCGGTGGAGGTGGACAACGCCGATCCGCAGGCGCTGGCGCAGTGGCAGCGGCAGTTGTCCGCGGTGACCGGCGTGGACGCCGCGGCGCCGGAACTGCAGGCGCCGCCGTCGCTGGAATGGCGCCTGGCCGGACGCGCGCTGCTCAATCCCGGCAGCGCCGGCGCGCCGGTGTGGCGCATCGATCTGGCGCCGCCGGCGCAGGCGCAGTGGCAGGCCGGCGACATCCTGGAAGTGCAGCCCTGCCACGCTGCGGATGCCGTGCGCGACTGGCTGGCCGCGCACGGCGTGGCGGCGGACGTGCCGGTGCGCGCCGGTGGCGTGACGGTGCCGTTGCAGGCGGCGCTGGCCGATCGCGCGCTGGCGCCGCCCGGGCACGCGCACGAGCTGCAGGCCTGGCTCGATGCGCTGCCGCAGCTGCCGCTGCGCGAATACTCGATCGCCTCGGTGCCGGCCGACGGCCTGCTGCAACTGGTGGTGCGCCTGACCCGGCGCAGCGACGGCGGCGCCGGCCTGGGCTCGGGCTGGCTGTGCCTGCATGCGCCGCTCGGCGCCGCGGTCCAGGCGCGGGTGCGCGCCAACCCCGGTTTCCGCCGCCATGGCGATGCGCCGCTGCTGCTGATCGGCAACGGCACCGGCATCGCCGGGTTGCGCAGCCTGCTGCGCGAAGCCGAGCAGGCCGGCGCGCACGGGCATTGGCTGCTGTTCGGCGAGCGCAATGCCGCGCACGACGCGCTGTTCGGCGCGGAACTGCGCGCCTGGCGGAACAGCGGCCATCTGCAGCGGCTGGACTGGGCGTTCTCGCGCGACCAGCCAGGCAAGGTCTACGTGCAGGATCGCCTGCGCGAGGCCGCCGACGAGGTGCGCGCCTGGCTCGCGCGCGGCGCCACGCTGCACGTCTGCGGCAGCCTGGACGGCATGGCCCGCGGCGTGGACGCGGCCTTGCGCGAGATCCTGGGCGAGGAGGCGCTGGATGCGCTCAGTGCGGCCGGGCGGTATCGGCGCGACGTGTATTGAAGTGGGTTGGGGTGGTTGGGCGATCCGGGCGAGCGCTTGGTCCGGGCCGAATCCGGTAATGGTGTTTCCACCGCCATGGCGTCGCGACTGAAGTCGCTCCGCGGTGCAGCCGGTGTTCGGCGCCATCGCCGACCAGCGCGGCCCGCTGCCGGTGCTGTGGCTGGGCGGCGCGTTGCTCGCGCTGGGCCTGGGCCCGGCGCCCCACAGGGGGCGGCGCTGGCTGGGTGCATGGAGGACGAGGCTTCGGTCCTGATGTCTGTGACCGGCCTGTCCAACGCTGTGTCCGTCGCGGCTGAAGCCGCTCCTACAGGACTCGCACAAGGTTTGCGGTGTGTCGGTTGGGCGAGATTTCCCATTCGTGGCGCCGCCGGACGACGCATTGCGGGAAACGTTGGCCTTGGAGTCCTTCGCAATCATCGCTTCACGCTGTCTGTCGCGGCTGAAGCCGCTCCTACAAGAGCGCAGGGCGCGCACCGCTTTTTTGTAGGAGCGGCTTCAGCCGCGACAGATCGCCAAATGGCGCATTCGAATCACTCCTGCACGCCGCCGAAGCGCTCCGCTGCATCGCGTTGGCTGAGCGAGAAACCAGCGCGATGTGCGACATCAACGCTGTCGGCGGTTTCGAGGGGGGATGCAGACGATCGGCCGCCACGGCATGGAGCCGCCGTCAGCGCCCACCCGCACAATCGCCGCTGCCGCTCGCCGCAGGAGCCTTCATCCGGTACACGTCGAGCTTGCCGGCCTTCGGCGCGCGTGCGCTGCCGGCGACCAGCAGTTCGGCCGGCTTGGACGCATCCAGGACCGCGCCGCGCGTGTCGCCGTCGGCGCCGTTGAACGACAAGGCCAGCGGTTGCGGTTGCGCGTAGCGCCCGCCGGCGCACTGCGCCAGCAACAGCTGCGCGCCGTGCGCCTTGCGCGCCCGCGCGAACAGCAGCGCGCGGCCGTCGCCCAGCCAGGCGGCGTCGGTTTCGTCGTCGGCGCTGTTGACGCCGTCCAGCGCCTGCGGCCGGCCGAAGGCCTGGCCCTGCAGCCGCGCCACGAACAGGTCCTGGCCGCCGGCGCCACCGTGGCCGTCGCTGGCGAACAGCAGCCGGGTGCCGTCCAGCGACAGCGTCGGCGCACGCTCGTCGCCGCGCGAATTCACCGCCGCGCCCAGGTTCTGCGGCGGCCCGTAGCGGCCGTCGGCCAGCAGCGGCGCGCGGTACAGGTCGCTGCCGCCGTGGCCGCCGGCGCGGTCGGAGGCGAAGTACAGCCAGTGCCCGTCGGCGCTGAAGAACGGGTCGCTGTCGGCGCCGGGCGCGTTCAACGGCGCCGGCAGCGGCTGCGCGTCGACCCAGCGCCCGTCGCGCAAAGTGGCCTGCCACAGGTCGCCGCCGCCCGGCCCGCCGGCGCGGTCGGGACTGGCCCAGACGATGCGCTGGCCGTCGGCGGCCACGCTGGCGCGGGTCTCGCTGGCCTTGGTCGAGACCACGCCCATGCCCTCGATGCCGAATTCGGAAAGCGCGAACGCCGACGGCGCGCAGAGTAAACTCGCGGCCAGCGCGAGCGGCAGGGCGGGGGTCCGCATGTCGGATTCCTTCGGATGTCGCGACCAGTCTAAACAACCAACGAGCGTTCCATGCCCACATCCCGCTATGCCGTGTTCGGCCATCCCGTCACCCACTCGCTGTCGCCGCGCATCCATGCCGCCTTCGCCAAGCAGACCGGCATCGCCCTGCAGTACGACGCGATCGACGCCTTGCCGGACGGCTTCGCGGCGGCGCTGGCAGCGTTTGCCGCGCAAGGCGGCCTGGGCGCCAACGTGACCATGCCGCTGAAGGAAGCCGCCTACGCGCACAGCGTCATCCACAGCGAACGCGCGCAGCGCGCCGGGGCGGTCAACACGCTCAGCTACCGCGACGGGCAGTGGCACGGCGACAACACCGATGGCGCCGGCCTGGTGCGCGACCTGACCGGGCGCAACGGCCTGGACCTGCGCGGCCGCCGCGCGCTGCTGCTCGGCGCCGGCGGCGCCGCGCGCGGCGTGGCGCCGGCGCTGCTGGAGGCCGGCGTGCAGCAGCTGATGATCGTCAACCGCTCGCCCGAGCGCGCCGATGCGCTGGTCGACGCGCTGGGCGAACCGGCACGCGCCATCTCCCGCTACTGGGAAGACCTGCGCGAATTGGGCGACTTCGAACTGATCGTCAACGCCACCGCCGCCGGCCGCGACGAAGCCGCCGGCTTCTCGCTGCCGTTGTCGCTGGTCAACAGCATGACCCTGGCGGTGGACCTGAACTACGGCGAGATCGCGATCCCGTTCCTGGCCTGGGCGCGCGCGGCCAACTGCCGCGATACCGTCGATGGCCTGGGCATGCTGGTCGAGCAGGCGGCCGAGAGCTTCGAGCGCTGGCACGGCGTGCGTCCGGACACCGATCCGGTCTACGCCGCGCTGCGCGCACGCGACGCGGTGCTGGTCAGCGCCGACTGACCCGAGCGCTCCGGCGCGTTCCTTCAGCCTCCACGGAGATCCCATGGACAATGGATTCCTGCTCCAGTTGTTGACCACGGTGGGCTTCCAGCTGCCGATCCTGCTCGTGCTCGGCGCCGGGGTGGTGCTGCTGTCCACGCGCCGGCCCGGCCGCGCACGCACGCTCGGCCTGTGGGGCTTGAGCCTGTTGCTGGTCGGCGGGCTGTGCGGCTCGGTGACCTCGCTGTTGCCGATATGGATCGTGTCCCAGGGCGGGACGTTCTCCAGCTACGCGGCCTGGTACGGCATCCTGCAGGCCGTGTTCACCATCCTGCATGCGGTGGCGATGCTGCTGGTGGTGCTGGCGCTGCGGTTCGCCTTGCCGCGCTAGCAGCACTGCCGGAGAGCGTGCCCAGGCGACGGCCGCGCTCGGCACGCGGCCGCTCGCTGGCGCAGACGAAGGAGAGGGCGATGCTTGCGACTGCGATCCAGCCGCTGCTGGAGGTCGGGATGGTGACCGGTGGGATCGGCCTGCTGGCGCGCTTCCTGCTGCGTTGATCGGCCTGCTGCTGCTCGCGCGCCTGGCGCCCGGCCGTGCGCGCACGCTGGCGCAGTGCGCGCACGCTGGCGCAGGCGGGATTGGCGGTGCTGATGGCGAACGCGGTGCTGCCGCGCGCGCTGAACGCGGCGGTGGGCTGGAGGCAACTGGTATCCGATCGCCTCGCCGATCCGTACGCATGGACCTACGCGTCGATCCGCCTGCTGGAAGACGCGCTGTACGTGCTCGGCGTGGCGCTGCTACTGCAGGCGCTGCGCCACGCGCTGCCGCGCAAGCCCGCACCCGTGCGGCATTAAGGTTCGCGCCCACGCCGGTTTCAATCCCTGCGACGGGACGTGAGAAAATGCCTGGATGAACGATGCCCCCACGCCGGCCGCGCAACCCGCGCCCGGCAAGCCCCAGCGCGAGCTGACCGAGCCGCTGAAGCTCGCCATCCGCGACGCCTACACCAAGCTGCAGGCCAATACGCCCGGTTTCCGCGTGCGCCGCGCGCAGAGCCAGATGATCGGCGTGGTGTCGCGCGCGCTGGGCACCTCCGGCGGAGTCGGCGTGGCCGAGGCGCCGACCGGCGTCGGCAAGAGCCTGGGCTACCTCACCGCCGGCGTGCCGATCGCGCTGGCCAGCAAGAAGAAGCTGGTGATCAGCACCGGCACCGTGGCGCTGCAGTCGCAGCTGGTGGAGCGCGACATTCCCGCCTTCCTCAAGGCCACCGGCATCGAGGCGACGGTGGCGCTGGCCAAGGGCCGCACCCGCTACCTGTGCGCGCGCAACGTGGCCGAGCTGCATGGCGAAGCCGCGCAGGACAGCATGTTCGAGGACGAGGCGCCGCTATACGACCGTCCGCTGAGCCCGGCCGAGGCCGAACAGGCGCGCGCGCTGGCCAAGGCCTACGCCGACAAGACCTGGAACGGCGACCTGGATGCGGCGCCGGAGCCGATCCCGGGTTCGCTGCGCGCGCGCATCACCACCAACGCCGCCGGCTGCGCCGGGCGCCGCTGCTCGTTCGCGGTGCAGTGCCCGGTGCTGAAGGCGCGCAGCGAGGTGCGCGATGCGCAGATCGTGGTCACCAACCACGCGCTGCTGCTGTCGGCGCTGGCGCTGGGCGACAGCGACAACGGCCAGCCGCTGATCGCGCCGCCGTCGGACATGCTGCTGGTGCTCGACGAGGGCCACCACATCGCCGGAGTCGCCATCGACCAGGGCGCCGCCAACCTGGCGCTGGACGACATGGCGCGGCGCACCGGGCGGCTGCAGGCGCTGGTCGGCGCCGCCTACCGGCTGGCCGACAAGGACACCATCGGCAACCAGTTGCCGAACGAGGCGATCGAACTGGCCACCCAGGTCAGCAAGGGATTGAAGGCGTTCCGCGCGCAGATCGAGCGCGCCTGGGTGCCGGAGCCGGGCCAGGAGGAACCGATGTGGCGCGCGCCCAACGGGCGCCTGCCCGAGGACTGGAAGCCGCTGATCGACGCGCAGGCGCAGGACACCGCCGCGCTGCTCAACTGGGTGCAGGCCGCGCACCAGTTGGTGGCCAAGTCCAAGCAGGAGGACGCGGCCAAGGAGCGCCTGCAGCGCAGCCTGGGCATGGCCCTGGAGATGGTCGAGCAGCAGTACGCGCTGTGGCTGGGCTGGCGCCGCGAGGACCAGGACGGGCAGGCGCCGATGGCGCGCTGGATCACCGCCTCGCGCGATGCCGACCTGGTCTGCCACTGTTCGCCGGTGTCGGCCGCGCAGGTGCTGCGCGCGCTGCTGTGGAGCGAGGTGGACTCGGCGGTGCTGACCTCGGCCACGCTGACCGGCGGCGGCGATTTCCAGGCGCTGGCGATCGACAACGGGCTGCCCGCGCATGCGGAGATGGTGTCGCTGTCCTCGCCGTTCGACCTGCCCAACCAGGCCGAGCTGATCGTGCCGAAGTTCCCGGTGGCGCCGGACGACCGCGAAGGCCACCCGCGCGAGGTCGCGCGCTACTTGGTCAGGGAACTGGACTGGGGCAAGGGCTCGATCGTGCTGTTCACCTCGCGCTGGAAGATGCTCAAGGTCGCCGACCTGCTGCCGGTCGCGCAGCGCAACCGCGTGCTGGTGCAGGGCGAAGGCTCCAAGTCGCAGATGATCGGCGAACACATGCGCCGCATCGCCGCCGGCGAAGGCTCGGTGCTGTTCGGCTTGAATTCGTTCGGCGAGGGCCTGGATCTGCCCGGCGAGGCCTGCACCACCGTGGTCATCACCCAGGTGCCGTTCGCGGTGCCGACCGACCCGCAGACCGCCACGCTCGGCGAGTGGCTCGAAAGCCGCGGCCTCAACGCCTTCAACCTGATCGCGGTGCCGCACGCGCTGCGCACGCTGACCCAGTTCGCCGGGCGCCTGATCCGCAGTTCCAGCGACCACGGCCGGGTCATCATCCTCGACTCGCGCCTGCTGACCAAGCGCTACGGCAAGCGCATCATCGACGCGCTGCCGCCGTTCAAGCGGGTGATCGGCTAGCCGGCGAAGGTGCGCTGGCCATGGCGTCTGCCGCAGGCTGTACGGCAAGGTGCCGTAGCCCGGTTGATCGTAGCCGCCGCTGTTGGGGCCATAGTCGCCGCCGCCTTCGGCGCGGACCCTGGCGGCGAATCTGCTCAGGTACGGCGCATTTCTGCAGGCACGGCCGTCGGGTCGTGCATCGGAATCTCTCCCGAGCTGGGGGTGGTGCGCGATGCGCGCAGTGCAGCTGCGCTCGGCGCGAACCGCACGGCAGCTTCGCCGGCATCGTCTACATTTTGATGTCGGTTTTTTTCAGTCGCCGGATTGCGCCTGCGGCCTGCGCTGTCGAACCTGCAATGCATCGCCCACGGCGTCGGAGACCGCAGTCACATCGTGGAGGCTGCATCTGCGGCGCCTATCGGAGTCATAGCAACTAACGAATTTCCAACGCATGGCGGCGCGGCGATGATTCAGCTCCCTCAACACGAGCTGACGCCATGCGCCCTGCAATACTGTTGGTGCTCGCCCTGCTGTCGCAGACCCTGATCGTCCCCGCCGGGTTCGCCCAGTCCACGCTCACCCGCGACAACGGCGCGCCGGTCGGCGACAACCAGAACTCGCAGACCGCCGGTGCCGCCGGCCCGACCCTGCTGCAGGACGTGCAGCTGATCCAGAAGCTGCAGCGATTCGACCGCGAACGCATTCCCGAGCGCGTGGTGCATGCGCGCGGCACCGGCGTGCATGGCGAATTCATCGCCAGCGCCGACATCTCCGACCTGACCAAGGCCAAGGTGTTCATCGTCGGCGAGAAGACCCCGGTGTTCGTGCGCTTTTCCTCGGTCGTGCACGGCAACCACTCGCCGGAGACGCTGCGCGACCCGCATGGCTTCGCCACAAAGTTCTATACCAGCGAAGGCAACTGGGACCTGGTCGGCAACAACTTCCCCACCTTCTTCATCCGCGATGCGATCAAGTTCCCGGACATGGTGCATGCGTTCAAGCCGGATCCGCGCACCAACCTGGACGACGACTCGCGCCGCTTCGACTTCTTCTCGCACGTGCCCGAAGCCACCCGCACGCTGACCTTGCTGTACTCCAACGAGGGCACGCCGGCCGGCTACCGCTTCATGGACGGCAACGGCGTGCACGCCTACAAGCTGGTCAACGCGCAGGGCGGGGTGCACTACGTCAAGTTCCACTGGAAGTCGCTGCAAGGCCTGAAGAACCTGGATCCGCAGCAGGTGGCGCAGGTGCAGGGCAAGGACTACAGCCACCTGACCAACGACCTGGTCGGTGCGATCAAGCGGGGCGACTATCCGAAGTGGGACCTGTACATCCAGGTGCTCAAGCCGGAAGACCTGGCCAAGTTCGACTTCGATCCGCTGGACGCGACCAAGATCTGGCCGGACGTGCCCGAGCGCAAGATCGGGCAGATGGTGTTGAACAAGAACGTGGACAACTTCTTCCAGGAGACCGAGCAGGTGGCGATGGCGCCGGCCAACCTGGTGCCGGGCATCGAGCCCTCGGAAGACCGCCTGCTGCAGGGGCGCATCTTCTCCTATGCCGATACCCAGCTGTACCGCGTCGGCACCAACGGCCTGAGCCTGCCGGTGAACCGGCCGCGGGTGACGGTGAACAACGGCAACCAGGACGGGGCGATGAACGACGGCGCCACCACCAGCGGCGTCAACTACGAGCCGAGCCGGCTCAGCCCGCGTCCGCAGGATCCGAACGCGCGCTACAGCCGGCTGCCGCTGTCGGGCGCCACCCAGCAGGCCAAGATCGTGCGTGAACAGAACTTCAAGCAGGCCGGCGAACTGTTCCGCAGCTACAGCAAGAAGGAGCAGCAGGACCTGATCCAGAGCTTCGGCGAATCGTTGGCCGGCACCGACGACGCCAGCAAGCACATCATGCTGTCGTTCCTGTACAAGGCCGATCCGGCCTACGGCAGCGGCGTCGCCCGCATCGCCAAGGGCGACCTGGCGCGGGTCAAGCAACTGGCCGCGCAGTTGCAGGACTGAGCGCCACTGCGCAGCGTGACGGCGCCTCCCCACGCCGCGCTGCGCATTCCTTCCCGGAGACCGAACATGCGTCGCTTCCTCTTCCTCGCGTTGAGCCTGGTGGCCGCATCGGCCGCCACCGCTGCGCCCGCGTCTGCGCCGGCCGATCCGGCCAAGGTCCAGGCGCAACTGCGCGACTACTTCTTCGATGCCGCGCGCGAAGGCCGCCAGGACATGCTGGCCGAGTTCATCCGCGCGCGCTACGACCTCAATACCCGCGACGACAAAGGCTATACCGCGTTGATCCTGGCCGCCTACCACGGCCAGCAGCCGGCGGTGGAGCAATTGCTGCGTGCCGGCGCCGATCCGTGCGCGCAGGACAAGCGCGGCAACACCGCGCTGATGGGCGCGATCTTCAAGGGCGAGCTGGCCATCGCCAAGCGGCTGATGCAGGCCGATTGCGCGCCCGACCAGCGCAACAACGCCGGGCAGACCGCGGCGATGTACGCGGCGCTGTTCCAGCGCACCGAGGTGCTCAAGGAGCTTGCCGCCAAGGGCGCCGATCTGCAGGCGAGGGACGCGCAGGGCAACGACGTGGCCAAGCTGCAGCGCGGCGAGTTCGCGCAGGCGCCGTTGCGCTGAGCGCGCAGCGCGCCACTGCTGCGATAGGCGTTGCTCAGTCCACCGGCCACAGCGCCGCGAAGATGCACGCGTTCATCGCCAGGTTGAAGCTGGCATGCGCGGCCATTGCCGGGAACAACGAACCGCTGCGATGGCGCAGCCACGCGAACAGCCGCGCCGGACATCAATGCGACCCAGAGCGCGCCGGACAGCGGCAGCAGGCGGATGCCGGCCGCGGTCGCCAGCAGTCCGTGATGGCAAAGATGCACCAGGCCGAACAGCAGCGCTTCGGTACAGGTGCTTGCGCGTAGCGAGAACCGCTCCTCCAGCGCGCGTTGCAGCAGGCCGCGGAAGAAGATCTCCTCGCCGATCGGGCTGAACAGCAGCACGGGCACGGTGGCGACCAGAAACAGCTGCAGCGTGGTGAAACCCTGGTGGAGAATCGTGTCGCGGTAGTTGCGTGAAATGCTGGCGAACCGGTTGTCCTCGCCGCTGCCGAAGGCGATCGCGCCGAGCGCGAAGCAGGCGAGGGCCGCCAGCGCCCCCAACGCGATCGACGGTGCGAACCAGGCGAGCCGTATCGGCCGCACCAATCCGATCTGCTGGCGCCCCGCACGCGACAGCAGCAGCCACGGACTGGCTGCCATGCACACGAAGCCGAGCGGCAGCAGCCAACGCCAGTGCGCCGGCGCCAGCGTGCCTGCCGCACGCATGGCGGCGAAGGCGAGCGCCAGGGCCACGGCAACAGGCAACTCACGCGCGCTGCTGGACTTCCACGAAACACGCGAGGTCAGGGACATGGGCCGATCTCGCGCGCTCGATGGGATGCGCTGACGCGCGCAGCGCAGGCCACTGTGCGGGCGCTCGGCCACGCAAGCGTGCGATCGGAGCGTCTGCAACAGACGCGCGAAAACGCTATCGGTGCCGCTCATGGCAACGGATGGCCGAGGCCACCCGGTGTCGTTCCCCACTCGTCGCCAACGGCGGATACACGCGACGACGATGGCTAGCGAGCGGATTCCGCCGGCATCCAGCGCAACGTCGCCGCCCAGAACAGCAGCGCCGCCGCGCTGGTCGCCGCGCCCAGCATGCACACGCCCGTCCACCCCGCATGCGCATAGGTAGCGGTAGCGGCGATCGCGCCGAGGCCGCTGCCGAGCGCGTAGAACAGCATGTAGCCGGCCACGCGCCGGCTGTGCGCCTGCGCGTCGCCGCGGAAGACCAGGCTCTGGTTGATCACGTGGATCGCCTGGCCGGCCATGTCCAGCGCGACGATGCCGGCGATCAGCGCTGCCAGCGAGCGCATGCCCAGCGCCAGCGGCAGCCACGACGCCAGCAGCAAGGCCAGCATCAGGCCGCTGCAACGCTGCGCCCAGCCGCGGTCCGCCCAGTGCCCGGCGCGCGCCGCGGCCAACGCGCCGATCGCCCCGACCAGGCCGAACGCGCCGATCGCGGCATGCGAGTACGCATGCGGCGGCGCGCTCAGCGGCAGCACCAGCGCGGTCCAGAAGATCGAGAAGCTGGCGAACATCAGCAGCGCGATGCCGCCGCGGATCTGCAGCACGCGCTCGTGCGCCAGCATGCGCAGCATCGAGCGCAGCAGGGCCGCGTAGCCGGGCGGCCGCTGCGGCGCGGGCAGGGCGGGCAACCCGCGGCGCAGCCACAGCAGCAGTGCCAGGGTCAGCGCCGCGGACGCCGCATAGACGCCGCGCCAGCCGGCCAGGTCGGCGACGACGCCGGCCAGCACGCGCGCCAGCAACAGGCCGATCACCACGCCGGCCTGGGCGGCGCCGACCACCCGGCCGCGTTCGGACGCTGCGGCGCTGGCCGCGGCATAGGCGATCAGGCCCTGGGTCATCGCCGTGCCCAGCAGGCCCACGGCGAGCATGCCGGCCAGCAGCGCCGGCAGCGTCGGCGCCGCAGCCACCGCCAGCAGCGCGGCCAGCAGTGCGCCGGCTTGCCACAGCATCAGCGGGCGCCGCGCATGGCGATCGCCCAGCGGCACCACCAGCAGCAGCGCCAGTGCGCAGCCGGCCTGGGTCGCACCGATCACGCCGCCGGCAGCGCCCTGGCCGATGCCGAATTCCGCCGCCAGCGCGTCGAGCAGCGGCTGCGCGAAGTACACGTTGGCCACGCTGGCGCCGCTGGCGCAGGCGAACAACGCCACCTGCGCGCGGCGCAGCCTGGGCGGCTCGGGATCGGGGCTGGAGATGGTCGGCATGGGCGTACGCGTCGCAAAGTGGTTGCAATTAAAAACCAGTAACAGCCTGTCGCCTTTGGTTTTAAAATGCAACCAGGTGCCGCACTCGGCGAAGAGGAGCCAGCATGGCCAGACGCAGCAAGGACCACGCCCAGCCGTGTCCGGTGGCGCGTTCGGTGGACCTGATCGGCGAGCGCTGGGCGTTGCTGATCCTGCGCGACGCCTTCGACGGGGTCCGCCGGTTCGGCGATTTCCAGCGCAGCCTGGGCATGGCGCGCAACATCCTGGCCGATCGCCTGCGCCTGCTGGTCGAGGCGCAGATCCTGGCGCTGCGGCCGGCCGCCGATGGCAGCGCCTACCAGGAGTACGCGCTCACCGAAAAAGGCGAGCAGCTGTTCCCGCTGCTGCTGGCGTTGCGGCAATGGGGCGAGCGGCACCTGTTCGCGCCGGGCGAGGCGCATTCGCGCCTGCTCGATCGGCGCACCGGCAAGCCGGTGCCGGCGATGCTGCCGCGCGACGCCGCCGGGCGCGCGCTCAAGCCGCGGCAGACGGTGGTACGCAAGGTCGACACGCCTGCCGACGGCGCATGAGCGATGGCGTCATCGCCAGCGCACGCAGCCTGAAGCGGGCCGTATCGGGGCGGATCGGGACGCGCTCCGCGGCCGGCATGGCGCCGGCACCCCCGGATCGGCGAAAATGTCGCCTGGCCGGCCCGTCCCGGCCCATCGCAACGTTCCTGGCGCTGCCGCTGTCCGCTCGCTGCAAGCGCCGGGCGCGCCGCGTCGCTGCCTCTACCGCTGTCTTCGTCGGCGTTCTGCCGCGCCTTTCCACGGCTCGCCGCCGCTCATCCCGGATCCGTCTTGAACACCACCGCCTCGCCCTCCGCCACCGACGACCTGCCCCTGACCGAGCGCCTGCGCGTCGCCCTGGACCTGCTCGAAGCCATCGACGCCGACCGCAGCGTGCTCGATGCGCTGCCCGAGGCCGACCGCGTGCGCCTGCACCAGGTGGTGGCCAAGGTCTACCACCCCGAGCCCAAGGCGCGCCGGCAGCTGCTCAAGCAGCAGGCGCGCGAACGCCACCAGGAGAAGGTGCGCAAGGCCGAGGCGCTGCTCGAGCAGACCGGCATCCGCGCGCTGCGGCGCAAGCCGGTGTTCAGCACGCCGAACTATTTCCCGCCGCACGCTGCAGGCCTGCACGACGCCCGCAATGCCGCGACCGAAGAACCCGCGCCGGCGCATTCGCCCGAACTGCGCCACTGCTACGTGTGCAAGCAGAAGTTCACCCGGCTGCACCATTTCTACGACCAGATGTGCCCGGCCTGCGCCGAGCTGAACTACTTCAAGCGCACCGAGACCGCCGACCTGCGCGGCCGCGTGGCGCTGCTGACCGGCGGCCGGGTCAAGATCGGCTACCAGGCCGGGTTGAAGCTGCTGCGCGCCGGCGCCGAGCTGATCGTGACCACGCGCTTCCCGCGCGATTCGGCCGCGCGCTACGCGCAGGAGCCGGACTTCGCCGAATGGGGCCACCGCCTGCAGGTGTTCGGCCTGGACCTCCGCCACACGCCCAGCGTCGAAGCGTTCTGCAGCCAGTTGCTGGCCACGCGCGAGCGGCTGGACTTCATCGTCAACAACGCCTGCCAGACCGTGCGCCGGCCGCCGCAGTTCTACGCGCACATGATGGCCGGCGAGACCGCCGCGCTGCACGAACTGCCCGAGCACGTGCGCCGCCTGGTCGGCCACTACGAAGGCCTGCGCAGCCCGGAACTGCTGCCGGCCGCGTCGGCGACCACACTGCCGGCGGGCCAGGGCCACGGCCTCAGCGGCGCCGACGGCCTGACCCGCGCCGCCGAGCTGTCGCAGGTGCCGCTGCTGGCCGACGAGCTGCTCGGCCAGCAGCACCTGTTCCCGGAAGGGCGTCTGGACCAGGATCTGCAACAGGTGGACCTGCGCGGGCGAAATTCGTGGCGCCTGCTGATGGCCGAAGTGCCGTCGGTGGAGCTGCTGGAGACCCAGCTGGTCAACGCGATCGCACCGTTCATCATCAACGCGCGGCTCAAGCCGCTGATGCTGCGCACGCCCGAGCGCGACAAGCACATCGTCAACGTGTCGGCGATGGAAGGGCAGTTCTACCGCAACTTCAAGACCACCCGGCATCCGCACACCAACATGGCCAAGGCCGCGTTGAACATGATGACCCGCACCTCGGCCGCCGATTACCAGAACGACGGCATCCACATGAACAGCGTGGACACCGGCTGGGTGACCGACGAGGATCCGGCCGAGATCGCCGCGCGCAAGGTGCAGGAAGAGCGCTTCCATCCGCCACTGGACATCGTCGACGGCGCCGCGCGCATCGTCGATCCGATCATCCACGGCTTCAACACCGGCGAGCACGTGTGGGGACAGTTCCTGAAGGACTACGCGCCGACGGACTGGTGAGCATGCGCGGAGGCCATGTGCCGCCGGCCCCTGGAACCACTGCGCGAATCAGCCCGGCCGGCGCAGCCGGTTCGCCTTGAACAGGGTTCCAAGCCAGATGCCCAGCCGGCCGGCCATCCAGCGCAGGCCGAGAAACCAGAGGCAGGCGGGCCACACCAGCGCGGCGATGGCGAACATCAACAGCTCGAGGTCGAATGCCGTCATCGTGCCGGCCACGTAGCAATCCCCGCGAGGTGGGCAGCCCAGTTCCGCGTACAAGCGCTCGATCCGGTCGGAGAGCGCCAGCGGCACGTAGGCCAGTGCAAGCCACCACAAGGACTGGACGATGCGTTTGAGGATGGCCATCGTCGCCCTCAGCCGGACTGGTCGGCGCCGGCCGCGGAAGCGGACTGGTCGCTTTCGCGGCCCCAGAACTCCACCATGATGGTCATGGCGGTCCACACGATCAGCGTGGGCTGGACCTTGCCGGGGATGACATCGCGCCCCTTGAGGATGAGGTCGACCATGCCCGGGAACGTCAGCACCAGCACCACCGTATAGATCGCATAGACGACCCTGTGCCGGCTGCTGGAAATGAAGAGGATGGAAACGACGATGCCGGCGAGCATGGCCAGCACGACGCCGAACTGCCAGTCCTGAAGCCTCTCGGTACCGGCGAGGACCAGCCCCAGCACGGCCCCGAAGAACATGTTCATGCCGTTGAGGTTCGCCTGGTATTCGTCCTTGGACATTTTTCCGAGGCCGAGCTTGCCGAAGGTGCCGCCGAGCTTTTTCCACATAAGACATCCCCCTTTCCGTTGCGCAACGCAGATCGTCCATTCGCGGCTGCACCGGGTACCCGGCATGCGTGCGCCCCCGCGCGACATCTGCCTCTCCCGTCCCCGTGCCGATCAGCCTCCCGGCTCGCGGCCAACTCTAGCGGAGATTGGCGATGGCGGCAGCAGCGATCGCCGCGGTGCACTCGGGCGGCATGCCGCCATGCATCGGCGGGCGGGCGCCAGTGTGCCGGTGGAGCGAGGCGTCGGGCGTGGCTGGAGCCGCGGTCGCCAACGCCGCGAACGACTGCCGCGCGTGCGGATCGCGCAATTGCCGGTGAGCGCTCGATCCGGACGCCTGGCATCCGCACGGGCGATTGCGCTACCCACCGTTACGGTCGCGCCTGTGCCGTGTCCGCAGCGAGCGTGGCGCAGACCCGCGCTCCCGGGTCATGCATGGTTCCATGCTTGCGTACGGCCTGCCGCCGTCTCACACCAGATCGAACAGCTCGCCGCGGACGCCTTCGGCATCCAGATGCAGATAGCCGACGCTGATCGGCAGGCTGAAACGCCGCGGACCGGCGCTGCCGGGATTGACGTACAGCACGCCACCGCGGGTCCGCAGCAACGGCTTGTGCGAATGCCCGCTGACCACCACGTCCACCGACGCCGGTTCCCGTGCCAAGGTCTTCGGGTCGTGCAGCACGTGCAGGCGCACGCCCGCGATCTCGATGTCCATGATCTCGGGCAGCGGCTGCGCCCATGGCGCGGTATCGATGTTGCCGCGGATCGCATGCAGTGGCGCGATCGCGCGCAAGGCGTCGAGGATTTCCGGCTTGCCGACGTCGCCGGCATGCACGATCGCGTCGCAGCCCTGCATCGCCGCCAGCGCCTTCGGCCGTAGCAGGCCGTGGGTGTCGGAGATCAGGCCGATCCGCAAGGGCCGGGTTGGACGCATCGGTGCCATTCGCAACGGTGAGGTGCGTTAGCCTAACCGCGCAGGGCATAAAGGCATGTCGTCAGATGATCGCCTTCGGCTGCCGCCGCTCACGCGTGCGCGAACGGTCGAACCGTGCACAACCACCGCCATGGAGTTACCTCGATCGGCATCGGATGGCGTGGCGTGCGTTCAACGCCGTTGCTGCGGCTGGCCCGCGCCGCGGCTGCGGCGGACAACTCTTGCCACGCCGCCGATGCCGAATATCAGGCCCATCCCTCCCATGACCACGGGCACGCCCCATAGCGCGCCCGGATCATCGACGACGGCGCTGCCCGACGGCCACTCGGGCAGGTAACGCACCCGCACCGTCTGTCCCGGCCGATAGCCGGAGATGAAGCCGCCCTGGGGATAGGAGATTTTTTCGCCAGCCACCGTGGTGAAGGCGATCTCAGGATGCGCGCCGCCGGCGTTCAAGCGGCTGACGATGCCATCGGCGGTCTGTGCGCGAGCGAGGAATTCGCGCCGGTCAAGCGCGAGACCGACCGCAATACCCAGCAGGACGAGCCCGATCAGCGCGAACAGCAGGCCCAGCAATATGTTCCCGATACGGGACGCGGCGTCGTCGGACATGGTGGCTCGGTTCGTCCATGAAAGAAGGGGAGCAGGATAACAAGAAGCCTCGCTGGCGCATTTACGACGCCAACTCGAGCCGTTCCTTCGACCAGGCAGGCCGGAAGCGCCATCGCGTCGACCGTCGTTGCGCAACGAATGGCGCCCGATTGGTGGAGCGAACGAATCCGGGAAGCTGCCCGACCACTCGGTCGATGCACCGATTCTCGCGCTCGCTACAGGCCCCTGAGCGGCATCCCAGCATCAGGGTGTCGGGTTGAGGACAGCCTCGAGACGATGGCCGTCGGGATCGACGACGAACGCGGCGTAGTAGCTGTCCCCGTAGTCCGGACGCGGCCCGGGAGCGCCATTGTCCTGGCCGCCGTTGCGCAGCGCCGCCGCATGGAACGCGTCGACGGCAGCACGGCTAGCGGCAGCGAAGGCGAGATGGAATCCGGGGCCGGGCGCGCATGCATTCGCGCCGCGGAGCTTGATGGCCAAGCGGTCGCCATCGCCGGGCGGGCCATAGCCCACAGCCTGATCGTCGTCGCCCGGGGTCAGGTCTTCCCACACACGCACGTAGCCGAGCGGCAGAAGCGCGGCGTCGTAGAAGCGCGCCGAACGCTCGATGTCGGAAACGCCAAGGGAGATGTGGTGGAGCATAGGGTTGTGATGTCTCAAGGAGTAGGCGATCGGGAGAGCCGGCCGGACTGCCCGACCTTTCGCCGACGCTATCGCCTGCGAAGCTGCTACGGATCCAGCTCATTGCGCATGGCCGACCAGCTCCGTATTGAATGCGAATTGCTCCGCGACGTCCACCAGCTTGCGGGAACTGGAGGCAACGGAGCCCTCCTCGGTCGAAAGAAACGGAAAGAAGCTGAAGCATCGGTCGCCACCGGCCTGTTTCACGTCGGTTTCCCAGCCGTGCCAGCGCAAGCCTTCGTAGAACACGTCCAGTCGGTCGCTGAGCGTCCAGCACAGGAAATCTGAGTAGCCGATATCCAGGGCTTCCCACCGCAGCGTATCGGGCGCGAGGTAGTACATCGCGCCCAGATCGCTTCCCAGGCTGCCGCCGTTCAACGAGAAGAAGCCGCCCACCACGTCGTCCGCGACCAGCAGGTGGCCCGAAGACCGGCCGGCATTCCACCCGACGATGTCGCGCGGCAGTGCCGGATGTCCCGAGCCGAGGATGCGCAGCCAACCGTGATCGATCAACAGCCCGCCGGTCTCGTACGCGATGGCGCCCATCGGCGACCGTGTGGTGACCTGCAGGCCGACCAGGACGTCGCCGCGCCGCGGCGAAGGCGGGAGGAGCTCGAACGGACGGCTGGCCTCCGAAAGCCATTGCCTGACCAGCGGCATCGCCGGGTCGTCGCCGTCGAGCAGTTCTTGAAGCGTTCGCATGAATGTCCGACCTGTACGGAGCCGGCCCGCGAAGCGGGGACCGGCCTGGATGAGCTGTTGATCGCGAGCAAGGCGGCGATGGTCAACGCGTTGCGGCCGGCTAAGGATCCATCCGATCGTAACGTTCCCAGGACCGAAGAGTCCCCGTCGCCTGGTCGGCGGCTGGCTGCAATCTCGCGCTGCGCGGCGAACCTGATCCAGGATCGATCAGGGCTCGACCACGTAGGCATTCAACTCGGCCATCAGCCCGCCCTCGAAGCGCCACACGTCGCAATACGCATGCTCGGCTTCCTGCCCGTCCGATCCCTTCAGGGTGATGACGCCGATCGCGGCAAGGAATTGGCCTTCCGCGATCATCTGATGCACCCGGAACACAGGCGGTTCCTGGTATGCCTCCGCCATCCACTGGCGCACGGCATCCTTGCCCCTGAGCGTCCGGTCGCCTATGAAATTCCATACGGTGTCTTCCGTGCAGTGGCGCAGGAAGCCTTCGAAATCGCCGTTGGAGATGGCTTCATTGGCCTTTTCCAGGGTCTGCTTGTGCAAGTCCGACATCGCAATTCTCCGTCTGCCAAGTTACTTGCACAGTAGCTGTCCGGGCGTTGCGAGTTCGTCACGAGGCCCGCCATGTGAAGCATGTCGTGAACGGCGTCGGCCTGGCGAAGCCGAATGGCAGGTACAGGTCTTGGGCAGCCAAACCTGCTCGGCACGTTCTCGGTCGCGGGCTCAGGTTGAACGACGTGTCAGGGAGGATGCCGAGCACGCCGCTAATCCGGTAGAAGCGCGCCATTGCGCGCGATCTTTGCACCACAAGACGGACAAGACCAGCCCCCGAGCATCGCTTCCCGGCCGCTTGAAGGCTTGCGGAAGCGAGGCAACGCCGTGTTGCATCTAGGGCAGAACTTGCGGGGTAGCAGCAAGCCAAGCAGCAATACGGCCAGCCCACCAGCCAGGCCGGCAACAATCACTACCGCGATCAAGACTTCCATGAATCCTCCTGGCGCCAAGGCCGAATTGGCTGCACCGCGAAGCGGCGCCAGCTGAAACGAGCTCCTGGCCGCGCCACCAATATACGAAGCAGCAGATAACCACGACAACACACAAAGCAATTGCCCCCAACCAGCGTGGGGGAAAGGACAAGGTCGTGGTAGCGGATGCAGGAAGGAAGCCTGACTCAAGCTCCTAGCAACGATCTCATCCGCACCCTCGGCTATGTGGAGCATGGGTGGCGAGAAAGTTGACTCGTATTCCTCTTGGCTGAGCAACCTTGATGGTTGCGCCATGACGCCTAATACCTGAGTTAAGCCGCGCCGCGAAGCGGCGTCGGCTTGGACGAATTGTTAGCTGGCACCAGCGACCTCCCGCAGGGCCAGCGTGAGCGCTCGCAACTCTTCAGGATGGTAGCGGAAGTCCGCCTCCGCGTTGCTGGCGCCACGAGCAATCCAGTCTTCTCCAACCCGCTGGTACTGCTCCTTGGGAAGAGAGCTGTACTTTTCGTAGGGGTAGCGCAACTTCACGAAATTTCCACCGAGATCGGTAAAGACGCCTTCGTGGCGATCGGCGAGAGTGGACGAACCCACCCATTCTCCGGCGAGCCGCAGCACGGTGGCTTGGATTTCCTGCGGGAGTTGATTGAACAGCGGCAAGTAATGATGGCCGTGAGCCTTTTCGGCCGTGGCGCGCTCTACGACAACCTTGAGTAGCAACTCGAAGCCGACAAGCTGTAGTAGGTACGCTGAATCTGATTCGTCGCCTGCCGCCCGCAGCAGTTCAGCCGACGCGAAGCGCTTCTCGCTTTCCCGAAGCATCAACGAGTGCCGAACTGTCTCCATGCCAGCTAACGCCTGAATTATGCCGAGCCGCGAAGGGGCTTCGGCTTGAATGAATTGTTAGTGCCCGTCCCGGATAGGTAGACCGGCGCTCCTAGGGCGGAAGCGTACTGTCCCTGTGATTTGAAAGGCCAGTACGACATGTCTCCGGAAGAGCAGAGGTGGTGGAAGTAGATGCGGCCGGCTACGCCGAGCGTCAGGAGATTGGCAACGGCGAGAAGCGCGGATTGTGCGCGAGAAAGGACGGGCCATGAATATGGGAGTCCTGACTTGAGAAAGAGAACGCAGCGTGCGGCCACGTCTCTTTGAGCTTGCGGCAGTTCGTCCTTGCCGGTCAGGCGATGCTCCCGGAGGTCGCAGTAAAGCAGCCAGAGGAACTGGTTGTAGATCTCTCGGATCGCCGGATCTTTTGATCGCGGCACCGAATCGGCGAACTGGAAATTGGTGATGCGACCGCCAACAAGCCAGCGGGTTGACTCAGCCAAAGTTGCTCGAGCTTGCAGATCAACTGTCATAGGGTGCTGGCGCCCGAATTAAGCCGATCCGCGATGCGGGTTCGGCTTGAATGAATTGTTGGGAACTCACTCAGATGGCCCCACTGCTCAAGACAAATACTTGAGACGGTTGAAAATCCAGACAGGCGAGGAGAGCCGAGCGATGCTCGCCGGACGACGCGCCTAGTGAAGCGTGACCAACCCATAACGACGAATCAACTTGCTGGAGATGATAGCCACCAGTGCCACCATTGCTATAGACCGCGCGAACGAGATACGGGCTTGTTGCTCTGGGGCAAGAGAAATGCCAACGGCTAAATGAATCTACGTCATAGCTCTGCAGAGGCACGATGGGCTTAGCACGCAATTCTTCCATGGCCATGTCAAAAAGGGAAACCGGTACCTCAAATATATAATCGCGCGGTACCGGCTTAACGATTTTGGCGGTGTTTATGTTGGTCGCTGGAGCTCGCAGCCAAGACTCCGGCTGCTCGGCAGAAACCTGACTAACGACCAATGCGAGTGTCGCCGCTGCGAGAAGCTTCATGTGAGCCCTAACGCCTGAATTAAGCCGAGCCTCGAGGTGGCTTCGGTTTGAATGAATTGTTGGGCATGCTGCCAGCCGTAAGCAATCCTTCAAATGACCTGATTGCTGGAAGCACGTCCGGATGCAGGCGCACCCAACTCCTGCCCAGATAACCCATTACGGACCTACCGTCCAGTTCGTGGGCGAGATCATCAACAGTCTTTGCTGCCTGGAGAAGAGCGTGACAGTTGTGCATTACCTCCTCACTAACCTCGGCACCCGGCTCGCCCACTACGTCACCCCATTCTTTCTGGACAGCGGAAATTAGCTGGCCTGCAGCCTTTTCAAGATCCGTTCGATGCTTTGGCATGCCTAACGCCTGAGCTAAGCCGTGCCGCGAAGCGGCATCGGCTTGAATGAATTGTTAGGAAGCGCTTCTGCGCGACCTGCGATACCGCCCACCGGGAATGCCCGCGTACTGGTCGACCGATCGACGCCCATCCGAAGCCTCCACCGTAACCAAGAAGTGGGGGCCGGCGACCAGATCAGTGCCGAACCTAGCCGACAGAACTTTGATCTCTGCAGCGTCCAGATCGTGTCTCGTAGCAAGTTCCGGAAGCATATCCGCGTACTTTGGAATCGCGCGCCTCAGCTCAGCTGAAACCGGACTGCCGAAAGTCGTGCCGGTTAGAAAGTCCACGTCTATGTGGCCTTCTGGCGAGGCCGCAGCCTCTCCAAGGATGTCTGTGGAATAGATGCCCACCATGAAGCAGATCCCACTTGCCAGAGAGTCGGCAATGTTGTGTCCGAATGATACTAGCTCGCCAATCTTCATAGTCTCACCGCCAAGATTCCATCTGCGCTGCCTAACGCCTGAATTAAGCCGACCCGCGAAGCGGGTTCGGCTTGAATGAATTGTTAGCCTGCTATCCGTGACCATGACTAAAAGCGCCTTTGACATCAGACGTAGGGACGTCCAACTCGTTATGGAGTGACTTCAGGATGGCTGCAATGGTATCGGGTGCAGATTGACCGTGCTCCTCTTGGAGCGCATTGGCGATGTGACGAATGGTGTCTGCAAGGAAGATGCCCCAGGCAGGAGCCTCCTCACGGCCGTTGTCCCGCCACAGGCCGATCTTGATCGTACAGTGTTGTCCGCGCTCAGCGATCCAAGCGCTGAGCATTTGGATGGCATTGTCATCGCGTTGTGCGGCGGGCGGGATTACGAGAGATTTCATGGCAGGTCCAACACCTGAGTTAAGCCGCGCCGCGAAGCGGCGTCGGCCTGAATGAATTGTTAGGCCCCGCCCCCAGTGAGCGATGCCTCATATTGCGTCAAATAGTAATCGGTTGGATGGGCTGTGCCGGTTAGCACTACCTCTCCCGTAAAGCGATTGACGATGAGTGGGGCATTGCCGGCTAGGCGATGCACAAGCTCTCCTGTCTCGAGGTAGAGGCGCGATTCATAGAAGAACGCCCAGCCAAAGGACCGTTCAATTGTTGCCGAGTCAACGACAACAACATCACAAGCAGCCTCGTCCGCCGCAGTGGAAAGCCGAGCTTCAACCAGTGCTTGGGCTTGAGTACGAGTGAGCATCATGTGGGGCCTAACGCCTGAATTAAGCCGATCCGCGAAGCGGGTTCGGCTTGAATGAATTGTTAGGCCTCATCGCGGCCATCGCTAGTCTCCTCCACAAGCCGAGACTCCAAGAAGGCAGATTCGAGCGAAGAGTACCAGCAATAGTCGACGCCGAAGTTGGTGTGGGACGAGAAGACGAGCCCCCACGGATTGTCTGGCCCAAATCCATTGTCCGAATAGACAATTCCATAGTCATATCGCTGGCTTTCCGCAACAACCCAGGTTGGTAGTTGGAGGTAGTCATTGCTCCAATCCCAAGTTCGAAGCTCCATTCGCGGGGGAACTAGGAAGGAGCGAATGGCATCAGCTAATGCTGGATCAGAAATTCGCTCTATCTCAATCGAAACGAGAACCTGAACCTCTGTGGGCGATCGGGAAGACTTTGGCGAGAGATCAACTTTCATGAGGTCTAACGCCTGAATTAAGCCGCGCCCCGAAGGGGCGTCGGCTTGAATGAATTGTTAGGCCGCTGTTGCGCGATAGACAAAGTAGCCACCGACGCCAACAACCACCCAAAAAAGCAAGCCTACAACAGTGCAAATAGTGTCATCTGGCTCTGCCTCTGGTCTGACAGTGCGGACAAGAATGTAGCCGGTGCCTTGAATGGTGAGTTCAAAGAAGACCTCGAAAAGAATACGACCGACGACGCGGACAATTCCTCCAAGAGCTTCACCAGCGATTTCTCCGAGTGGCATGGTTGTCTCGTAAGCGGCCTAACGCTTGAATTAAGCCGCGTTGCGAAGCAACATCGGCTTGAATGAGTTGTTAGGCAGTGAGTGGCCGAAACGGTTGAGACCGCAACCGTGCTCCCCAGCACTGCCCGCCTGAGCCGAGTGTGCCACAGCTTGCGGGGTGAAGCTTGCACCGCAATGCCACGGGGCCTGTTGGCTCCGAAGCTAGGCGCAATGAGTGCCGCGCGGCAGTGACACGAAATGACGAAGCGACGGACTGTCCGATGCCAGTTACGGTGAGAACCCCTGTCCGGAGCCAACCGCGTGCGCGCCAGTGAACTGGTCGAAGATGCGAGCACCGATGCTGTTGCTCCACCACGGCCTAACGCCTGAATTAAGCCGAACCGCGAAGCGGTTTCGGCTTGAATGAATTGTTAGGTGCCATTGCTACGACCCGCGAATGCGAGGGCCACAGGCACCACCGACTCTTGAATGGAGTCTGCCCCAGCAATAGCAGCAGAGCAAATGCCGTGCAGTTCGGCCAGCTGGTGCACCGGTAGCGCAGAACGGTCTGCAGCATGTAGAAGACTGACCAAGAGATCACCGGGGTAAAGCTCTGCCGCGACCAATGGCTGGTTAGCCAATGCCTCAAGAGCGATGGGTACAGTGTGGGAAAGCGCAACAGTTTGACGAAGGCAAAATGCAATCTCACCCAAGCTCAACGACGAGAGCGACCTTTCCCGAAGCGAAAGGACTCGGTCACTAACGCCAGAACCGAAGTCAGGGCGCTCATCTAATGTTGGATCTGCCTCAATCAATCTCATGGCACCTAACTACTATTTGACCGCCTAAAAGCGGTGATGCGCCAAGTATCCGCCAACGCCAGGCGTCTGCAAAGAGGGGAATTCCTACGCTGCATCAATGACTTGCCGGATGGTGGCCGCGGCTCCGTACGTCAATGCTGGCTGCGTTATCCGACTTTCGAGCTGGCGTATGAGTTACACCCGTGAAGATGAAGGCGTAACGGCGCATCCACCGCCGAGGTTGCCGGAGCAGGTGCGTGGCCGGTTGCGGCTTCGGCATTACAGCCTGCGCACCGAGCAGGCGTATGTTGGCTGGATACGGCGCTTCATCCTGGCCAACGGCAAGCGGCATGCAGCGCGGATGGGCCAGGCCGAGGTCGAAGCGTTCCTGACCAGTCTGGCGACCCAGCGGCAGGTCTCGGCCGGAACGCAGAATCAGGCGCTGGCGGCGCTGTTGTTCCTTTATCGTGATGTTCTGGGTGTGGAACTGCCCTGGATGGAGAATCTGGTGCGAGCCAAGCGACCGCGGCGGATTCCGGTGGTGCTCTCGGTCGAGGAGGTCGCGCGCTTGCTGGTCGCCATGGAGGGGCCTTGCTGGCTGATGGCCGGGTTGCTCTACGGCAGCGGCATGCGGCTGCTGGAATGCCTGCGATTGCGGATCAAGGATGTGGACATGGTTCGCGGCGAGATCGTGGTGCGCGACGTGCGATGCCGGAATGCCATGAAGACCGCGGGAACCCACGGTCTTCATGGCAATGCCTCAACCGTCCAACATCGCCTTGTCGCGCACCGCGCCCTTGTCCGCGCTGGTCGCCAGCAGCGCGTACGCCTTCAGTGCGGTGGTGACCTTGCGCGGGCGCACTTCGACCGGCTTCCAGCCTTGCGCGTCCTGCGCGGCGCGGCGGGCGGCCAGTTCGGCGTCGTCGACCAGCAGGTTGATGCTGCGGTTGGGGATGTCGATCAGGATCCTGTCGCCGTCGCGGACCAGGCCGATGGCGCCGCCGGCGGCGGCTTCCGGCGAGGCATGGCCGATCGACAGGCCGGAGGTGCCGCCGGAGAAACGGCCGTCGGTGAGCAGGGCGCATTGCTTGCCCAGGCCCTTGGATTTCAGATACGAGGTCGGGTACAGCATCTCCTGCATGCCGGGGCCGCCCTTGGGGCCTTCGTAGCGGATCACCACCACGTCGCCGGCCTTCACTTCGTCGGCCAGGATGCCTTTGACCGCCGCATCCTGGCTCTCGAACACCTTGGCGTTGCCTTCGAACACGTGGATCGATTCGTCCACGCCGGCGGTCTTGACCACGCAGCCGTCGAGGGCGATGTTGCCGTACAGCACCGCCAACCCGCCTTCCTGAGAATAGGCATGGGCGACATCGCGGATGCAGCCGGCGGCGCGGTCGGCGTCCAGCGTCGGCCAGCGCGTGGCCTGGCTGAAGGCGACCTGGGTGGGGATGCCGGCCGGGCCGGCCTTGTAGAACGTGTGCACGGCGTCGTCGTCGGTCTGGGTGACGTCCCATTGCGCGATGGCGTCGGCGAGGGTGCGGCTGTGCACGGTGGGCTGGTCGGTATGCAGCAGGCCGCCGCGCGCCAGTTCGCCGAGGATGGAGACGATGCCGCCGGCGCGGTGCACGTCCTCGATGTGATACTTCTGCACGTTGGGCGCGACCTTGCACAGCTGCGGCACGCGCCGCGACAGGCGGTCGATGTCGCGCAAGGTGAACGGCACTTCGCCTTCCTGCGCGGCGGCGAGCAGGTGCAGGATGGTGTTGGTGGAGCCGCCCATCGCGATGTCCAGGGTCATCGCGTTCTCGAATGCTTCGAAGGTGGCGATGCCGCGCGGCAGCGCGGTCGGGTCCTCGGCGCCGTACCAGCGGTGGCACAGTTCCACCGCGGTGCGCCCGGCCTTCAGGAACAGCTGCTCGCGGTCGGCGTGGGTGGCCAGCACGGTGCCGTTGCCCGGCAGCGCCAGGCCCAGCGCCTCGGTCAGGCAGTTCATCGAGTTGGCGGTGAACATGCCCGAGCACGAGCCGCAGGTGGGGCAGGCGCTGCGTTCGAACGCGGCGACCTTCTCGTCGGAGGCGCTGTCGTCGGCGGCGATCACCATCGCGTCGATCAGGTCCAGGTTGTGGTCGGCGAGCTTGGTCTTGCCCGCTTCCATCGGCCCGCCGGACACGAACACGGTGGGGATGTTGAGGCGCAGCGCGGCCATCAGCATGCCGGGGGTGATCTTGTCGCAGTTGGAGATGCATACCAGCGCGTCGGCGCAGTGCGCGTTGACCATGTACTCCACCGAGTCGGCGATGATCTCGCGGCTGGGCAGCGAGTACAGCATGCCGTCGTGGCCCATGGCGATGCCGTCGTCCACGGCGATGGTGTCGAACTCCTTGGCCACGCCGCCGACGCGCTCGATCTCGCGCGCGACCAGCTGGCCGAGATCCTTCAGGTGCACGTGGCCGGGCACGAACTGGGTGAAGGAGTTGGCGATGGCGATGATCGGCTTGTGGAAGTCCGCGTCCTGCATGCCGGTGGCGCGCCACAGCGCGCGCGCGCCGGCCATGTTGCGGCCGTGGGTGGAGGTCTTGGAGCGATAGTCGGGCATGGGGGGCGTCGTGCGGTCGAAGGCGGGCGGAGTGCTGGCGGAAGCGGTCGGCCGGGCGGGGCGCAAAGGGTTGCAGTCGCAACCTTTTTCGCCTCGTGCGGGGCCATTCGTCACGTTATCACGCGGCCTGCGCGGCTGCCTTGCCGGCGATGAACCGGCAAGGCGCGCGGGCCGCGCAGAGGGCGCCGCGGCGATGGGGCGGTGCGGACGACCGCGCAATGCGCGGCGCTGGCGATTTCCGTCGCCGGCCGGAACCAGGCATCATGCCGGTCTGTCGTCCGGGAGGGCACCGATGAAGCGATCCAAGAAGGCCGCGCTGCTGCTGATGGGCACCGCGCCGCTGCTGTTCACCGCCTGCGAGCGCGAGGCCAAGACCCAGACCCAGGAGGGGCTGTACACCTCGGTGGAGGCCTGCGCGGAGCAGACCCACGACATCACCACCTGCCGCGAGGCGTTCAAGCAGGCGCAGCAGCAGTCGGCCGAGCAGGGTCCCAAGTACGCCAGCCGCGAGCAGTGCGCGCAGGAGTATTCCGCCGAGCGCTGCGTGGAGCAGCGCGACAGCCAGGGGCATTCGTTCATCGGCCCGCTGATGACCGGTTTCTTCCTGTCGCAGATGCTCAACGGCAACCGCATGGCCGGCTTCAACGCCGCGCCCGCCTACCAGGACCGGCAGAGCCAGTGGCAGCGCCCGGCCAGCGGCGCCGGCGCCGGCGCGGCCACCAGCCTGCGCGGCAACCAGACCATGACCCATATCGGCGCCACGCCGAACCGCGCGGTCACCGTCAGCCGCGGCGGCTTCGGCAGCTCCAGCGGCGCGCGCGGCAGTTTCGGCGGCTGATCGCCGCAGAGCAATTCCGAATCAAGGCAAGCACATGCAACGCATCGCGATCGTCGAACGCGGCGACTGGCGCGCGCAGGCCGCCGAGTGCGGTTTCCGTTTCCATACCATCGACGGCGAGCGCTACTGGGACGAACGCGCCTACTACGCGTTCACCTTGCGCCAGATCGAGCGCGACCTGGAGGATCCCAGCGCCGAGCTGCACCAGATGGCGATGGGGCTGGTCGAGGAGATCGTCGCCAGCGAGGCGCTGATGCAGCGGCTGGCGATCCCGCCGGCGTTCCGCGACTGGATCGCCGAGAGCTGGCGTCGCCGCGATCCGCACCTGTACGGGCGCCTGGACCTGGCCTACGACGGCACCGGCCCGGCCAAGCTGTACGAGCTGAACTACGACACGCCGACGTCGCTGTTCGAGTCGGCGTTCTTCCAGTGGCAGTGGCTGGAAGACCAGCGCGCGCAGGGCCGCCTGGCGCGCGACGCCGACCAGTTCAATTCGGTCCACGAAACGCTGGTGGCGCGCTTCGCCGAACTGGCGGCGCAGTTGCCGCCGCCGCTGTACTTTGCCGCGGTGCGCGATTCAGAGGAAGACCAGGGCACGGTCGCCTACCTGCGCGACTGCGCGGCGCAGGCCGGCCTGTTCGGCGAGGCGATCGCGATCGAGGACATCGGCCTGTCCGAGGACGGGCGCTATACCGACCTGGACGACGTGGTGATCGGCGCGCTGTTCAAGCTGTATCCGCTGGAGGACCTGTTCGCCGAGCGCTTCGGCCAGGCGCTGCCGGGCTCGGGCCTGCGCCTGCTGGAGCCGCCGTGGAAGGCGCTGCTGAGCAACAAGGGCATCCTGCCGCTGCTGTGGGAGCGCCATCGCGGCCATCCCAACCTGCTGCCGGCCGCGTTCGACGACGGCGCCGCGCTGGCGCCGGGCTGGGTGCGCAAGCCGCTGCATTCGCGCGAGGGCGCCAACATCGCCCTGCATCTGGCCGACGGCCGCATGCTGGAGAGCGATGGTCCCTACCAGGGGCCATGCATCGTGCAGCAGGCGCATCCGCTGCCGGCGTTCGATGGCCGCTATCCGATGGTCGGCAGCTGGATCGTCGGCGACACCGCGTGCGGCATCGGCATCCGCGAAGACGACGGCCCGATCACCCGCGACAGCGCGCGCTTCGTGCCGCATGCGATCGTGGAGGAAGGGCGGCCGGGCGTGTTGTATGCCTGAGGGGCGAGAGGCCGCGTAGCCGCGCGCCGGCCGACGGATCGTCAGCTGTCGCCGAAACGGCCCAGGCACGGTGATGGCGATCGTGATCGCGAACGGTTGCGGCTGCCGCACAGCAGCACAGCGCGCTGGTTTACTGTAGCGGTCCAATCCATGCAGGGCCATGCCATGGAACGCCAGTCGATCGCGCACCGGTTGCAGGAGCTCAGGGACGAGCGCCGCGCCGGCGATACGCAGCTGCGGCAACTGGATGCGCGCAGGAGCGAACTGCAGTAAACGCTGCTGCGGATCGATGGCGCGATCCAGGTGCTGGAGGAGCTTCTGCGCGACCAGGAGGATCCGCCGGCTACGGCGTAGCGGCCTTCGGCGCGTTGCGGGTGGTGCCGATCTCGCCCGGCGAGGCCTGCAGCGATGTGCGCATGCAAGCGATGGCGATGGCGATCCGAGATGCGGATCGCATCGTGCCGTGTCGATCGCTGCGCCGGATGCAGCGTCCAGACAATGAAAAACCGGCGGGCATCGCTGCCCGCCGGTCGAATGCTATCCTGGCTTGAAGCGTTGCGGTTACTGCACGCAGGTGTTGACCGTGTTCTGCGCCGAAGCGGTGATGCCGCCCAGGTAGGCGAAACCTTGCGGCAGCGCCGGACGGGTGCTGGTGTTGTAGAAGATGTTGAACAGGTCCTTGACCGCCTGCACGTGCGCGGCGCTGCCGTTGCCGCTGGTGAAGCCGGCCAGGTAGGTGATCGCGGCGATCGGGTAGGCGTTGGTGATGGCGGCGGTCGGGTTCACCAGGCGCACGCAGTTCTTCACCGCCGTGGTGCCGCTGCCCGGCACGGTGTTGACGGTCGCGCCGTCGAGCACGCGGCCGCTCAGCAGCGCAGCGGCGGCCAGGGTCACCGGAACCGGATTGCCGCTGGAATCGCGGCCGAAGTTCTTCGGGTCGAAGCCGGCCACGGTCGCGTACTTCGCCGACTGCAGCAGCACTTCGCCGACGTCGGCGTAGCCCAGCGCGTTGCTGTTGGTGACGCGCACCGAGGTGACCACGCCGTTGTTGCCGCTGGCGCCGATCGCGCGCGAGCCGTACACGGTGCTGACGCCGCCCGGCAGCGCGGAGTCGAAGGTCTGGTTCGGGGCGAAGACGAAGCCGGACGGCACGTTGCTGGTGCCGTTGCAGGTGCGCGCCAGGTAGCTGGTGAAAGCGAACGTGGTGCCGCTGCCGTCGGTGCGGTAGACGATCTTGATCGGACCGGTGGTGCCGCTGCCGGACACGCTGCTCCAGTCGCTGACCAGGCCGGAATAGACCTGGCAGACCTGGGCGGCGGTCAGGTTGAAGCTGGTGGCCGGGGTGCTCTGCGCCAGCGCGATCGCGCCGGCCAGGGTCGGAACCTGCACGACGCCGACGCGGCTGGCGGCGTTGCCGCCGCTCAGGAACGCGTTGTAGTCGGCGGTGCTGTACGGCGCGTCGGTGGCGATGAAGTCCGGGGCGGCAGCGGCGGCGCTGAAGCCCAGCGGCGAGACGCTGAAGTCCCGGCAGGGCTGGTTGGCGGCGGGGTTGCCGGCCAGGACATTCTTGCCGAAGCCGCTGCCGGTCTGGCAATACGACACCTTGTTGGTGCTGGCGTTGCTGTAGGTCAGGAACACCGAGCCGGTGCCCAGGGTCGCGGTGGTGAAGCCGGTGCCGGCGGTGTTGCCGGCATTGGTCGACAGGCGCGCGTTCGGGGTCACGCCGGTGTAGGTGTTGCCGACATACGGCTGCGCCGGGAAGGTGGCGCCGCCGCCGTAGAGGTTCTCGGCCGCCATGGCCGAACCGGTGGACAGGGCCGCGGCCGCAATGGCGATCGCGCTGATACGGGAAATATGAAGGTTAAGCACTTGCCTCTCTCCTTGGTGAGAAAACGACGGAATGAATCCGGGGGAATTCTTTACCTGTAGCGTGCTGGCGCCATCGACTGGCGCCGAGAAAGGTTGCGCTTGGCAGATGATGTTGCGGCGACATTCGTTGGAACGTTTTTTTACCTGTGATGCGCAGTCCGGATCGGGCCGTTATTAATGTCGCTGACATAATAAAACGACCGAAAAATAACGATTAACTCAGGGATTTTCCCGCGGGCGTAAGCGTGTCTACGAGATGCGCCATTTTCCGCATGCCGCGGCAGCGCGGAGGCGCTGGCCGCGGCCTGCGTCGCCGCAGTGTCATGGGCCGGGTTGGCAGCGCGGATCGTCCACCTTGCAGTCGCCGAATCCGACCACCTGCACGGTGATGACCGACGGCGCTTCGCGTGGCGTGGCGTTGCCGCGCGAGGCCAGGTCGCCGACCGCATCGGACACCGCCGCCGCGGCGTTGGACGCGGCGCTCAATGCGCCGCCATCGACGTTGCGCGCGGTCCCGACGCCGACCGTATCGCCCTGCACCTGGATGTTGTCGGCATTGGCGACGAACTGCGCAGCTACGATCAGATTGCCGGCGGCGCGGATGCCGGCATCGCCGGCGTCGACGGTGCCGCGCGGGGCGACCAGCACCGCGTTGCCGCGCGGATCGTCCGCATTCAGGCGCAGCGTGGCGATGCCGGCACCGCTGACCTGGCCGCTGGCGTCGAGCACGCAGTACTGGTCCTGGTCGCACAGGTAGCGCGCCCGCGCGCGCTCGGCGCTGGTCTTGCTGCCCTTGCCGGCATTGATGTCGCCATTGGAGCTCCACAGCGTCAGGTCGCCGCCGCGCTGGGTGAAGATGCGGCTCTGCGCCAGCAGCACGCTGGCATCGGTGAAGACGCCGATGTCGCCTTGCCCCACCGCCAGGATGCCCTGCTGCGCCGGGCCGATCAGCACGTTGCCCTGGGAATCGGTCACCACCGGCGGCGCCAGCACGCTGCCGACCTGCAGTGCGCCGCCCGGACCGAGGATGCGGATATCGCCGCCGGCCTGGGTCTGAAGGGTGGAGCCGCGCATGTCCAGGGTGCCGGTGAGACTACGCGTCGCTGCGCCGTTGGCGCCGCCTTCCAGGTTGTTGCGGGTGTAGCCCAGGCGAGCCGGGAACAGCGCCTCGATCGCGGCGTAGCCGCGTGTGTATTTCTGGAAGTCCGGGCTGGCGGGATTCGCGTAGCCTTCGCCGACCTGCTTGAGCACGTCAAGGAAGACGCGTTCGCTCAGCAGGCGCCGGGTGGCGGTCGGCAGTTGGGCGAACTGACGCCAGGCCTCGGCGGGCGTCAGCGTGTCCTGCATGGCCACGGCTGACTGTGCAAGCGGCATTGAGGCCGGTGCAGAGGTGTCCGGCGCATGTTGGAGCACGAATTCGACCAGCCAGCGCTGGTAGGTGTCGGTGTTCTGCTGGCTGCCCGGATCCAGATACAGCGCGGCCAGCGCATCGGCATCCTCGCCGTTGGCCACGCCGTAGCGCACGACAAGATCCGCGCCGGAAGTGGTGCGGATACCGCCCGCATTCCGGTCGACAAGGCCAATCCGCAGGCCCTTCATGGCCTCTTCGGCCGAGGTCAGCGGACCGAGATTGCGCCCGGCCTCCACCTCGAACGTTCCGGGACCGTCGAGTGACATCCAGCCCCAGCGAACGGACTCGTCGCCAACGGGGCCTCCCAGGATCGGGGTGTAGTAGATGTCGCGCCCTGCCTGAACCCGGGTCACGTCCGAGGCCCGGTAGTTCTGCGCTCTCAGATCCAGATTGACGACGTCGCGGCCGGCACGAATGTCCGCCGGTTTCGGCAATTGCAAGGTCAGCGGATTGAGCATGAAGCCGTCGGCCGCATAACCGCTCACCACGTCGCCGTCGCGGCTGTAGATGCGCACAGGTTGCGCATCGTTCCGATGCAGGTCGAGTTGCGCATTGCTGCCAGCAGAAGCGTCGTTGCCGTCGTAATTGCCGGTTTCGTCGAGCATCGCCAGTTGGAACTTGTTCTTGCCGGCGACCAGCGTGTCGTTGAACAGGCGAATGTCGCCCTGCGCCATCGCTTCGAGCTGCCCTTGCGCCGACGGATACAGGCGCCCGCCGGTCTCGAACTGCAGGCTGCCGCTGTGGGCGACTGCGTCCACGCGGGCCGGAAGCACGTCGTCGAACACACCGTTGGTCAGGATGAGATCGTTCGTGCCGCGGCTCGTATCGCGCGCGCCGTTGCCGAACAGCACCGCCGGCAGCTTGAGCGTGCCGAGGCGGACATCGCCGTTCAACGTGTCGATGGCGATCGCCGAGGCGCTGCCGTAGTCGGTGGTGGCGCGGGTGGTGTCGCTCATCAATGCGGCGACGCCGCCGGAGGACAGCACGTAGCTGGGATTGACGATGGCGCCGAGCGACGCGTCGCCGCCGGCATGGATCGCCCATTGCCCGTCCTGCAGTGCGAATACCGGGTCGACCGCACTGCTCACCTGCAGCAGTGTCCCGGCTTCGTTGTAGCCCTGGCCGCGCAGCGTGAACGCGCTGCCCAGGTTGCCGCCGGCATTCAGGCTGCCTTGCCCGTGCGCGACGAAATAGTCGCCGCCGAGCACGTCGCGTCCTGCGTCCACCTGCAGGTCGCCGCCGCCATAGGTCTGGCGGCCCTGCGCGGTCAGCCGGTAGCTGGTCGGCAGCGAGACCGACAACTCGCGGATGTCGCGCCCGGCCTGCACCGCGACGTCGCCGCCGCTGCTGAGCACGCCCTGGGCGAAGCCGCCGTAGTTGATCAGCCCGGCGCTGGGCGTGACGCCGTCGGCGCCGACCGGATTGCCCACCTGCAGCCACGGCCACCAGTACTGGCCGACGTAGTTGCCGGCCACGCCGGTGCGGCTGCCGTCGCGATCGAACACCTGGCGGTTGCCGAGGATGTCGCGCCCGGCCTGCAGCAGCAGGTCGCCTGCGGCTTCGGCGTTGGCCTGCGCGCTGACCACCTGGTCGGCGGTGCCGCTGGCGTTGTCGCTGCGCACGATGCGGATGTCGCTGTCGGCATCGCTGCCGGCGGCGGGCTGGCCGGCGCTGTAGACGCTGGCCGGCGCGTCGGCGTCGGCGAAGCGCAGGTCGCGCGCGGCGGCGATCTGGATGCTGCCGGTGCCGGTGCGCACCACGGTCGGCAGCAGCACGTCCTTCTTGCCGCTTTCCTGGTAGCGCTGGTGGCCGTCGAGCACCACGTCGGCCTCGCTGCCGGCGCGCAGCGCGTCGGGGCGGATGCTGGCGAAATCGGCGCCGGCGACGATGCGGTAGCGGCTGCTGTCGCCGCCGATCAGGCTGGTGGTGGCGAGCGGCAGCGGATTGTCGGCGCGGGCCTGCAGCGATGGCGTGTTGTGGGTGGCGGCCGGCAGCAACGGCCCGAGCACCGGGGCGGCGGGCAGCGCCAGGGTGGCCAGGCCGAACACGCCGGCGTTGGACAGCTCGGTGTTGTACGCGAACATGTCGAGCAGATAGCTCTGGTAGCTGGCGAGGTAGGTGGAATAGTCGGCCGGCGAGGTCGGCCCGCTCGGTGCCTGCGGCTGGTCGGGGTAGTCCTGGATCGGGTAGCCGTTGTCCGGCGAATAGCTGTAGATCACCCCTTCCAGCAGGCTCATCGGCAGGCCGCCCAGGTCGTGCGGCTGCTGCAGCATGTCCAGCAATTGCAGGTATTGCCCGTAGTACTGCGCGGCCTGGTCGGGGTCGCCGAGGTCGGACGGCGGCGCCGGGAGCAGGCCGTCGATGCTGATGAAGGCGTTGTTGAAGGCGTTGTCGAGCAGGGTCTGGTAGGCATTCGCCGCGCTGGTGTAGGTCCCCTGCGGCCCGCCGCCGCCGAACGGATTGCGCAGCTGGTAGAACCCGTCGCTGAGGCTGGCCTTGATGGTCACGCCGCCCTCGGCGCGCAGGGTCAGCACCGGCGCGTTGCCGTTGTAGCGGAAGTCCAGCTGGTCGCGGTTGGCGCCCGAGCCGAGGTTCCAGTTGCTCATCACCCGGATCTCGCCGCCGTTGATGGTCGGATCCGGATTGCGCAGCTCGATGCCGGGACGCGCGCGCAGGTTGGGCAGGTTGCTCAGGCGCGCCTCGAACGCGAAGCCGGGACGTTGCACGAAGCCCATCAGCGTGCCGGGCGTGCCGGCCGCATCGTCGGCATAGCCGTAGAACTGGCGATGCGCGGCGTTGGCGCTGTCCGGGGTGAACGCGTAGCGGGTGAGGTAGTCGGCGACCTGCGCCGGCGTGGTCGGCGCCGCCACCGCGTTGCCGGTCAGATCCGTCCAGCTGCCGGCCAGCAGCGCGCCCTGGGCGTCGTACCAGCCGGCCGGATCGATGATGCCGTCGAAGTGCTTGTTCGGATCGACACTGGCGTCGGTGGTGCTCCACACCGCGTAGGCTTCCAGGCCCACCTCGCGCGCGCCGCGCACGCTGGCGCCGTTGGCGACGGTCACGTTGACCTCGCCATCGGCGAGCAAGGGCGTGCGGATCTCGACGTTGCCGCCGGCCAGGCCGCCGGCGCTGCCGCCGGAGACATCCAGCACCGCATTGGCGCCGATCGCGATGGTGCCGGCGGCGCCGGCCTGCACGTTCTGGTAGCCGTAGTCGGTATTGAGGGTGCCGTCGTCGCGGCCGCTGCTGCCCAGCGCGATGCTGCCGCCGCGCTTGTCGGCGGCGCTGCCGCGCGCCAGCAGCTGGCCGTCGATCGCCACGCCGTGGCGGCCCCATAGCGCGATGCTGCCGCCCTGGGTGCCGGAGGCGTCGATGCTGCCGGCGATGCCGATGTTGCCGTTGGCCGCATCGCGGGCGGTGGCGTCGGCGCCACCGTCGGCGGTCAGGGTCACCGCGTCGGCGCGCAGCGTGTTGCCGGCCGACAGCAGCAGGTTGCCGCTGCGCGCATGCAGGTCGATGGCGCCGTCGAAGCCGCTGCCGGCCAGCTGCACCGCCAGCGGATCAAGCGCGATCGCGCTGCCCGAGTCGAGCACGAAGCGGCCGCCGCGGCCTTGTGCGGCGTGGCCATCGAGGCGGCCGGGCAGGGCCACGCGGCCTTGCGCCGCCGACAGGTTCACGCTGCCGGCGTCGGCGCTGCCCACGGCCGACACGTCGATGCGGGTGGAAGCGTCGGCAAGCACGTCGCCGGTCGCGGCCTGCAGGGTGACCATCCCGCCCTGGGTCGGCCGCGTGGCGCCGAAGAAGGCGCTGGCGACGCCGGACGCATCCAGGGCGGCGCCATCGTGCAGGCGCACCGCACCCTCGGTGCTGCGCAGCACGATGCCGCCGGAATTGGCGCGGATCAGCCCGCTGCTGTCGATGCTGGCGCCGACCAGGCTGACCCGCCCGCCCAGCGGCTGCGCCGCGCCGGCGCTGCCGCCGCTGCGTTGCAGGCGCAACGCGCCGCCGGTGCGCAGGGTCTGGTCGGCGCCGGCGTCGGCCAGCAGCAGCGGCGTGCGCAGGTCCACGTCGCGGGTGCCGAAATCGAACTGGCCGCGGTCGCGCACGTACAGCGTCTGCGCCGCATCCACCGCGACCGCGCCGAAACCGGTCAGTTGCTTGTCGCCGCCGGCGAAGGCGACTTCGCGCCCCTGCAGGTGCAGCAGGCCGCCGCCGGCCACGCTGTCGGCCGGCGCCGCGCTGCTGCCCTGGTTGGAGAAGGTCAGCTGGTCCGCGCTCAGGCTGACGTCGCCGCCATCGCCGACGAAGCGGCCGGCGCTGAGGGTGAGCGCGTTGCTCACGCGCAGGTCCAGGCCGCTGGCGAACTCCATGTCGCCATAGCTGTGCAGGCCGACCTGTCTGGCCTGCGCGAACTGCGCCAGGCTGCCGGCACCGAGCACCAGGCCGTCGGCCTCGCCGCTGGCGGCCTGCGCGTCCAGGCGCACGTGGCTGGCGCTGGCGTCGATGCGCTGGCCGCGCAGCAGCGCGCCGGCATCGATCGCGCTGTCGCCGGTGGAATCCAGGCTCAGCGCCGCACCGCCATCCAGCAGCGCACCGGCGCCGATCTGCAGGCGTGCGCGCGCCTGCGCCGCATCGGGCACGTTGGCGCGCACGATCCCGGCCGTGCCGAGGCTGGACAGGCGCAGCAGCGCGCTGTCGCCGCTGTCGCCGCCGTCCTCGCCGACCAACAGCGTCGCGGCAGCGCGGGCGCCCGTGCCGCCCTGGGCCTGCAGCACGCTGCCGGCGTCCACGCGCACGCCGCTGTCGGCATCGCTGTCGTCGCCGCTGGCGGCCGCCAGCAGCAGTTCCGGCGCGCGCAATGCGCTGCCGGCGTCGTTGCTGACCCGCAGCCGCTCCGCGGTCACGTGCAGGCGCGTGCCGTCGCTGGTCTGTTCGCGGGTGCCGCCGAGCAGCAGGCTGCCGGCGTTCATCGCGTTGAGCGCGGTCGCCTCCACGCCGACGTAGCCGGCCGCGGCGGTCTGCCCGGCACCGAGCACCTGCAGCGCGCGCGCGGCGATATCGACCTGGGCGGCGTTGCCGCCGCTGGCGGCGGCGGTGGACAGGCCGGCGCCCAGGCCGAGCGCGCTGCCGGCGTCCAGGATCAGCTGCCCGCCGTCGCGCGGCAGCTGCGGCACCGCATTGCCGCGGCCGGCCGCCTGCGCGGCGAAGAACGCATTGGCGCCGGTGCGGGTGTATTCCGAGTACTGGCCCCAGGTCGCCGCCGACTGCACTTCGAACAGCTGGCTGCGCGCGCTGCGCGTACCGCTCAGGGTATCGACCAGGTAGCCGGCGACCACGGCGGTGCCGTCGGGCGCGATCAGGTTCTGCGCGGCCGTGGCGTCATCGCTGCCGCTGCGCGCGACCACCCGGTAGGCACCTGGCAGCGTGGCGTACTTGGCCGGCAGCAGCGTGTAGTCGCCGTCCGCCAAGCCGGGCACGCCGCTCAGATGCACGGCGCTGCCGAGCGCGGGCGTGCCGCCGTTGCGCTCGAACGCCGCGTCGCTGGCGGCAACCGGCGTCTGCACGCCGGGCACGATCGCGTAGACCGTGCGGCCGTCCGGATACAGCGGCACCTGGGCGGCGCTGCCGCTGGCATAGCTGGTGTTGGTGGAGGACAGCAGGTCGCGGCTGCCGCCGGTGCCGGGCACCCACTCGCTGGCCTGCAGGTCGCCGCCGCCGGACAGGTCCACGCGCGCGCCGGGCGCCAGCGCGATGCTGTCGGCGTCCAGCCGAATCTGCTTCTGCGGCGGCGCGCCCAACGCGGTGTTGCTGCCCTGCGCGCTGCCGTCGTAGCGCCACTGCGCGCCGTCCACGGTGCTGCCGTACGGCAGGGTCGCGCCTTCCAGCGACACCGAGGTGAGGCTGCCGGCGCCGAGGCTGACCTCGCGGGTCGGGGTCAAGGCGCGGTTGCCGAACACCGCGCGCGCGGCCGCGTCGTCGGACGCACCCACGCCGAGCAGCAACCGCCCGCTCGGCGCGCGCAGGCGGCCGTCCTGCGCGATGCGGGTCGCGTCCAGCGCCAGCGTGCCGCCGGCCGACAGCGGCAGCGCCGGCGTGTCGCCCTGGGCCTGGATGTGGATGCTGGTGTCGGCACGCGTACCGTCGGCACCGAGCGCGCCGAGCGCGCGCACCAGGAAGGTCTCGCCGCTGGCCGGGTACAGCTGCGCGGCGCTGAAGGTCAGGTTGCCGGCGGTCAGCAGTTCGCCTGCGCGCGGCGTGGCGATGCCGTTGGCGTCGAGCAGGTAGGCATAGGCGGCGGGCGTGTGGAAGCGCAGCGCGCCGCTGCTGGACAGGCGCGCCTCGCCGACGCCATCCAGCGCGAACTGGCCGCCGAGATCGATCTGTGCGGCGTTCACCGTCAGCGTGGTCGCGCCGGGCGCCTGCGGTTCGGCCAGGACCGCGGCCGCGCTGTTCGGCGATTGCCAGCCGTTGAGGCCGACGTAGGCGGCGCTCAGTGTGACCTGGCCGCTGTCGGCCAGGTCGCCGAAACCGGTCGCCCCGTCCGCCAGCAGCGCATAGCGCGGCGCATTGAACACCAGCGCGCGCGCCAGCGACAGATCGACGTCGCCGGCGAAGCCGACCGGCACCTGCGGGCGCAAGGTGCTGGTCGGCGACTGGTCGCCGACCAGCAGCGTATCGATGCCGCTGGCGTGCAGGCGATCGGCGGCGAAGTACAGCGGGCCGGGCGTTGCGGTGGCGTTGGGCAACGGCGCGCCGGGCTGCGCGCCCTGCGGCAGGCGGCTGTCGTGCTGGGTGAAGATCACCCCGCTCGGACCGGGCAGCACCTGGTTGCTGCCGTCCACCAGCTTCAGCGGCAGCAAGGCCAGGGTGCCGCCGCGGTCCTGCGCGCTGCCGCCGCCGGCGCGGATGCTGCCGTCGAAGTACAGGCCGGTGCTGGCGGCCAGGTCCAGGCGCCCGCCGGCGCTGCCCACGGTCTGCGCCTGCAGCGTGTCGCCAGCGCCGATGACGGCGTTGCCGGTGGGCAGGTCCAGCACCGCGGTGGTGCCGGCCAGGTCCAGCTGCGCGCCGTCGGCGACCACGATCGCGCCGCTGTCGTTGCTCAGGGTGATGTGGCCGCCGCCGAGCACGCGCCCGCTGCGCGGCCGCACCAGGCCGCTGGCGCCGGGTTGCAGCGCGGCCTGCGGATCGAGCAGGGCGATGCCGGAGACGTCCAGGCGGCTGTCCGCGCCCAGCCATACCGCCTTGCCTGGCGCCGCATAGGCCGGGCCGCGGTCCACGTCGGGCGCGGCGGACAGGCCCGAGTCGCGCGAGGTGTCGCCGGACACGACGATGCTGCCGCCCTGCGCCTGGATGCCGCCCAGCACCTCGACCTGGCCGCGCCCGCCGATGCGCACGCTCGCGCCCGGATCCAGCAGCAGCTGCGCGCCTTCGTCGAGCAGCACGCGCCCCGTGGCGCCGCTCAGGCTGGGATTGCCGGCGACGCGGCCGAGGAAGTCGCCGCCGCGCAGCGCGAAATCGGTGGCGGGGCGATAGAACGGATCGAGCTGGCCGAGCGTGGCGTAGCCGTTGCCGCCGGCCTGCGCCGCGCCGGCGACCACCGCGCTGCCGCTGGCGGCGCCGCGCAGCGCCTGCAGGTTCGGGAGCAGGTTGCGCTGGCCGACCCGCAGCTGGGTGCCGGCGGCGATGGTGGCGTCCTGTTCGGCGGCCAGGTCGTAGCTGCCGAAGCTGTTGTCGGCGAAGAAGCCGGCGTCCAGGTGCAGCACGCGCGCGTCGCTCGGCGCGGCGCCGCCGATCTGCACGCCGAAGGCGCGCAGGCTCAGCGTGCCGCCGCCGGCGAAGTTGTCCGCGCGCAGGCTGGCCGGATCGAACTGCAGCCGCCCGGCGCCGTCGGCGACGGGGGCGTCGGCGGTGTAGGTGGGCGAGCCGGCACTCTCGTTGGACGGGCGCACGTAGGTGTGCAGGGCGATGTCGCCGCCATGGCCGAGCGGCCGCCCGTCGCGCATGGCCAGCGCGCCGTTCTCGTCGACATAGCCGCCGCTGGAGGCGTCGAGCACCGCGCCGGGCGCGATCAGCAGCGATGCGCTCTGGTCGCTGTTCTGGCCGGTCGTCGTGTCGGTAAGCCGTGCCTGCAGCGCGTCGAGGGCGATGCTGCCGCCATCGACGAAGGCGCTGCCCTGCGCTTCGGCGCCGAACCGGCGGTCGTCGTTGGTCCAGCGCCCGCTCACGTCCAGCCGCGCGCCGGCGCCGAGCAGCAGGTCGCCACGGCCGAGCAACTGCTGGCCGTCGTCGGCTTGCCGCGGATCCTGCGCGTAGGCGAAGCCGCCGCTGCTCTGCAGCGCGATCTTGCCGGCATGCGCGGTCAGCGCGCCGTCGATCTCCAGGCGCCGCGCCTGCAGCGAGATCGTGCCGCCGTCGGCGACCTGCATCTCTGCGCCGGCCGCCACTTCGATCACCGGCGCATTGCCGATCGCGACCGTCTGCAATCCGCTGCCATTCACCATGCGCGTGGACAGCCGCGACCAGAACAGCGGGTTGTCGCGCTCCTGCGCCGACGCGGCGCTGTCCGGGACCGCATCGGCCGGCGTGTCCACTGCCAGTCCCTGCGGCAACGCGGCAGCGGCGTCGACGATCGTCCAGCTGCGCTGTTCGCGGTCGATGTCGCCATTCACGGACAGGCCGATGGTGGCGTTGTAAAGACCGATGTCGCTGTCGATGCGCAGCGCACCACCTTGCGGCAAGGTGCCGCGCGCACGCTGGTAGCGTCCGGCGAGGGCTTGCGCGGAGAGATCGCCCTCCAGCAGCGCCAGACCCGGTTCCTGTCCGTTGTTGCCGGCATGCCGCCCGAGTTCGATGTTCAGCGCGCCGGCGTCGCCACCGTGCAGATAGTCGCTCTCGTAATAACGGCGGCTGCCCAGCAATGGGTTACGGAATTGTTCGCTCACGCCCCAGCGCGTGTGCGCGACGGTCTGCGTGCCGGCCACGCCCAGGTAGCGCAGGGACGGGTCGGCGCTGGCCAAGTCGTACAGGCGCCCGTCGGCGCCGAGCAGGCGCGGTGTCTCGACCATGCCGCCGAGCATGTGCACGTAGCCGCCGTCCATGTTCAACTGCGCGCCAGGCGCGATCACCAGGTCGCGCGCGCCGATGTTGATGGTGCCGCCGTCGAGCAGCATCTCGTCGATGCTGCGCGGCACCTGGTCGACATAGCCCTGCGCATTGAGCAACGGGCTGCCGACCCAGGCCTGGCCGTCCTCGCGTACGCCGCTGGCGCGGCGATCGAACTGCAGCGCCTGGCGGAACAGCGCGCCGTCGCGTTGCAGCGGCGCATCGGCCAGTTCGTTCTGGCCCACGCGCGGGATCTGCACCAGGTTGCTGCTCATCGCCTGCTGCACATCGGCGATGCCGGACACGTCGAGCTGCGCGCCGCTGTCGATCATCAGCCGGTTGTTGAGTTGGGGACGCCCCTGCGGCCGGGTGGCCTCGCTTCCCAGGCCGATCAGGTTCACGGTTCCGCCCGGAGCGAAGGTGAGCGACTGTTCGCGCAACTGCACCTGCGCGCCAGCCAGGATCATCCGCGGGCCGAGGAAGGCCAGATCGGCGGCGCTGCTGGAGGTGGTGGTCTCGCCATCGTGCTCGGGCAACGTGGCGGTGACCGAGCCCGGCGCCAGTTCCAGGGCGCCACCCTTGTAGTTGGCCAGCGCATCGCCGCCGGCGGTGCTTTCCTGGTTGATCGCCAGCAGCATCGCGCTGCCCGGGCGGCTGATGCTGGTGGTGGCCTGGACCAGGCCGCGCTGCTGCACGCTGTAGCCGGCCAGTGTCGCGTTGCCGCGGGTGACGGCGACGATGCCGCTGTTGTCCAGCGTACCGACTGCGGAGCGGTCGCCGGTCGGCGAGAAGAAGCCGCTGAAGCCCAACGGCATGCTGTTGCCGCTGCTGGTTCCGAGCAGCGTCTGCAGTTCCTGCGACTTCCGCAACCCCAGCACCGCCGCCAGCATCGCCTGCCCGTCCTGCGCGGTCACCGTGCCGGCGTTGCTGACGTTCGGCGCGGCGATCAGGGTGTAGCCCTGGCTGCCGCTGGCGATGCGCGCGCCGCTGTCGATCCGGATGTCGCCCGGGGTCTGCCCGGCGGCCACGCTGTCCAGGCCGGTCAGCACCACGCCGGTCTGGCCGGCGACGCCGAACAGGCCGCGGTTGAGGAAGGTCTGGTCGCTGAGCAGCCGGTTGGCGTCGAACAGGTCCAGCGAGGACACCAGCAGCGAATGCGCGTTGACCTGGCTGGCGCCGCCGAACAGCACGCCGTTGCGGTTGAGCAGGTACACCTGGCCCGGCGCCTGGATGCTGCCCAGGATCTTGCTCGGCGCTGCGCTCGGGTCGTTGACCCGGTTCAGCGCGATCCACTGCGCCGCGTCGCTGCCGCCGGCGGACTGGTCGAACTGCAGGCGGGTGCGGCTGCCGACGTTGAACGTCTCCCAGTTGAGGATCGCCTTCTTCTGGGTCTGCTGGATGGTGACCTGGGTGTCGCCGCCGACCACCTGCTGGGTCGGCGCGCGCGCGCCCAGCCAGACGTTGCGCTGGCCCAGGCGCGGATCGTCGTTGCGCACCGCGCCCGGATCGATGATCGCGCCGTCGGGCAGCTGCAGGCCGCCCTTGCCCAGGCCGTCCGGCACCACGCCGGCCTGCGATGCCTGCGCCGCGGCGCGCGCGGCGGCCTGCACCGCGTCCAGGCTCTGCCGGGCCTGCGCGGCGCGCTGGAACGCCTGCAGCGACTTCTGCGCCAGCTTGCTGGCCGCCGCCGACTGCAGGCCCTGCTGCTGCGCGGCCGCTGCCGCCTGCGCGCCAGGATCGGCACCGCGGCGCACGAACGGGCTGGTCTGCGCCTGGCTGCGGCCGACCAGGACGGCCGAGATCGCCATGCTCAGGACCAGCAGGCGAAGGGGGCGGCGGGAGCGGTTGCGGCGGCGGTTGCGGGGCATGGCGGCGATCTCGGTAGCGGCGCGTCAGCGCGCCGGAGCGAACGGAGTGGGGAGGTAGTGCGGCTGCGGCCGCTGCGGGGTCAGCGAACGGCCGTAGGCGTTGCCGTAGCGCTGGCGCAGCGCGGCCGGCGTGGGTTGCCCGCGTTGCAGCGGGTCCAGCGCGGTCGCGGCCGCCGCCAGCGGCGATGCGCTGGGGCGGGCGTTGGCGGCGGCGGCGCGCAGCGTCTGGTTGAGGCAGTGCAGGTGGCCGGCGACGTCCTCGCCGATCCGCACCTGCACGCACGGCGCGTTCGCCGGTGGCGGTGGCGCTGCGCGCGCGGGGCCGGTGCTCGTGGCCAGTGCGGCCAGCGCCAGCCACGCCGGCACGGCGCCGGCGCGGTTCACGGCGTGGCGCCCTGCATCGCCGTGGCCGCGGTGGCGCTGGCGCAGGACTGGGTCTGCGCGTGCTGCTCGGCCAGGCGGTCCTCCAGGGCGCGCACACGGTTCTCGCGGGTCACCCTGGCCATGCCGAACATCTCGCGGCCATGGCTGCGCACGAAGCGCACGAACGCCGGGTCGCGGTACAGCGCGGCCAGTTCGCGCGCGGTGGCGTACAGCGCGTCGCTGCCGGCGGCGCATTGCGCCATCCGCGCGCGCTGGCGCTGCAGTTCCGCGTCCAGCGCCGCCCGGCTCTGCGCCTGCTGGGTCGCGGCCTGCGCGGCCTTTGCCTGCGCCTGCTGCTGTTCGCGTTGTTGCGCGAGCGCCGCGTCGCGTTCGCGCCGCGCCTGCTCGAGCTGGCGCTGCAACGCGGCCTCGCGGCCAGGATCGGCGGTTGCCGCGCGCGGCGCTGGCGCGGCCCGCAGCGCGTCGCGCTCGCGTTCGGCGGCGGCGGTGGCCAATTGCTGCTGGACCAGCGCGGCCTCGGCCTGGCGCAGCCGCGCGCCGGTGTCGCGCAGCGCTTCGCGCAGCCGCGTCTCGGTGCTGTCCTGTGCGTGCAGCGGGGCGACGGCGAGCAGCGCCGCCGCAAGCACGCCGCAGGCCAGGCGGGAGGGAAGGCGGCGCATGCTCAGAACTCCGTGCCGAGGTCGAGCTGCAGCAGGTCCACCGCGAACGGCGCGCCGGAGATCTCGTTGGCGCTGAGCCAGCGCAGGCCGACCCAGGTGCTGCGCGCCAGCGCGTAGTTGCCGCCGACGATGAAGCCGCGCGCATTGGTGCCGCCGAGATGGAAATCCGAATCGGTGAACCCGTCCGGCACCGCGTCCGACTCCAGGTACTTGTAGCCGACGCTGACGTTCCAATCGCCCGGCTGCACCGGCTTGGGCTGGCCGACGGTGAAGTTGAGGTAGTAGCCCATGTCGCCGCCGTCGAACACGCCCTGGTCGCCGAGGTTGTTGACCGGGCCCAGCGAGCGCACGCGCGTGGCGTTGTAGCGGGTGTTCTTGACCACGTCGGCCTCGAGCAGCATCGCGACCGGCGCGAACTGGTCCATCTGCAGCTGCGCGTGCAGGTCGGCGACGCCGAACTTGCTGGCGTAGCCGTAGTACTGCAGTTGCGGGCCATTGGGATTGGCCGGATCGGCGACGATGTCGCGCAACGCGAACAGGGTGTTGCCGAACTGCTGGAACTGCGGCCGCGAGCCATCGGTGTCGCAGCTGTCGGCCGAGGTCGGCGCCAGGCATGGCGACGAACGCTTGCCCTCGAACTGGTCGTACTGGAAGTAGCCCAGGCCCACGCGCAGCGCCATGTCGTCGGCGAAGCGCCAGCGCGCGCCCAGCTGCGCGCCGTACATCCACTTGTCGCGGCTGCGGGTCTTGCTGGTGCTGGTGGAGCCGAAATCGAACTCGGTGTTGTAGACCGGGAACAGGCCGGCGCTGATCCACGGCGCGAACGCGGCGTCGTCGTCGGCGGCGGCCAGGTCGTAGCGCGCGGCCACGCCGTCGAAGTTGAGGTCGTTGTCGAACACCAGTTCGCTGCTCCAGAACGGATTGGCGAACCGGCCGAAGGTCAGGGTCAACGCGTCGGTCGGGGTCAGCTGCAGCGCGGCGCGGTCCAGCCACAGCGAGTACTTGGACAGGTTGCCGCCGCCGCCCAGGGTCTGGTTGGTGGACACCGGGCTGCGGTCGCTGCCGGTGGCCAGGCGCAGGTCGGCCTGCACCCAGTCGGCGATCTGCGCGCTCACGCCGAGCCGCGCCCGCACGCGCATGCGGCTGCGGTTGCGCGTGGTGTTGACGAACGGCGCGTTGTTGGCGCCGACCACGTCGAAGCCGGAGCCGGCGTTGATGTCGCCGAAGTCGGGGAAGAACGCATAGTTGTCGTCGGCGTTGAACACGCCTTCGCCGCGCACGCGCAGGTCGCCGTACACGCGCACGCGCTGGGTCCATTCCGGCAGCGCGCCGGGCGTGGCCCAGCCTTCGGACTTGGCCTGCGCGGTGACTTCGGCGCGCAGTTCGTCCTTGATCTGCTGGCGCACCGGTTCGGGCACGTACTGCACCACCACCGCGCCGGGCTGGGTCTGGTACGGCGCCGCGCCGGACGCCGCCGGCGCCGGCGCGGCGGCCGCCGTGGCGGAGGCTTCGCGGATCAGGTCGTCGGCCTGGACGCGGGTCATCACGCCCTTGGCGACCAGCAGGTCGATCAGGCGCAGGGTGACCTGCGGATTGATCTGCGCCGGATCGATCGCGGCCGTGGTCGCGGCGGCCTGCGCCATGGCCGCGGCCGGCGCCAGCAAGAGCGCCAGCAGGGCCAGGCGCAGCCGGGACGGACGGTGGAGAGGAGACGGAATGGTCATGCTGGGGTCCTTGGTGCGAAACGCGGCGTCAGCCCGGCGCCAGCGCGCCGATGCGCAACTGGATGGGCTGGGGAAGGGAAGCGGGCGGCGGTTGCGGCAGCGGCTGGTCCTGCAGCGCACGCACGATCGCCGCGTCCAGTTCCGGCTTGCCGGCCGAGCTCAGGATCTGCAGGCGGCCGATGCTGCCGTCCGGGTTCAGCCACAGCGCCACGGTGGCGCTGTAGCGGCCCTTGCGGGTGCGCTCGTTGCGCTGCAGCAGCTGCTGCACCGCGCGCTGCACGCTGGCCGCATAGCTGCCGAACGGACTGCCGCCGCCGCCGCCCTTGCCGCCGATGCGGGTGCCGCCGCCGTCGCCGGCCTGCAGGCCGAAGGCGTTGTCGCCGGGGCCGGCCGGCGCGGTCAGCGGATCGCCCGGCGGCGTCGGCTCGGTATCCGGCTTCGGTTGCGGCATCGGTTCGGCGGCCTGCAACGGCTGCGGCCGTTCCTGCGGCTTGGGCGGTTCCGGCTCGGGCTTGGGCGGTGGCGGCGGAGGCGGCGGTGGCGGCAGCATCACCTGGGTGATGCGCGGCGGCTGCGCGCGCGCCGGCATCGCCTGCTGCGGGCGCAGCAGCAGCGCGACCAGCCAGCCGAGCAGCAGCAACGCCAGCGCCGCGGCGCCGAGCTTGAGCCAGCGCCGCGACGGCTCGGCGTACTGCAGCGTGTCCATCGCGTCCACTCAGCCGGCCGCCTGGCGTTGCGTGGCCAGGCCGATCGAGGCGATGCCGAGCCGGCTGCACAGGTCCAGCACCGCCATCACCTTCTCGTACTGCACGGTGCGATCGCCGCGCAGCATCACCGGCAGCTCGGCGTCGTTGGCCAGCGCGTTGCGCAGCTGCTGCTCCAGCTCGCTCATGCTCACCGGCACCGCGTCCAGGCTGACCTGGCCGTTGTTGTCGATCGCGATGACCTTGGTCTTGGGTTCGGACAACGGCTTGGCCGCGCTGGCCTTGGGCAGCTCGACCTTGATGCCCTGCACCGCGGCGGTGGTCATGATGATGAAGATCACCAGCAGCACGTACGCCAGGTCCAGCATCGGCGTGATGTTGATGTCGTCGTAGGGCTTCTTGCCTTGGACCTTCATCGGCTCAGCCTCCCGCACGCGCCGGCGCGTCGCCGGCATAGTCTTCGGCGATGCGCTTTTCCAGTTCGTCGACGAACACCTGCATGTCCGCCGAGACCGCTTCGGCCTGGCTGAGCAGGTAGTTGTAGCCGAACAGCGCCGGGATCGCGACGGCCAGGCCGGCCACCGTGGCCAGCAGCGCGGCGGCGATGCCGGGCGCGATCGCGTTGATGTTGACGTCGCCGGCCGCGGCCACCGCGGCGAAGGTGATCATCACCCCGACCACGGTGCCGAGCAGGCCCAGGAACGGGCCGCCGGAGATGGCGATGGTCAGCAGCACCATGCCCTTGTGGATGCGCTGGCCTTCGCGCACCGCGGCCGCGTCCAGCGCCGAGCGGATCGCCGCGATCGACTGCGTGCGTACCACGTTGGTGCCGCTGGCCTGCAGGCGTTCGCGCAGTTCCTGCTGGCCGACCTGCAGCAGCCGCGCCAGGTTGGAGCGGGCCCCGGCGGCCGTGCCGAGCTGCTGCCACTGCGGCGCGTGCAGCGGATGCGCCGCCACCTGCTGGCGGTACGCGTCGAGGAAGCGCGCGTTGGCGCCAGCGGTAGAGTTGAGGTACAGGCCCTTCCTGACCATCACGAACCAGCTGATCAGCGCCATCACCGCCAGGATCCCGATCACCGCCCACGCATCGGGAGTCAGCGCGGCGATCAGGATGCCGAAGTAGCCGTGGCCGCCATCGCCCGAATGCTGCTCGACCGGATCGAAGCGCAGCAGCCGCGCGTCCACGCCCTGGCTGCGCGCCGCCGCTTCGATCGCGCCGACCGGGCGCGCGCTCTTGGACACCTCGATCTCGTCGAGCTGGCCGATGAAGTTCGGTCGCGCCGCGCCGGGCTCGCCGCCCAGCAGCAGGCCGCCGTTGCTGGCCGGCAGCGCCGCGGCGGTCTCGCCGACCGGCTGGCCGTTGACGAACAAGGTGGCGGTCTTGCCGTCGCTGCGCAGCGCCACGTGCGCCCAGGCATCGGCCGGCAGCGCGGTGGTGGCGGCGATCTGCGCCGCCGGCGCCGCCGCGCCGACCTCGGCCAGCACGCGGCCTTCCTCCAGGCGCAGGACCAGCGCGCCGGGCAGCGCCAGCAGCACGCCGGAGGCGTTGGCGCTGGCCGGCTTGGCCCACAGCGACACGGTCGCCGGCTGCGCCGCCGGCCAGTTCAGCGAGGCCGAGGCCGGCACCGTCACCGGCGCGCGTCCGTCCAGGCGCAGGCCGGCGCCGATCAGCGCGGCGTCGGCCAGGGTCAGCGGCGGCGTGGCGTTGTTGGCGTAGGCGGTGCTGTCGGCGGCGGCCTGCTGCGCGTTGGCGAAGTGGTAGACCGCGACGGTATCGGCGTCGTAGCTGCCCTTGGCGTCGCTGCCGCCGCTGGCCTCGGGATTGCCGAAGTAGACGTACAGCGGCGTGCTCGCGTTGGCCGGCAGCTCGGGCAGGTCGACCCAGGCCAGCGCCACCTGGTCGACCAGGCCGTCGTACTTCTCGAAGTGGTACTTCAGCGGCGTGCGGTCGTCGCCGGCGACGAAACGCACGTCGCTGCCGTCGGCCTTGGCGTCGGCGAAATTGAAGTTGCCCGAATGCAGGCGCACCAGCACCTGCGCGCGCCCGGACGGCTGGCTCAGCGCCGCACCGGTGGACGTGGTGTCCAGGGTGAGCTTGGCCCGGTAGTTCCACTTGCCGTCCCACCACGTCGCGGCCATCGCCGGCAACGCAAGCAGCCACAATCCCAGGAGCACGAAAATACGCAGTCTGATCACGATCTACCCCAATTGATGTTTGAACGACGCCGGCGTCAGAACTCGCTCCACAGCCGGAACAGCACGTTGATGTCCTTCTGCTTGCGACCGCCGGGGCTGGAGAGCGGCGCGGCCACTTCCAGCGCCCCGTTGAGATGCTCGAACGCCTTGAACGTCGCGCCGAGTCCGGTCGCGACCAGGGTCTCGCTGACCGACTGCTCGGGTAGCGGATCGTGGATGCGCGCATAGCCGGCATCGACAAACGCATGCATGCGCGCTTCCTGCACCGCGCGTCCGGCGGCGGAGGTGAACGAGGGACTGCGCAGCTCGAACTGGCCGGCCGCGCCGTAGTCGCCCAATGCCTGGCTCTCGGCGTAGCCGCGCACGCTGTCCATGCCGCCGATGCTGAATTGCTCGTTGCTGATCAACGGCTCGGACGCCAGCTGGGTCTGCAGCCGCGCATACCACTGGTAGTCGCCGCCGAAGCTGCGCGTGCGCGAGACGTCGCCGCGCAGGTGGAAGAAATTGGAGCGTGCCTTGTAGCGCTTGACGTCGAACTGCGCGCTGTCGTCGCCGACGCCGCGTACGTTGAGCGTCGCGGTCAGTTCCAGCGTATCGGTGCCCCGCGGCTGGATCCAGGTGGCGCTGTAGGTGGCGCTGAGCGGCAGGTAGCGGATCGGCGCGGAGCTGCGGTCGCCGCCGAACAAGGTGTCTTCCTTGAAGTCCTTGTAGTCGGCGCCGATGCTCAGGGTGTGGAAGAGGCCCGCATCGGCCGGCAGCGTCCGCAGCAGGCGCAGGCCGGAGAGGCTGCCGTTGCCGATCACGTTGAAGCCGCCGATCGCGGCGACCTCGCTGTCGCTGCGCACCGTGTAGCCGAGCAGCGACCACGGCGAAGCGCCGAAGCGCGCCAGGTACGAGGCGGAAAAGACCCGCGCGTCGGACGGCCGCTGCGGCGCGGTCTGCGCCGACAAGGTGATGCTGTGGCCGCGTTGCCACAGATTGTCGTAGCGCACCGAGCCGCCGAGGCGCAGTTCCGACGTGTTGGCGCTGTTGCGGTTGTTGAGTTCCAGGCTGCCGTGCAACGGCAGCGTGTCCTCCACGTTCAAGTCCACGTCCACGGTGTTGGGCTGCGCGCCGGGCTTGACGTCGGGCGTGACGCGGCGGTCGGGCAACTGGTTGAGCGCGACGATGTCGCGTTGCACCGCGTTGAAGTCGGGCACCGAGCCCTCCTTCAGCGACGGCGCGCCGCGCTCCACCGCGTCGGGAGAAAAATAGGTGGCGCCGTTCACGCGCAGCCGGCCGATGCGCTGTTCGCTCACCTGCAGGGTGACCAGGCCGTTGCCGGCGTCCTGTTCGGGCACGCTCACCGCCACCGTGGCCAGGCCCTTGTTCGCGTACAGCGTCTGCAACGCGGCGCGCGCCGCTTCCACGTCGGCCTCGCTGCGCTGCGGGCCGAGGAACGGATACACCGCGCGTTCGATGTCCGCGGCGCTCAATGCGGTGTTGCCGACGACCTGGTAGGCCATCACGTCGAAACGCGCCGTCGGCGCGTCTGCGGCGAAGGCGCACGGTACGCCGCACACGGCCAAGCCGAGCGCTGCGAAGATTCGCAACTCCATCTGGAAATGTCCCCTGAACTTCGGCGCGCGGCGCGGTGCCGCTGTGAAGACCGCTGCAATGCGGCGAGGACCTTAGGAGCGATAAATGACTATCCGCGAACGCTTTTATGACGGCGGCTGTAAAATTTCTGCCACAACGCCAGGGCAAATGGCGATGCCTGAAACATAAATGCGCAATGCATCAACGCGCCGGCCCCGCAGCGCGAAGCGCCGCGTGATGCGACGCCGTTTCAGTCGGTCATGAACGGCGCAGGCGACCGCGTGGGCAGCGCTGCGGCGCCACCCGGACTTGTCTACGGAATCGTCCGCGCGGCGGACGCCGAACTACAGCAATCCGTCGCGTTTGACCGCGAGATAGCGCTCCACCAGCGCCCCCGGCAGTTCCTCGGCGGTGACGTCGAGCACCATCACCCCGTGGCTGCGCAGCGCCTCGTGGGCGTCGCCACGTTGCTGCAGGTAGCGCGCCACCGCGCCGGCCTGCACCGCCTGCTGCAGGTCGTCCACCGGCTGCGCCAGCGCCTGGTCCAACTCACGCTCGCGCAGGCTGGCCACGCATACCAGATGGCGGCGCTGCAGCATCCGCACCGCGGCGAGCAGGTCCTCGATGTCCTCGTCGCGCACGTTGCTGACCAGCATCACCAGCGAACGGCGACGCTGGCGCAGCGACAGTTCGGTCGCCGCGGCCAGGTAGTCGGTGGCCACCGCCTGCGGCTGCAGGTCGTAGCTGGCGCGCAGCAGCGCATCCACGGTGCCCATGCCGCGCTGCGGCGCGACCCAGCGCGCGTCGCCGCCGCTAGCCATCAGCCCGACCGCATCGCCCTGGCGCAGCGCCAGGTACGACACCACCAGCGCGGCGTTGAGCACGTGGTCGAAATGCGACAGGCCGCTTTCGCTGGCCATCATCCGCCGCCCGGTATCGATCAGCATCAGCAGCTGCTGGTTCTTCTCGTCCTGGTATTCGCGCGAGATCAGCTTGCGCGCGCGCGAGGTGGCCTTCCAGTCGATCTGGCGCAGGCTGTCGCCGACGCGGTATTCGCGCATCTGGTGGAAGTCGGTGCCTTCGCCGCGGCGCCGCTTCAGGTGCGCGCCGACCAGCCGCGAGGCCTGTTCGGCGCTGAACAGCGCGAAGCGGGTCAGCGGCGCGAAGTTCGGGTACACGCGCACCGTCTGCACCGCGCCGGCCACGCGCCGCTGCCGCCACAGGCGCCAGGCCGAATGCAGGCGCAGGTGGGTGCCGGCGAAGTCGAAGCGGCCGCGCGCGGTGGGGCGCAGCCGGTAGGTCAGATGGGTTTCGCTGGCGGCGGGCACGGTCACCCGCCGCGGCAGGCCGCGCATCCACCAGCCACTGGGCACCAGGTCGAACACGTCCAGGGTCTGTCGCTGCGCGCTGTCGATGCGCAGCCCGGCCTCGCGCTCCACGCCCAGCGGCAGGGCCTCGGGCAGCTCGCGGCGCAACTGCGGCGTCGGCCGGCGCCACAGCCGCCACGCATCGATCGCCGCGCCGATGCCGATCGCCGCGCCCAGCGCCTGCCACGGCCACAGCGGCAGCCACTGCAGCGCCGTGGCCAGGCCGCACAGCGCCCACAGGCCGAGCAGGGCGAGCAGTAGCGGGGCGGGTCTCATGGGTTGAGGGCCGGGATTCGGGATTGGGGATTGGGGATTCGGAACAGCGCGGCGTGCGGCGCGGCATTGCCGCAGCGCACGCCGAGCGCTGTCGCGCTGTGATCGGGCAATGCCGGCATCGCCGCAGGCTCGGGCTTTTGCGAATCCCGAATCCCCAATCCCGAATCCCGGCTCATTTGCGCGGCGCCTCCACCTTCGCCAGCAGCGCGCCCAGCGCGTCGTCGGCGCTCTGGCCTTCGATCTGCAGTTCCGGGGCCAGGGCGATGCGGTGGCGCAGCGCGGGCTTGGCGATGTCGCGGATGTCGTCGGGGGTGACGAAGTCGCGGCCGGACAGCACCGCCTGCGCGCGCGCGGCGCGGACCAGGGCGATGCTGCCGCGCGGGCCGGCGCCCAGCGCGATGCCCGGCCAGCTGCGGGTGGCGGCGACGATGCGCACCGCGTAGTCGATCACCTGCGGGTCCACCGCGATCGCCGCGGTACCGCGCTGCATCGCCACCACGTCGTCGGCGCTGAGCACGCGCGGCACCTGCGACAGGTCGAAGTCGCCGGCGCTGCGCCCGGTGGTGACCGCTTCCACCATCCGCTTCTCGTCCTCCAGCTGCGGATAGTCGATCAGGACCTTCAGCAGGAAGCGGTCCAGCTGCGCTTCGGGCAGCGGGTAGGTGCCTTCCTGCTCGACCGGGTTCTGCGTGGCCAGGGCCAGGAACGGCGGCGCCAGCGGGAACGCTTTGCCCTCGATGGTGACCTGGCCTTCCTGCATCACCTCCAGCAGCGCCGACTGGGTCTTGGCCGGAGCGCGGTTGATCTCGTCGGCGAGCAGCAGGTGGGTGAACACCGGGCCGCGGCGGATCTTGAAGCTCTCGGTCTTGGGGTCGTACACGGCGTGGCCGCTGACGTCGCTGGGCATCAGGTCGGGGGTGAACTGCACGCGCGCGTAGTTCAGCTCCAGCGCCTGCGCCAGTGCGCGCACCAGCAGGGTCTTGCCCAGCCCGGGCACGCCTTCGATCAGCACGTGGCCGCCGGCCAGCAGCGCGATCAGGATTTGCTCGAGCACCTCCGGCTGGCCGATGAAGGCCTGGCCGACCGCGTCGCGGATCGCCTCGACGCGTTCGATCAGGGCAGGGCCGGCGAGCGGCGCGATGGAATCGGCGGGTGCGGTGGTCATAACTGGTTTCTCATCTGGACGAGGAGGCGAATGCGATCGCGGAAGGCGGCGTGTTGCTTGGGCGCGGGCGGCTGCAGCGCCTGTTCGATCTGGGCCGCGGGCAGGTTCAGGCGCTCGGCGATGGCGGCGGCCTGGGCCGCGCCCTCCAGCGCCGCGGCCAGCGGCGCGCGCCGCCGCAGCCGGGCCAGGAACGCCTGGCGCATCGCCGCGTACAGCAGCGCCGCCTTGCCGTAGCGGAACAGGTGCTCGCCGCTGGCGCGCACGTGCTCCAGCAGCGAGCGGCGGTCGGCGGCGGGCGCGGCGAGCAGCGGGCCGAAACGCTGCGTGCGCGACCACAGCCAGGCCAGCAGCATCAGCAGCGCCGGCAGCCAGGCCGGCCAGCCGCGGGTGAACAGGCTGGCCCACAGCGACGGCAGTTGCGCGGCGTAGACCAGATGCACGGTACCCAGGCCGTAGTTGGGCGCCAGGATCTGCCGCGCCAGCAGCCGGTGCGGCACGTCGCGCAGGCCGCCGCGCGGCGGCGTCGGCTTCGCGTCCGGCGCGTCGTCGTCCAGGCGGTTGTCGCCGTTGCTGCCATTCTGCAGGAAATCCATCTCCGCCAGCACGTCCACGTTGCCGTCGCCGTGCGGCAGGCGCGCGTAGGCGTAGTCCTCGCTGCCGCCCCACCAGTTGCTCGCCGCGTCCTCGTCGATCTGGAAGCGGCGGCCGTTGCAGAACTCGTCGTGCTGCGGCTGGTCGGGGATGGCCAGGTGCAGGCAATCGCCCGGCCTGCCGTCCTCGAGGCCGACGCCCAGCGCGTCGAAGATCGGCAGCTTGGCCGCCTCGCCATCGGCCGATGGCGTGCGCAGGATCAGGTGCCCGCCGCGGGCGACCCAGGCCAGCAGCGCGTCGCTGTCGGCCTGGCTCAAGGTGCGCGGGTCGCCGAGCAGCAGCACGCTGTCATGCGGCTGCAGGCGCATCGCCTCGACGTCCAGGCGCTGCCGCGACTCGGCGCGCACGCCGTCCGCGCGCAAGGTCTGGCGCAAGGCGTACAACGGGTTGTAGGCGGCCTCGCCGCGCGGCGGCAGCGCCAGCTGGCGCTCGGCGCGTTCGTAGCGGCCCAGGAACCAGGCCGCGAGCACGCCGACCACGACGACGCCGAGCAGGAAGATCAGCGCATTGCGGGTGCCGCTGTTCATGCGCGCCACCCGTATTGCCGCTGCAATTCGTCCAGCAGCGCGTCGAACGCGTCGTCGTCGGGCAGGCGGCCGGCGTAGGCCGCGTACTGCCAGGTGCGCACCATGCGCGCGAACAGGCTGCGGTCCGTCTCCTCGGGCAGGCGCCTGGAGGCGCGCAGGCATTGCGCTTCGGTGGCGCCCGGCGGCAGCACCAGGTTGGCGCGTTCGCAGACGGTCTGCACGCTGGCGCGGTACAGCAGCGCCAGCGCGTTGCGGTGCTGGCCCTCGCGCCACAGGCGGCGCGCGCGGGTGGGCACGTCGTCGGGCAGCGGCTCCGGCGCCAGCACCGGCGCATGCGCCACCGGCGCGGCGGCCGGCGCCCGGCGCCGCACGCTGCCGCGCATCCACGGCAGCCAGTGCCTGACGGTCAGCAGCAGCACCAGCACCAGCAGGCCGGCCAGCAGCCACATGCCCCATTCGGCGACGAACGCGAACACCCGCCCGACGCTGGCGAACAGGGCCGCGCCCATGCCGGTGTCGGTCTTCTTGGCGTCGGGCTTCTTTTCCTTCTGCTCCTCGTCGCGGTCGCGCTTCTTCCAGTAGCCGATGCTGCGCTTGCCCGACAGCAACGGATCCTCGTAGGCGCGGTCGGCGGCGCGGTCGAAGCGCGCGTCGGCGGCGGGGTCGGGATCGAAGACGTCGTCGAGCGCGACCGGTTCGGCGGCATCGTCGTCCTCGTCCTCGCCATCGTCCTGCGCCTTGTCCGGATCGCCCATCGCGGCGCCGTCGCCCGCGGCGTTGGCGGTATCGTGCGGCGGTTCCGTCGCCGGCTCGGGCGGCAGCGCATGCGGATCGGCCGCGACCGGGCCGTCGCTGCCCGGCGCCGCGGTTTGCGCGCGCAGCGCGGCGGCGGGCGCGCCGAGCAGGACCAGGGCCAGCAGGAGCAGCGGCGCGGCGCCGCTCAGCCGCTCGCGCAGCCGGCGCAGCGCCATCTCCACGTCCCAGGCCTCGAGCTCGGTCCGGCGGTTGAGATACAGGCCGAAGCCGGCGCCGACGAAGAACGGTTCGATCGCGGTCATCGCCAGCCAGCCGAAGAAGTTCAGGCCGATGTCGGCCCAGGCCGGGTTCTCCTCGCCGATCAGCGCCCACGCCGCGCGCAGCGTCTCCGGCAGCAGGTCCACCGGCACGAACATCAGGATCGCGGCGATGCAGGCCAGGCACAGCATCAGCTCGAAGTGCCAGCACACGCTGGCCAGCAGCAGCGCATGTCCGTACACCGCCCCGCCCAGGGTGCGGCGGCGCTGCCGCTGCTGCTCGGCGCTGGCCCCTTCGAGCAGTTCCAGCGGCAGGAACACGGTGCGCGCCGGGCTCAGCCGGCGCCAGGTCAGGTAGCCGAACATCGGGCCCCAGCCCCAGCGCCATTGCGCGCGCAGCGTGTCGCGCACGCGCGGCACGTCGCCGAACACGCCGCGCGAGATCACGAACAGCGGGATCCGGTCCAGCACCGGTTTGAGCCACCACAGCAGCAGCCCGGCCAGCCAGATCTGGTCGATCGCCCAGGCGCCGAGGTTGAGCAGCGCGAACAGCGGCAGGGTGAACAGCAGCCACGGCTTCCAGATCGCGCCGGCATGGCGGCGCACCAGCGCGCTGCCCAGCTCCATCGCCTCCCAGGCCGAGCGCGCGCGCAGCACCACGTCCAGGCGCTCAATCCGCATCGCCGGCCTCCGCCGCGCCGCGCCCGCCGCGCCACAGCCACACCAGCACCAGCGTCCACAGCGCGCCGGACACGCTGTACTTCACCCAGGCCGGCAGCGAGCCGATCGAGGACCAGAACGCCTCGATGAAAGCCGCGACCAGCAGCATGAACGCCACGCCCAGGCACAGCCTGGCGCCGATCACGCCGCCTTCGACCAGCGCGTCGATGCGCCGGCGCCGGCCCGGCGCCAGCAGCTTCAGGCCCAGCTGCAGGCCGGCGCCGCCGGCGATCACGATCGCGGTCAGCTCGAACGGCGCGTGCCCGGCGACGAAGCGCCAGAACGTGACCCCGTAGCCGATCTGGTGCAGGTGCCCGGCCACCGCACCGATGGTGATGCCGTTGAACAGCAGCACCAGCACCGTGCCGAGCCCGGCCAGCAGGCCGCTGGCGAAGGTGCGCAGGCCGATGCTGATGTTGTTCATGATGTAGTGGCCGAACATCTGCCAGTCGTCGCCGCTGTCGCGGCCGAGCTTGTGCGCGGTCGCGGCCGGGTCGTACATCCGCTCCACCTCCGCGACCTGCAGCGGATCCATCAGCCCGTGGATCAGTTCCGGCCGGAACTGCAGCAGCACGAAGATGGTGACCAGCGGCACCACGAACAGCGCGGTGGCCGCGGCCATGCAGCCGGCCTGGCTGCGCACCAGCTGCGGGAAATCGGCGAACAGGAATTCGGCCGCGCGCCGCCAGCGCGGCCGCGGCGGCCGGTACAGCGCGGTGTGGCCCTGCTGCATCAGCTGCTGCAGGCGCGCGGTGACCAGCGGGCTGTAGCCGCGCCTGCGCGCCAGCGCCAGCTGCTGGCACAGCCGCCTATAGCGCGCCGGCACGTCCTCGTCGGCCAGGCGCGCGGCGTCGGCCGCGGCATCGGGCGCGTCCGCGGCGCGCTTGCGTCCGTGCGTCTGCAGCCAGCTCTCGAAGGCCTGCCACTCGTGCTGGTGGCGGGCGATGAACTGCTCCTGCCTCATCGCCGCCCCAGCAGCCAGTTGGCCATCGCGTACAGCCGCAGCACCCCGGCCTGGCCGGACGCCTCGGTCAGCGGCAGCGCCAGCGCCGCCAGTTCCAGCTGCCGCGCCGGGGCCAGCCGCGGCGCGCGCTCGGCGAAGGCGATCAACGCCGCCTGCTCGGCCGGCAGCAGGCTGCGCGGCGGCGCGACCGCGCTGGCGATCGGCGGCAATGCCGTCTCGTGGCGCGGCGCCTGGTGGATCACCAGGGTGCCGGCGACCATGTCGCCCAGGCGCCGCGCATGCACGTCGAACAGGCAGGCGACCAGGCCGATGGCGTAGCCGAACGGCAGCATGTCCACGGTGCGCAGCAGGTTGCGGGTGATCGCCGCCATCCACCCGGCCGGGGCGCCGTCGCGCGAGACCACGCGCAGGCCCAGCACCTTCTTGCCCAGGGTCTGCCCCAGCCAGCCTTCGAGCACGATCGGGTAGGCCCAGAACACCAGGAACATCGCCACCAGGTACAGGCCCTGGCCGAAGCCGCCGAGCATGCCGAGCAGCAGGCCCATCAGGGTCAGCACGCCGAACCGCACCGCCAGGTCGATCAGCCAGGCCAGCGCGCGCGGCACCGCGCCGGCGGCCGGCAGGTGCAGCGGCACGCCTTCGGGCGTGATCACTTCACGGTAGGTGTCGAGCATGCTCATCGCCGGGTCGCGGCGCGGCGCGCCTGTGCGCCTGCGATGTGGGGGCGCCGTTCTTCCGTCCGGCCGGCTGCCTGTGGCGGCATGCGTGTTCTCGACTGCGTCCTGCTCCGAACCGCGACTTTAGCCGGCGCGGCGCCAATTGCCCAGCCGTCGCGGCGGACGCGACGGTGCCGCAGGGCGCGGCGCCGGGCGCGCGGCCGGCTCAGCGCACCGTGCCGCCGTCGCGCTTGCGCCCGGAGAACAGCTTGCCGATCCCGCCGACCAGCGCCATCAACGCCAGCGCCACCAGCTTCCAGGCCTTGGCCAGCACCAGGCCGAGCTTGGCGAACAGCCCGGCCTTGGCCGCCAGGCCGCCGCCGATCAGGGTGGCCAGGCCGTAGCTGGCGATCTTGTCGGTGGAGGGGTTGTGGTCGGCGTAGCGCGCGCCGCTGTCGAACTCGGCCATCGGCAGCAGCCGCTGCATGCCGTCGCGCACCTGCGGCAATTCGTCCATGCCGGCGATCGCGTTGAGGCTCAGGTAGCCGTGGCGGCCGAGCACACGGATGTCGTAGTTGAGGGTGTGGCCCTCGTTGCCCTGGAACGCCAGCTCGCGCGCCCAGTACAGCTTCTTGTTGGCCGCGTCGTAGCGCGGCGGCACCGCCCAGCCGACCAGGTCCACGCTCTCGTAGCCGGCTTCCTTGCGCTGCGCATTCTCCTCGCGGGTCTCCTTCTGCATGTCCGCGAGCATGTCCTGGTAGTCGATCTTGCTGGCGTCTTCGTCGGACACGTAGCCGTCGTCGGCATAGGTGACCACCACCGCCCAGCTGCCCTTCTCGTCGAGCGCGGGCTGGCGCGGCACGATCAGGCCCAGCACGGTGTCGTCGGGCGGATTGCCCCAGTACGACTCCAGCACCCGCCGCGCGTCGTCCTTGCCGAGATAGCGGAAGTCGTGGCTCAGGTCGAAATGGACCTTGGCCTGCGGCACTTCGATGTGGCCGTCCTGGAACTGCAGCGAGGCGACGAACTGCTCGGCGGTCATGCCGTCCTCGCCGTCCTCGGCCATGGCCGGTCCGGCGCCGGCGCCGAGCGCAAGCAGGAAAGCGGCCAGCAGGCCGCGCAGCGAAAGCGTCTTGGTCATCTTCGAGTCCGTTCGGTGGCGTCCCCACGCCAGAGATTGGCAGTGTCGCGCAAAGCGCCACGCCGCGCCAGTCGTCCGCGCCGATCAGGCGCGCGCTGCGGACGCGTGGCCGATGCCGGCGTCGAAGGCGGCCAGCAGCTGCGCGCCGGCTGGCCACTCGCCCAGGCCGCTGGCCGCATTGAGATGTCCCAGGCCGTCGAGTTCGACCAGTCCGCTGCCCCAGTCGCGTGCGCGGCGGCGGCTGTAGGGCGGTGTCGCATACGGATCGTCGCTGCTGGCCACGATCAGGCTGCGGAAGGGCAGTGGCGCCGTCGGCACCGGGACGAAGCTGGCGGCCTGCGCATGCGGAAACGCCGCGCTGTCCGGATCGGGGACCGCGACCAGCAAGGCGCCGCGCGGCAACCGTTGCGCGCGCGCCGCCCAGTGCGCGACCAGCAGGCAGCCCAGGCTGTGCGCGACCAGCAGCGGTGGTGTGGCGCAGTCCTGCACGCAACGGTCGAGCGCGTGCAGCCAATCGTGCAGCTGCGGTTGCGCGAATGAACTGGGCTGCAGCCGCCGCATGTGCGCGTTGCGCCGTTGCCAATGCGTTTGCCAGTGCCCCGGCCCCGAGTCGCCGATGCCCGGCACGATCACCACCGCTTGCATGCGCTACGCTCCGTTCGAGAGAGCGGCCAGTGTCGCGATGCGTGCGTCGCCGCGCCATGGCGATTCATCGCCGTACGCGGCGTTTTGCCGATGAATCCAAGGTGGACCAAGAGAGGACGAGCGGCGTGGCAGCGAAACCCTGGCAGGGCGATGCCCTGGATCACGCGATTCTGGAGGCGTTGCAGTGCGACGGGCGCATCGCGTTGGCGGAGCTGGGCCGGCGCATCGGCCTGTCGCAGCCGGCGATGTCCGAGCGCGTGCGCCGGCTCGAGGAGCAGGGCGTGATCACCGGTTACGCGGCCCGGGTCGATCCGCGGGTGGTGGGCCTGGCGACCGCGGCCATCGTCCGCCTGCGCACCACGCATGCGCAGATCGGCGCGTGCCTGGAGCAGTTCGCGCAGATGCCGCAGGTGCTGGAAGTGCATCGGGTCACCGGCGAGGATTGCTTCGTGCTGCGGGTGCTGGTGCCCGCGCCGGCGCAGCTGGAACCGATCATCGATGCGTTGGCGCGGTTCGGCGCGGTGACCACCAGCGTGGTGTTGCGCAGCGAGGCGCCGCGCCCGATCGGCCGTGCCTTGCTGGCGTTGGCGGCAGAGTAGCTACGGCGCCACGCGCGACGTCTGCGCTTACTGCGGCGCCTGCGCGGCCGCGTCCAGGTAACGGTCTTTCAGGCGCACGTAGTGCTGGGCGGAGTAGTGCAGGCTCTCGACCTCCTTGTCGCTGAGCGTGCGCGCCAGCCGCGCCGGATTGCCCAGCCACAGTTCGCGCTCGCCGACGGTCTTGCCCGGCCCGACCACCGCGCCGGCGCCGACGAAGCCGTATTTCTTCACCGTGGCGCCGTCGAGGATGCACGCGCCCATGCCGATCAGGCACAGGTCCTCGATGGTGCAGGCATGGATGATGGTGCCGTGGCCCACGGTCACGTCGGCGCCGATCAGGGTCGGATAGCCGCCCTTGTTGAACGGGCTGTGGTGGCTGACGTGGATGATGGTGCCGTCCTGGATGTTGCTGCGCGCGCCGATGCGCACGTGGTTGACGTCGCCGCGGATCACCGTGCCCGGCCACACCGACACGTCCTCGTCCAGCACCACGTCGCCGATGATGGTGCAGGCCGGATCCACGTAGACGCGGGCGCCGAGCTGCGGCGTCTTGTCCAGGAACGGACGCAAGGGATTCACGGAGGCCTCCAGACGAAAAAGCGACGGCGATGTCGCGCGCGCCGATGATAGCGTGCGCGGCCTCGCCGCCGCCGCGGGTGCTGCGCGGCCGCCCGCAGGCGGCCGTGTTACTTCTTCTTTTCCTTCTTGGCCGCCCGCTTTTCCTTCAGCGTCTTGGTCGGCTGCTTCTTGTCGCTCTTCTTCTGGTCCAGGCCCTTGCTCATGACACCCTCTGCCGTGTTGATACGTGGAATACGGCCGCGGCTGCCGCCATCGGCGGGCGCGGCGCCGCTACTTTACTCCGCCAGCGTAGACAGCGGCGGTGCGGCAGCCGGGCGCGCAGGCCCGGTTGCGCCATAATCGGGCTTTCCCTCAAGGTGCCCCGCGTCCGATGAAAACCCCCCAGGGCCTGCAGCCGCTGATCGAGGATGGCGTCATCGACAGCGTGCTGCGCCCGCTCAAGAGTGGCAAGGAGGCCGCCGTGTACGTGGTCCAGGCCGGCGACGAGGTGCTGTGCGCCAAGGTCTACAAGGACATGGCGCAGCGCAGCTTCCAGGCGCGCGTGCAGTACCAGGAAGGGCGCAAGGTGCGCGGCAGCCGCCAGGCGCGGGCGATGGGCAAGGCCACCAAGTTCGGCCGCCGCGAGCAGGAGGCCGCGTGGAAGGACACCGAGGCCAACACCCTGTACCAGCTGGTGGACGCCGGCGTGCACGTGCCGCAGCCGCGCGGCTACTTCCACGGCGTGCTGCTGATGGACCTGGTCACCGATGCCGACGGACAGAGCGCGCCGCGGCTGGGCGAGGTGGAGCTGGAACCGGAGCAGGCGCGCGCGTTCCATGCGCAGCTGATCGGCGACGTGGTGAAGATGCTGTGCCTGGGCCTGGTGCACGGCGACCTGTCCGAATACAACGTGCTGGTCGCCGCCGATGGCCCGATCGTGATCGATTTCCCGCAGGTGGTCAGCGCCGCCGGTAACAACGCCGCGCGCGACATGCTGCTGCGCGACGTGCACAACCTGCGCGACTGCCTGGGCCGTTTCGCCCCCGAGCTCAACGAAACCCATTACGGCGAGGAGATGTGGGCGCTGTACGAGAAGGGCGAGCTGCGCCCGGACAGCGCGCTCACCGGCCGCTTCGTGTTCGACACCCGCCGCGCCGACGTGCGCGCGGTGCGCGATTCGATCGAGGACGCGCGCCAGGAAGCGATCATCCGACAGCAGGGCCGCGAGGCCGCGGCGGACGAGGACTGATCGCGCGCGGCGCGTCGCGACGGGCGCGCTGCAGAACCGCCGGAAAGCCCGATCTTTTTTCAATCCAACCTCATCGCCTTGCGCCTGCAGGACGACAGCAACCGGTTCGCGCCGTACACCGCGCTGGGCGGCGGCGCGGGCGCGGCGGCGGATCGCTGAGCGCAGTCCCTCGCGCCGATGGCCCCCTGTAGGAGCGGCTTCAGCCGCGACCGGTGTCACCGGCAATGCCTGTCGCGCTGAAGCCGCTGCTACGAAGAGTGGATGCGCGATGCGCTTGCGGAGTCAGTGCCGCCGATCGGTAGTGGAACATTCCATCCAGCGCCTTCGCGGCCGGTCGGCCGCCCAGGGCGGTCCTTCCGCTGCAGGCGGCAACGCCGCCACGCCGCCGCTCACGCCACCCGGCTGCGCCGCGCGCGCTCCAGGTGCACCAGCAGCAGCGAGATCGCCGCCGGGGTCATGCCGGGGATGCGCTGCGCCTGGCCCACGCTCTGCGGGCGCACGCGCTGCAGCTTCTGCTGCACCTCGGCCGACAGCCCGCGCACCTGCGCGTAGTCGAACGCCTCGGGAATCGGCGTGTCCTCGTGGCGCTGCTGGCGCGCGATCTCCTCGCGCTGGCGGTCCAGGTAGCCGGCGTACTTGATGCCGATCTCGACCTGCTCGGCGACCTGCGCGTCGTCCACGCCCGGTCCCAGCGACGGCACCCGCATCAGCGCGGCGTAGTCCAGCTCCGGGCGCTTGATCAGGTCCAGCACGGTGGTCTCGCGGCTGACCGCCACGCCCAGCGTGGCGGCGACCTCGCGGCCCAGCGCGTTGCCCGGCGTGGCCCACAGCGCGCGCAGCCGTTCGTTCTCGCGCGCCACCGCCTCCTGCTTGGCCTGGAAGCGCGCCCAGCGCGCCTCGCCGACCAGGCCCAGCTCGCGGCCGATGCCGGTCAGGCGCGCGTCGGCGTTGTCCTCGCGCAGCTGCAGCCGGTATTCGGCGCGGCTGGTGAACATGCGGTACGGCTCGGTGGTGCCGTGGGTGATCAGGTCGTCGATCAGCACGCCGATGTAGGCCTGGTCGCGGCGCGGCGACCACGGCTCCAGCCCGCGCACCTGGCGCGCGGCGTTGAGCCCGGCGATCAGGCCCTGCGCGGCGGCCTCCTCGTAGCCGGTGGTGCCATTGATCTGGCCGGCGAAGAACAGCCCGGGCATCGCCTTGGTCTCCAGCGAGGCCTTCAGCCCGCGCGGGTCGAAGAAGTCGTATTCGATCGCATAGCCGGGACGGGTGATGTGGGCGCGCTCGAAGCCGCGGATCGAGCGCACCAGCTCCAGCTGCACGTCGAACGGCAGCGAGGTGGAGATGCCGTTGGGGTAGATCTCGGCCACGTCCAGGCCTTCGGGCTCGACGAAGATCTGGTGGCTGGCCTTCTCGGCGAAGCGCACCACCTTGTCCTCGATCGATGGGCAGTAGCGCGGGCCGATGCCCTCGATCTGCCCGGTGTACAGCGGCGAGCGGTCCAGCGCGCCGCGGATGATGTCATGGGTGCGCTCGGTGGTATGGGTGATCCAGCACGAGACCTGGCGCGGATGCTGGGCGATCTCGCCCATGAACGACATCACCGGCAGCGGAGCGTCGCCGGGCTGCTCCTCCATCGCCGCATAGTCCAGGCTGCGCCCGTCGATGCGCGGCGGGGTGCCGGTCTTGAGCCGGTCCACGCCGAAACGGCCGTCGCGCAGCGCCTGCGCCAGCGCGGTGGCCGGCGGGTCGCCGGCGCGGCCGCCGGCGTACTGGGTCTGGCCGATGTGGATCTTGCCGGCCAGGAAGGTGCCGGCGGTCAGCACCACCGCCGCCGCCTCGAAGCGCAGGCCGGTCTGGGTGACCACGCCGCACACGCGCTCGCCGGCCACGATCAGCCCGTCGACCGCGGCCTGGAACAGGGTCAGGTCCGGCTGCGCCTCGACCAGGCGCCGGATCGCGCCGCGGTACAGGTTGCGATCGGCCTGGCAGCGGGTGGCGCGCACCGCCGGGCCCTTGGAAGCATTGAGCGTGCGCCACTGGATCCCGGCCAGGTCGGCGGCATGCGCCATCGCCCCGCCCAGCGCGTCGATCTCCTTGACCAGGTGGCCCTTGCCGATGCCGCCGATGGCCGGGTTGCAGCTCATCGCGCCGACCGTCTCCACGTTGTGAGTCAGCAGCAGGGTGCGCGCGCCGGCGCGCGCGGACGCCAGCGCCGCCTCGGTGCCGGCATGGCCGCCGCCGATCACGATGACGTCGTAGCGGTAGAAGGAATCGCTCATCGGGGAACTCGTCAGCCGGCCGCGAGGACCGGGATGGGCGCGCTCGCAGGTCCGTGAGCGCCGGAAAACGGGAATTTTAGCGGTTGGGTCACAGTTTGAGGATTCGGCACTAAAGTTGGCACGCCATCTGCAGATATCCCTACTGCACCCAACGTGGCATTGCGTCAGGGGCGTACGACTGGAATTGGAACAGGGGCCAGTCACGCGCACGTCGGGGGAGCTGGGGGCCGGTAGTCGGGGGACTGCCGGCCCTTTTTTATGCCCGCGATTCGGGCCCGAAGCCAGCCACCGCAAGGCCCGAACGCGAAAAGCCCCGGCGAACCGGGGCTTTTCGTTTTAGGCGCCGACGCCCGACAGGGCCGGAACAGGGGGGATCCAGATTTCCCTGTCGGACATCGACATAGACGGTGGGGCGACCCCTTCGGGTCATAAAGCGACGCAGCCGGTCACCCCGTACGACGTAGAGTGCGTCTTGTGGCTCCGTGAAATCAAGCGTTTTCTTATGGCTCTAATGTGCGCCGCGTCCCATTGCTGCGACCCAGATTGCCGGGCCGGGGCGCTGCCGGTCGCGGTGCTGCCGCAGGGCGCGGCGCGGCGGCCGGACGTGGCTGCATCGACTGCGGGCGCGGCCCGGCGTTGGCGGCGTCCGGACGCCGCAGCCGGTCCATGTCGCGCCACGGCGCCTTGACCCGGTCGCGGCCGCCGAGGGCCGGCGGCGGCCGGTCCGGTGGACGGCCATTGTCGTCGGGCCGCGGGCGCGGCGGCGGCGGGCGATGGCGCGGCGGGCCGTAATAGTCGCGGTCCCGGTAGTAGTACGGGCCGCCATAGCCGTAGTAGCCATAGCCGTAATAGCCGGACCCGTAGCCATAGGGAACGGCGCCGTAAGGGCCGTAGGGGTAGTAGCCATTGGAGTAGCCGGGCGGATAGCGGTACTCGACCGAGGGCGAGCCGCGGTAGTAGCCGCCCTGGTCGCTGCCGGCGTAGTCGTAGGTGGCGCAGCCGCCCAGCGTGGCCAGCAGTCCAGCGGCCCAGATCAGGCGCATGTTCATGGCGATTCCTCTCCCTGAGGCTGACCGACAGGGTCTGCGTATTGCATTGAATGCCCCCTTAACCCGCTTCGTCGTTGATTGAACGCTTAAGTCGCGCGCAACGGTGGCGTTGCGCCGATGCCGGCGGCGGCGCGCGCCCATGGCGATACGTTAACCTTTCACGCATGGTCTCATCTTCACTGCCCGTTTTCGCCGATGTGACGGCCGCCGCCGCGCGTCTGGCCCCGCATGCCCAGGTGACCCCGGTCCTGCGCTCGCAGGCGCTGGATGCGTTGACCGGCGCGACCCTGTTCTTCAAGGCCGAACACCTGCAGCGCGGCGGCGCGTTCAAGTTCCGCGGCGCCTGCAATGCGGTCTGGGCGCTGGACGAAGCGCAGGCCGCGCGCGGCGTGGTCACCCATTCCTCCGGCAATCACGGCGCAGCGCTGGCGCAGGCCGCGCGCACCCGCGGCATCGGCTGCCACGTGGTCGTGCCGGAGGGCGCGGTGGCGGCCAAGCTGGCCAACATCGCCCGGCATGGCGCCACCCTGTGGCGGTGCGGGGCCAGCATCGCCGCGCGCGAGGCGATGTGCGCCCAGGTGCAGCAGCAGACCGGCGCGACCCTGGTGCATCCCTACGCCGACCCGGCGGTGATCGCCGGCCAGGGCACCGCGGCGCTGGAGCTGCTCGGCGCCAGCGGCCCGCTGGACCTGCTGGTGGTGCCGGTCGGCGGCGGCGGCCTGGCGGCCGGCAGCCGCCTGGCGTTGACGGCGCTGGCACCGCAGGCGCGGCTGCTGCTGGCCGAGCCGGCCGGCGCCGCCGACACCGCGCGTTCGCTGGCGGCCGGCGAACGCCGCCTGGACTTCGTTCCCGACACCCTGTGCGACGGCCTGCGCGGCACCCTGGGCGCGCCCAATTTCGCGCTGCTGCACGGCCAGGCCGAGGCGATCGTGGTCGAAGATGCCGCCACCGTGGCGGCGATGCGGCTGCTGTGGCAGGTGCTCAAGCAGGTGGTGGAGCCGTCCTCGGCGATCGCGCTGGCGGCGGTGCTGGCGCAGCCGGCGCGCTTCGCCGGGCGCCGGGTCGGGGTGATCCTGTCCGGGGGCAACGTCGACCTGGACGCCCTGCCGTGGGGGACGGCGTGACGCCGCGGCGACGCCGCGGCTGGCTGGGCTGGCTCGGCCGGCTGGGCGCGGTACTGGCGCTGTGGCTGCTGGGCGTGGCGATCTACATCGTCTGGGTCGGCGACCGCGACCAGGCGGCCCCGGCCGACGCGATCATCGTGCTCGGCGCGGCCGCCTACGACGCCAAGCCCTCGCCGGTGTTCGAGGAGCGCATCCGCCACGGCCTGGACCTGTACCAGCGCGGCTACGCGCCGACCCTGATCTTCACCGGCGGTTTCGGCGGCAACGGTGCGCGCTTCGCCGAATCGCAGGTGGCGCGCCGCTACGCGCTGCGCCACGACGTGCCGGCCGACGCGATCCTGATCGAGACCGTCTCGCGCACCACCCGCCAGAACCTGATCCAGGCGCGGCAGCTGATGCGCGCCCACGGCCTGCACCGGGCGATCGTCGTGAGCGATCCGCTGCACATGGCGCGCGCGCTGCGCCTGTGCCGGGAGCTGCAGATCGACGCGCTGGCGTCCTCGACCCCGAGCACCCGCTTCCGCAGCTTCCAGACCCGCTGGCGCTTCCTGCTGCAGGAGGTCTACTTCTTCCATCGCGACCTGGTGGCGCCGGGCGCCTGAGCACGCCCGGCCGCCGTATCATGGGCCTTCCGCATGACAGGAGGTGGTGGCGATGAAGATCGACGGGACCCGTGAACAAGACCGCGCCATCGAACTGGTGCTGTCCTACTACGATGCGTTCAACCGCGGCGACTGGGCGGCCATGCTCGACAAGCTCAGCGACGACGTGGCGCACGACCTCAACCAGGGCGCGCGCGAGATCGGCAAGGACACCTTCGCCGCCTTCCTGCAGCGGATGAACGCCAGCTACCGCGAACAGCTGCGCGACATCGTGGTGCTGGGCGGGCAGGACGGCCGCCGCGCCGCCGCCGAATACGTGGTGCACGGCGAATACCACCATACCGACGAAGGCCTGCCGCCGGCGCGCGGGCAGACCTACGTGCTGCCCGGCGGCGCGTTCTTCGACATCCGCGACGGCAAGATCGCCCGGGTCAGCAACTACTACAACCTGCAGGACTGGATCGCCCAGGTGTCGGCCTGAGCGGTGGCGGCGCGCGAGGGTGGAGCGCGCGCCGCCGGACCTGCGGGCGGGTTCGCCGTCGCATACGCGCTTCTCATCCAGCACAACGCCACATGCGCGAGTCCCTTGCAGGAGCGACTCCCGTGTGGGAGCGACTTCAGTCGCGACGAACGAAGCGGGGAGCCTCGCCGCGACTGGACCGCGTCGGGACTGAAGTCCCTCCCACAGTGCACCCAGCCGCCCTGGCGCGTTCGTCGGGCACGCACTGCGGTGCTGGCGCGACCGAGCTGTAGTGGCGCGGTTCAATCCAGCGCTGCCTGGCGCAGAAGTGTAGGAGCGGCTTCAGCCGCGACGGGCCTTCCCGGTAAAGCCCGTCGCGGCTGAAGCCGCTCCTACAGTGGCACATCGCACAGACCGGTTCCGGGCTCTTGCGAGTTCCGAGTTCCCGGTCCCGAGTCCCGGAAGTGCGTAGCCTCAATCCCCCCGGCGGCGGATCGGGATCGCCGACACCGGCACGGCGGCGATCTCGCTGCCGCCTTCGCGGATCGGCGCGCCCGGCGGCGGCGCCCAGGCGTGGGCATAGATCACTTCCCAACTGCTCGGCAGCTTGCCGTCGGCGTTGCGCAGCGGCTCATAGGCGGCGCTGGCCGCGGCGAAGCGGCCACGGCCGGTCAGCGTGTGGCGGCGCGCGCTCAGGGCGTTGGTGGCGCCGATCGCGCGCAGCTCGCGCATCAGCGCGGGCAGGTCTGGGTAGGTGAGGGTGAACAGGTCGCGGTCCAGCACCGGGTCGCGGAAGCCGGACAGCATCAGCGCATCGCCGAACTGCGCGATCGGCGCGAAGCGGCTGACGTGCGGCGCTTCGCGGTCGGCCTGGGCGAACGCCTCGCGCAGTTCGATCAGCGTGTCCGGCCCGAAGCTGGAGCACAGCAGCAGGCCGCCGGGCTTGAGCACGCGGCGGAAGCCGGCGAACACCGCTGGCAGGTCTTCGACCCATTGCAGGCACAGGTTGCTGAAGATCACGTCGACGCTGTGCTCGGCCAGCGGCAGCGCGCGCGCGTCGGCGCAGACCCGGCCGAACGGCTTCCACCAGCCGGCCTGGCGCTTGGCCTGCTGCAGCATCGGCAGCGCCTGGTCGAGCGCGATCACCTGCGCGCGCGGCCAGCGCTTCTTCATCGTCGCCGCGGCGTGCGCCGGCCCGCTGCCCACGTCCAGCACCACCTGCGGCACGCGGTCGCCGAGGTAGTCCAGCGATTCGAGCAGGCGCTTCTCCACCTCGTGCTGCAGGGCGGCGGCGGCATCGTAGCTGGCCGCAGCGCGCGAAAACGCGCGGCGGATGTGGTGGGCGTCGAACGAAGAGGAATCCATCGGCGCATTATCGCCGGCCGCGGCACATGGCGGCCAGCTGCCGCGCATTGCGCCGATGCGCCACGCTTGCACGGGCACTGGATCAGTTCACGCTGGCCCCAGGCAGAGCAGGGTGCCGTGGTCTGGCGGCACCGCGGCCAGGAACGCACCGGGTCACGCATAAAAAAATGGCGTCATGAACGTTCCAGCGAGCTGGGATCGCGCCGGGCATTCCAAGCCGGCCCGTGGCGATTGCCGCAGCAGGTCCACGCCCGACCCGGCCAGCGCGTGCAACGCCCACGCATTCTCCAATCCCGAATCCCCATCTCCCGATCCTTCGGAATGTCCCCGGACAAGCCCCGCCATCAACAGGTTCCGCCCGCCGAGCAGCAGGACCACGCAAGCCTGGCCCGCCAGTACATGCAGTCGCCAACGCATCCCCAATCCCGAATCCCAAATCCCGGCCCCTCAGAACGTGCCCGGATACGCCCCGCCATCGAGCAACAGGTTCTGCCCGCTGATATAGCCGGCCTGCGCACTGCACAGGAACGCGCAGGCCGCGCCGAATTCGTCGGCGGTGCCGAAGCGCCCGGCCGGGATCTGCTGGCGTTTCTGCGCGGCCAGCGTGTCCACGTCGGTGCCGCTGCGCTGCGCGGCATGGGCGAAGTTGCCGCGCAGCCGGTCGGTGTCGAACTGGCCGGGCAGCAGGTTGTTGATGGTGACGTTGTGCGCGACCGTGCGCCGCGCCAGCCCGGCGACGAAGCCGGTCAGCCCGGCGCGCGCGCCGTTGGACAGGCCCAGGGTATCGATCGGCGCCTTCACCGCCGCCGAGGTGATGTTGACGATGCGGCCGAAGCCGCGCGCCTGCATCGCATCGACAGTGGCGCGGATCAGCGCGATCGGCGCCAGCATGTTGGCGTCCAGCGCGCGCAGCCAGTCGGCGCGTTCCCAGTCGCGGAAATCGCCCGGCGGCGGGCCGCCGGCGTTGTTGATCAGGATGTCGACCTGCGGGCACGCGGCCAGCGCGGCGGCGCGGCCGTCTTCGCTGGCGATGTCCGCGGCCACCGCGATCACCTCGCCGGCGCCGGGCAGCGCGCGCAGGCCGGCGGCCGCCGCGTCCAGCGCGTCCTGGCCGCGCGCCACGATGACCACGTTGACGCCTTCGCCGGCCAGCGCCCGCGCGCACCCCAGGCCCAGGCCCTTGCTCGCGGCGCAGACCAGCGCCCATTTGCCGGCGATGCCCAGATCCATGCGTTCGCTCCGCTCGTCGAAACCGCGATGATCGTCCATCGCCGTCGCGGCGGCCAGCCAGGCGCCGCCGTGGCGGATCGTTCGCGTTCGTCCTGCAGGGCGAGAACGAGCCGCGAGCGCGATGCTGCGAGGCCGTTTTCCGGACGCCAGGATTCGCACGCAGATGCGGCAATCCGAGGTGACGCCTCCGGTCGGGCAGGCGACCGATCCCCGGGGAGCGGCTCTTGGCGGACTCGGGCAATCAAACGGTGCGGATCATCGCCCGTTGGCTTGCATTGGCCCTGCATGGGGAGGCGACACCGAGGAGCGGTCGCGTGCGTTCATTCCGCACGGCTCTCCGTGATCCGCTGCGCCAGGGCGGCGTAATAGTCGGCAGACGCCCGGTTTCCCTGCTGGCGCAAGCGCGCGGCGGTTTCGAGCGCCGCCGCTCGCGCTTGCGCGAATACGCGGTCGTCCTCGTTCGGCCGCAGTCCGTCGCTGCTCACGACACGCAAGGCCGCGTCGAAGCGAACGGCAACCATCAACCCTCCCGCGTGCAGCATGAGCAGGCCCTCGGCGGGACGGCCCTCCTGCATGCGTCCCGCGAAGAAGGCATAGGGCTCGGCAGTCCCGGCCCTGACGATGCCGAGCCCGTCGGCGGCTCCCTTCCGGCAACCGCCGAGCCATCGGGCGGGGGCCGCGTCCAGGTCCGCGGGCGCCTCGAACCGGCAAGGCTCCGCCGGGGGCGAAGCCATGGCGGGCATGCTGGCGCCTGCTGCGACCAAGAGCCCGAACAGCCTGGTTATCGTGCCGACCCTTAATGCCATCTGCTGCGCTCCTGTTGCTGAAACTCGAGATCGCATTTCTGTCGCGCCAATCGTATCCCGCTAGGGCGGTACCGCGACACCGCTTCGCATTTCGCGCCCGGAATGCCGGTACCAGACCGGCGAACATCTCGCGATAGTTGGCCGGCGCGTGCCGCAGGGCTTCGAGTCCAGTGCGTCAACAGTACGCGGGTCATCGAGATGAGCGATGCGGGTGTCCAGTTTGCCGAGGCCGCCGGATCGTATACGGCGCGACACGCAGCGCACACGCGATGCATGGCGGGCTAGCGGTCAGTCGATCTGCAGGCGCCGCGTCCAGTTGGAGCCATCGAACTCCATGACGTCCTTGGGGCCGATCGACCACATGATGCCGTCGGCCGCACTCAGGTGATAGCAGGTCCGCGGCACGTCGTCGCCGAAATCGACGGGCGTGAGCTTGCCGTCCTCGAGCCGATAGACGAGATGGCTGGAGGAGACGTACAGCTGCCCGCCGAACACTTCCATGCCCCAGAGATCCTCCTTGATGGTGCCATGCTCAATTACTTCCCATCGATCATCGCGCCCCCGCAGCAAGGTGCCGAGCTGGCCGCAGGCATAGGCGAAGCCGTCCGGCGCGCAGCGCACCTTGTGGAGCGCCAGATTGGTCGGGCTGTTCTGTTGGGTGAAGACGGAGCCGTCGTACTTCCAGATCTCGCCTTCCCAGCCGACGGTGTAGATTTCCTGCTCGCTGAACCCGTCGATCGACTCGAAACTGGTGTCGGTGATCGGGGTGTCACCGCCCTGGGCGCTCTGGTCGATGCATCGCCACTGATCTTCGCCATCGCGAACGTAGGCCTGCCGACAAGTGCCAACGGCATAGGCTCGACCTTTGGCGATGCCGCGTATCTCACGAAGAGGGCCGCGCTTTTCCGGATCCATTCCGCAGCTGGCGATAGATGCTTCTTCCCTTATGGAGCCGCCGCCAGTGGCTCGAACCGAGCCATTGGTGCCCAGCGCCAGGTAACGTTCGGCCGGCACATGGCAGACCGTTCCGGAACAGCCAAGCCATGGCACTGCGCCGGCGCCCCAGGCTCCACGATCCAGGCTGAGCAGTATCGAGTCGGTATAGCCTTCGCTGACAGAAAGATCGTTCGTAGCAATCAAATAACCGAGGTCCGAGTAGCGAACGGTGCCAGTGGCAATGCTAAGTCCGCTGAATCGTGGGTCCTGAGGGTCCATGTGGTTGTTCTCCATGTATTGGCGGCCAGATGTCAGCAACATTTTCACACAGCCTGCCGCGCTGACGTGGAGCGCCGTCAGGACGCGGTAGCGCGGGTCGATCGTTTTTCCCAGGAGCGCTGGACAAGGCTTGAGAAGCGCAATGCCCTACGCCAACGCGGCGAAGAACTCGCGCAAGGCATCGGCCACGGCATCGGCATGGCCGAGGAACGGTGCGTGGCCGCCGCCGGCGATGCGCAGCGTTTGCGCATGCGGCGCCAGCGCCGCGGCGGCGTCCATGCCGGCCGGCGCGACCAGCCGGTCGCGTTCGCCGCTGATCCACAGGCTGGGCACGCGCAGGCCCGGCAGCGCGCGGCGCAGGTCGGTGCGTTCGAGCAGCGTCAGCCCGTCCTGCAGTGCCTGCGCATCGGGTTCGCCGCGCGCGGCGAGCGTCTCGCGCAGGGTGCGCAGTTCGGCGCGCGCATGCGCCGAGCCCAGCGTGTCCAGCGCCAGGAAGCGGTCCAGCGTGCCGCGGTAGTCTTGCGCCAGGTCGCGGCCGAACTGCGCGAACACCTGCGGTTCCACCGCGTGCGGCCAGTCGCTGCCGCGCACGAAACGTGGCGTCGCCGCGAGCATCGCCAGGCCGCGCACCTGCGGCTGGGTGGCCGCGGCATGCAGCGCGAACAGCCCGCCCAGCGACCAACCCAGCCATGCCGCCGGCGGCGTCGCCGCGGCGATCGCGCTGACCACGTGCGGCAGCGCCAGCGGGGTGTCGTCGCCGCGGCTGTGGCCGTGCCCGGGCAGGTCCACCAGATGCAGGCGGAACTGCGCCGACAGGCGCTCGACCAGCGGCGCGAAGATGCCGCCATGCAGCGCCCAGCCGTGGATCAGGACCAGATCGGGGCCTTGCCCCAGCGTCTCGATATGCATCGTCGATCGTGTGCCGAATGAGAGAAGAGAATCGCGCGCTGCCGCGGTCAGCGTGCCGCGCGCAGCGCCAGCAGCCGTGGCAGCAGCAACCGCCATTGTTCCCGCGGATACGCGCGGGTGCGCCAGGCCGGCCAGCGCTGCATGCCCTCGCGCCGCTGGATCGCGGTGCTCAGCCAGTCGCCGTCGAAGCCCTGCCAGACGCCGGCTACGCTCAACAGGTTCGGCGCCAGGCGCGGATGCACGTCGCGCAACAGCATCCGTTGCAGCGTGTCCGGCGCATAGGGCGATGCGGCAAGCACGGCGGCGATGTGCGCGTGCCGCGCGGCGACAGCGTCGTCCAGGTACAGCTCCGACAGCGCGTCCCACACCTTGCGGCGCGCCGCAAGGTCGCCATCGTTCACGGCAGGCCGCTCACGCCGGCAGGCCGACCGGGTGCGCGGCCAGGCGGTCGCGCGCCAGCGCCAGCGCATCCAGCAGCGCCTGCACCTGCGCCGGGGTGTGCAGCGCCGACAGCGTCACCCGCAGCCGCGACTTGCCTTCGGGCACGGTCGGTGGGCGGATCGCCGAGACCAGGAAGCCGGCCTGCTCCAGCGCCGCCGACAGCGCCAGCGCGCTGGCCTCGTCGCCGCACAGCAGCGGCTGGATCGGCGTGTCCGAGGCCATCAGTTCCAGGCCGTGGCGGCGCGCGCCGCCGCGGAACGCGGCGATCGTCTCGGCCAGGCGCTCGCGCCGCCATTGGTCGCGGCGCGCGAGTTTCACCGCGGCCAGCGAGGCGGCGGCCTGCGCCGGCGGCAGCGCGGTGGTGTACAGATACGGCCGCGCGGTTTCGGCCAGGTGCCGGACCAGCGCCTCGTCGCCGACCACCAGCGCGCCGTAGCCGCCCAGCGCCTTGCCCAGGGTCACCAGCTGCAGCGGCACGTCGGCCACGCCGAGCCCGGCCTCGGCCACGCAGCCGCGGCCATGCGGGCCGACCACGCCGACGCCGTGCGCGTCGTCCACGTACATCATCGCCTGCTGGGTGCGCGCCACCAGGGTCAGCGAGCGCAGCGGGGCGATGTCGCCGTCCATGCTGAACACGCCGTCGGTGGCCAGCATCGCCGCGCCGTCGGCGGCGTGCTTGAGCTGGCGCATCGCGCCCTCCGCATCCAGGTGCGGATAGCGGCGCAGGCGGCAGCCGGCCAGGCGGGTGGCGTCGAGCAGGCTGGCGTGGTTGAGCCGGTCCTGCACGCACACGTCCTCCTCTTCGCTCAGCAGCGCCTGCTGCACCGCCAGGTTGGCGAGGAAGCCGCTGCCGAACAGCAGCGCGCGCGGATAGCCGAGCCAGTCGGCGACCTCGCGTTCCAGGCTCTCGTGCAGCGCGTGGTGGCCGCAGACCAGGTGCGAGGCGGTGGCGCCGACGCCCTCGCGCGCGGCGGCGTCCTGCAGCGCGGCCAGCACTTCGAACTGCTGCGCCAGGCCCAGGTAGTCGTTGCTGCAGAAGCCGGTCAGCCAGCGGCCGTCGAGTTCCAGGCGCACGCCGTCGCGGCGGCCGACGCTGCGGCGCACGCGGATGCGGCCCTGCGCCTCGCGCAGCTTGCGCAAGGACTGGATGCGGTCGTGCAGGTCGGGACGGGCCATGAGCGGCGGGGCATGGGTCTGGCGGGCTAGCGTAGCGCGTCCCCGGCCGTGCCGGGGACGCAGGCGACGGGCGGCCGGATCGGCGGATGGACGCGCATCGGCGCGGCGCGACGGGTCGACGTCAGGCCAGGATCAGGCCAGATCAGACCAGCGCCGCGGCGATCGCCGGCCGGCCCGGCGCCGGCGCGGTGATGTCGGCATGCACGGTGCCGGGATGGTCGTGCGCGTCGGCGTCCACCTGCACCTGCATCGGCCGCAGCCCCAGCCGCGCGAACAGCGCCTGGTCGCGTTCGGTGTCCGGGTTGCCGGTGGTCAGCAGCTTCTCGCCGTAGAAGATGGAGTTGGCGCCGGCGCAGAAGCACAGCGCCTGCAGCTCGTCGCTCATGCTCTCGCGGCCGGCCGACAGCCGCACCATCGCCTGCGGCATCGCGATGCGCGCCACCGCGATGGTGCGCACGAACTCGAACGGGTCCAGTTCGACCGTGCCGTGCAGCGGCGTGCCGGCGACCTGCACCAGGCGGTTGATCGGCACCGAGTCCGGGTGCACCGGCAGGTTGGCCAGCGCCTGCAGCAGGCCGGCGCGCTGCTCGCGCGATTCGCCCATGCCGACGATGCCGCCGCAGCAGGTCTTCATGCCGGCATCGCGCACGTGCGCCAGCGTGTCCAGGCGATCCTGGTACTGGCGGGTGTGGATGATCGTGTCGTAGAAGTCCGGCGCGGTGTCCAGGTTGTGGTTGTAGTAGTCCAGCCCGGCCGACTTCAGCGCCTGCGCCTGCTTGCCGTCGAGCATGCCCAGGGTGGCGCAGGTCTCCAGGCCCAGCGCCTTCACCTCGCGGATCATCGCCGCGACCTTGGGGATGTCGCGGTCCTTCGGCGAGCGCCATGCCGCGCCCATGCAGAACCGCGACGCGCCGGCGGCCTTGGCCTGGCGCGCCTTGGCCAGCACCGCCTCGGTGCTTATCAGCTTCTGCGCGTCCACGCCGGTGTCGTAGCGCTGCGCCTGCGGGCAGTACGCGCAATCCTCCGGGCAGCCGCCGGTCTTGACCGACAGCAGCGTGGAGACCTGCACCTGCGCCGGATCGAAGTGCTCGCGATGGACCGCGGCGGCGCGGTGCAGCAGCTCCGGGAACGGCAGGTCGAACAGGGCGAGCAGTTCCTGGCGTTGCCAGTCGTGTCGGACGACAGCGGACATGGGAGTTTCCTGACGGTAAGCGGCTGGGAAAGCGGGCAGTCTGGTGAGCATGGATATCGCTGTCAACTTTGTTGGAGCGGATCGGGTTGACGGCTGGTGGCGGCGGTTGCAGCGCTGCGTGCTGCCGGAGCGCTGCCTGGTCTGCGCCGAGCCCGGCGTCGCCGGCCTGGACCTGTGCCCGGCCTGCCGCGACGCGCTGCCATGGAACGCCAGCGCCTGCCAGGCGTGCGCGCTGCCGCTGCCGGCGCTGGACGCGGCCCAGCGCTGCGGCGCCTGCCAACGCCAGCCGCCGCCATTGGCGTTGGTCGCCAGCGCCTGCGTCTATGCCGCGCCGGTCGACGGGCTGCTGCGGCGCTTCAAGTTCCACCAGGACCTGGCCGCCGGGCGCCTGCTGGCGGCCTTGCTGCAGGCGCGCTGCACCGGGTTGCCGCGCCCGCAGGCCCTGCTGCCGGTACCGCTGCATCGCGCGCGGTTGCGCCAGCGCGGCTACGACCAGGCCCTGGAACTGGCACGGCCACTGGCGCGCGCGCTGGGCCTGCCGCTGTGCGACGGCCTGCAGCGCGTGCGCGCCACGGCGCCGCAGTCCGAGCTCGACGCGCGCGCGCGCCGCCGCAACCTGCGCCATGCCTTCGCGGTGCGGGCGCCGCTGCCGGCGCACGTGGCGCTGGTCGACGACGTGATGACCACCGGCGCGACCCTGCATGCCGCGGCTCGGGCGCTGCGCCGCGCGGGCGTGGCGCGGGTCGATGCGTGGGTGGTGGCGCGGGTGCCGTGAGGTGGTGGGCATGGCGGGTGCGGCGATCATCGCTGCGTACGCGCTGCAGGCGCCCTGATGCCGCTTGGGCACGCCGGGCGCGTGAGCCGACAGTGCCTGGCGTTCGAAGCAATGCGTGTCACTGGCGCGCCGGATCGGTGCAGCGGATCACCCAGGTTCGCATGCAGCCGCGCGCGACGGAGGCGTGGCGGGCAAGCAAGCGCGCGCGTGGACAGTGCGCAAACGCATCGTTCTCCTATGATGTTGCCAACGACTTCAGGAGATCGCGATGCGCTGGAAGGCTTTGGGGTTATCGATGGCGTTGTACATGGTCGGCGCGACCGGCTGCGGGCTCAGTAAGGCGCCGGATGCCGCCGACGCGAGCGCGGTGAAGGCGAAGATCGAATGGCGCCTGGCCAGCCACGCGCCAAGCGCAGGCTATGCCGAGGCCGCCTACCAGGGGCGGCCGGTCTATCTGGCGCCGCAGGCGCTGTTGGCGGTCGAGGAGGGCGCGACCGTGTCGCGCGTGGACGGCGACGATGGCCGGCCGGCGCTCGATCTGCGCGTTGCCGGACACGGCGAGCGCCTGACCCGGGCCACGGAGCAGAACATCGGCAAGCCGATCGCGCTGCTGGCCGATGGCCAGGTGCTGACGGTGGCGACGGTCATGGCGCCGCTTTCCGGCGAGAGCCTGCGGATCAGCGGCCTGCAGGACGTGCAGGAACAGCAGCGGGTGTTCGCGCTGTTGACGCATGCATCGACCGCCGCGGCGCCGGCGCAGGCGGGCAAGCGCTAGAGCGGTCCGGCACGGCCGGATGGGAGCACGAGCTGCCGCCGGCGAGCGCCTGGACGTGGCACCGCTGCCATGCATGGTCGCCTGGCAGTCCTGGGTAGTCTTGGACTGCCCTCGCGGTACGGCGCGGCAGGTTGGTGGGCTCGTTGCGTGCGCAGACGTTTGTGCCGGCTTGCGATCCGATGCCGTGGCGGGCGGCTTCGCGATGGCGCTGGCGAGCAAGGCCCACAGCATCTCCGCCTGGATGGCGCCATAGCGCAAGCGTCTTTGGTGTTGTGGGAGGGACTTCAGTGGCGACATGGCCTTGCCGGTGACGCGTGCCACGGCGCAAGCCGCGCCCACCGTATGCGAATGTCGGGATTGAAGCCCCGCGTACAAAAATCGTCAGCCGAACCTGTTGGAGGGCTTCCGCCCCGATGCTTTGCCCGCTGGCGACCGAGTGAACGTGCCGCGGCACCATCGCCGTCAACGGCCGAGCACGCCACTGCCCCGAACGGCGGTGCGATGCAGCGCCGATGCGCCGCGCCTTGCCGCGCAGCTACGGCGCGCGCAGCGCCAGCGCCGCGGCGATGCCGGCGAAGATCGCCAGGCCGACCCAGTTGTTGTGCAGGAAGGCGCGGAAGCAGGGCGCGCGTTCGCGGCTGCGCGCGATGCGGAATTCGTAGGCGACCAGCAGCGCGGCCACGCCCAGGCCGGCCCAGTACCAGATCCCCAGCGCGCCGCGGGTGCCGACGAAGGCCAGCGCGACGAACATCAGCGCGTACAGGACGCCCTGCGCGACCAGGTCCAGGTCGCCGAACAGGATCGCGGTGGACTTGGAGCCGGCGCGCAGGTCGTCCTCGCGGTCGACCATCGCGTACCAGGTGTCGTAGGCGGTGGCCCACAGGATGTTGGCCGCGTACAGCAGCCAGCCCAGCGCCGGCACCTCGCCGCGGATCGCCGCGAACGCCATCGGGATGCCCCAGCCGAAGGCCATGCCGAGATAGACCTGCGGCAGGTAGGTGTAGCGCTTCAGATAGGGATAGGTGGCGGCCAGGAACAGCCCGACCACGCTCAGGCCGATGGTCAGCGCGTTCATCGTCAGCACCAGCGCGAAGGCGGCGAGCATCAGCAGCGCGAACACCGCCAGCGCCTCGCGGCCGCTGACCGCGCCGGTGGCCAGCGGCCGGGTGCGGGTGCGTTCGACCTGCGGGTCCAGCCAGCGGTCGGCGTAGTCGTTGATCACGCAGCCGGCCGAGCGGGTCAGCCACACCCCGGCGGTGAACACGAACAGCGTCCACAGCGGCGGCACCCCGTCGGCGGCCAGCCACAGCGCCCACCAGGTCGGCCACAACAGCAGCAGCGCGCCGATCGGACGGTCGCCGCGCAGCAGTTTCCAGTACTGGCCCAGGCGCGCGCGCGGCGGCAGCGCGGCGGGCATTTCGTAGCGTTCGTAACCCATCGCGCAAGGGTAGCAGCCGGGCCCGGTCGGCGGCAGCACGGCACCGTCCGCGAGCGCTGCGGGCCGGTGCGCGAAGCCCAAGACGGTCCCGCCGTTCAAGCGCGGTGACCTCCTGTGCCTCTGCGCCGAGCGATGGGTCCAGACGCTGGAGCCAGTGACGCGCACCTGGGCGCGTGGCGGTCGAACGCTGACCGCCCTTCAGGAAGCCGGGCAGCCGGTCGGTCGCCGCCAGCGGCAGCCGCATCTGGACGTGCCGCTGCCGGGGCCGGCCACGGCGGCGTGCGATCAGCATGGGGGAAGACGCGGCGCGCGGTTTGCCGTTAGAATGCGCGTCCGTTGCGCCCGTAGCTCAGCCGGATAGAGTAGTGGCTTCCGAAGCCATTGGTCGGGGGTTCGAATCCCTCCGGGCGCACCACCTCATCTTCAGCCTGCATGGTCTCCTCGACAGCGATGCCTTGCCGGTGGCGTACCGCCCAGCGTCGTCGTGACCGGTGGCCCTTGATGCGCGACGCCACTGCCGCCCGGGATGCCGCGCTGGATTTCGTTGCGCTGAACGACCAGCACGCATTGCTCGCCTCCTCGGGCATCCCACGCCATTCCTGCCTGGCCTCCTGGACAGCGGCTCCTGCCGGTGGCGCATACCGCTCTCGGCGCCGCGGCGATCACTGGCCCTTGATGCACGACGCCGCTGCCGCATGGAATGCCGGGCCGGATTCCGCTGGGCTGAAAGGGCAGCGCGCATTGCTTGCCCCTTCGGGCGCACCGCATCACTCGGACTGCATGGCCTCCTGGAGAGCAACGCCTTCCGGTGGCGCACACCGCCCTCGGCGCCTTGGCGATCGGTGCCGGAGGGCCTTGGCGCGCGCTGCCGCTGCCGCCCCAGATGCCGCCCTGGATGCCGCTGCGCCGCATCGCCAGCGCTTGCGACGTGGGCAGGCAGGCCGCCATTGCAGCGGCCACCGCCCTGCCAGCGCCGTCCCATGGGCTTTCGCTGCCCCCGTTTCTGCGTTCGCGGCGGCCCAGTGCAAGGCGGCGCCTTCGTTGCCTTCTTTCCTGTGCCATGCCAGCGTGGCCGCGATGAGCGGCGTGGCGCGAGTCCCGTTCCGGCGTTGCGCCGGAGGCGATCGGTGATCAGTCCGCGCGCCCCGCTCGGCAAGCCCGCGGTGCACAGGCTGGGCGACGACGATGCGCTGGCTTACCTGCGGCTCGGCGACGGCGCGCCGCTGGTGTTGGTGCACGGCGCGCTGTGCGACTACCGCTATTGGGCGCCGCAGCTGCGCGGCCTGTGCGAGCGCTTCGATGTCGCCGCGCTGAGCCTGGGCCAGTACTTCCCGCAGCTGCCGTCGTCGCGGCGGCATCCCTTCGGCTGGCGCTGGCACGCGCGACAGGTGGCCGCGTTCCTCGCCAGCTATGGCCGACCGGTGCATCTGGTCGGGCACTCGCGGGGCGCCGCGGTGGCCTGGCAGGTCGCGCTGCAGCAGCCGGCCGTGGTCGCCAGCCTGAGCCTGTTCGATCCGGGCGGACCGCAGCCGCAGGGCCTGCCCGAGGACGTGGTGGCGATCCGCGCGCGGGCGATCGCCCTGCTGCGCGATGGGCAGGTCGAGGCCGGCCTGGAATGCTTCGTCGATTCGGTCAGCCAGCCCGGCGCCTGGGCGCGCAGCAGCGCCTCGTTCCGGCAGATGGTGCGCGACAACGCGCAGACCCTGGTGCCGCAGATCGGCGACGCGCTGCCGGCCTATACCCAAGCGCAGGCCGCGGCCCTGGCGCTGCCGGTGCTGCTGGTCGCCGGCGAACTGAGTCCGGCGCAGTACCGCGACAACGCCGAAGCATTGGCCGGCTGGTTGCCCGACGCGCGCCATCACCTGCTCGCCGGCGCCTCGCACGGCATGACCTTCACCCATGCGCGGCGCTGCAATGCGTTGCTGGCTGAGTTCGTGGCGTCGGTGTCGATGGGTTGAGACGGCGCATGCCTCCGCCGCTGCAGGACGTCGCGCATCGCGCAGGGATTCCAGAGGGACGCTTGCAGTATTGCCGCGATGGGCGGCCAAACCGGCGCCCATCGCGTGGGTGACGCTGTCGCACATGCGGCGACACGTGCGCCAAGCGAGCCCGGCTGCACTGTAGCCGCGTCCGTTTAGTGGATGTAAGCCGCCGCGCGGATGCTTGCGGTAAGCGCATGCAAGCCGACGGCGGTCGTGCCGGCGCGGTAGCGCGCTATCGCGTCGCGTACCGCGCTTCGTCAGCGCGCGCGAAGGAGCCCGGTTGCGAAGACGCCGCCTCGCCCCGATCCAGTTGCCGATAGCCGATCGCTTCGGTCAGGTGCGCGGTGGCGATCGCGTCGTGGCCGTCCAGATCGGCGATGGTCCGCGCCACGCGCAGGATGCGGTGCAGCGAGCGCGCCGACAGCCGCAGGCGGTCGATGGCGTGTTCCAGCAGCGCTTCGTCGCGCGGGTGCAGGCGGCAGTCGCGCAAGGTGTCGCCATGGCCGAGCTGGCCGTTGGGACGGCCGGCTCGCGCCAACTGGCGTTGCCTTGCCTGCTCCACCCGCGCGCGCACTGCGGCGCTGCTTTCGCCTGGCGGGGCGTCGGCGCGCAGCGCCTGCGGCGGCAGCCGCGGCACGTCCACGTGCAGGTCGATACGGTCCAGCAAGGGGCCGGAGATGCGTGCGCGGTAGCGGCGGATGCTGTCGTCGCTGCAGCGGCAGCGGCCGCTGGCATCGCCGGCCCAGCCGCAGGGGCAGGGGTTCATCGCCGCGACCAGTTGGAAGCGGGCCGGGAACTCGGCGCTGCGCGCGGCGCGCGACACCGTGACCGTGCCCGATTCCAGCGGTTCGCGCAGCACCTCCAGCGCGTGCCGGTTCCACTCGGGCAGTTCGTCCAGGAACAGCACCCCGTGATGCGCCAGCGAGATCTCGCCGGGGCGCGGATGGGTGCCGCCGCCGACCAGCGACACCGCGCTGGCGGTGTGGTGCGGAGCCCGGTACGGGCGCTGCCGCCAGCGCGCCGGGTCCAGGCCGCGGCCGCTGACCGAGGCGATCGCCGCCGCTTCCAGCGCCTCGGCCTCGCTGGCCTCGGGCAGGATCCCGGGCAGGCGCGAGGCCAGCAGGGTCTTGCCGCAGCCCGGGCTGCCGATCAGCAACAGGTGGTGATGGCCGGCGGCGGCGATCTCCAGCGCGCGCCGCGCCTGCGCCTGCCCGCGCACGTCGCTCAGGTCGGGAAACGGCGTGGCCGCGGCCGGCAGGGCTTCGGCGGCCGGCAGGGTCTTGGTGCCGTTCAACAGCGCGCAGACCTCGAGCAGGGTGCGCGCGGTGAAGGCCTGCACGTGCTGCGCCAGGGCGGCCTCGGGACCGTTGCCGGCCGGCACCACCAGCGTGCGCCCGGCCTGCGCGGCGGCCAATGCCGCCGGCAGCACGCCGTCGACCGGGCGCAGTTCGCCGGTCAGGGCCAGCTCGCCGAGGAATTCGTATTGCCCGAGCACCTGCGGGTCGAGTTGCCCGGCTGCGGCAAGAATGCCCAGCGCGATCGGCAGGTCGAAGCGGCCGCCCTCCTTGGGCAGGTCGGCCGGCGCCAGGTTGACGGTGATGCGCCGGGCCGGGAACTCGTACTGCGCGCACAGGATGGCGGCACGCACGCGGTCGCGCGATTCGCGCACCGCCGCCTCGGGCAGGCCGACGATCTGCGTGGCCGGCAGCCCGCCGGACAGATGGACCTCGACCCGGACCGGAGGCGCAAGCACCCCCGCGCGGGCACGGCTGTGCACCAGCGCCAGGCTCATGGCGGCGGGTGGTTCAGGCTTGCTGGGAGGGCGCGTCGCCGCTGCGCGCGGCTTCCAGCGCGGCGACGCTGCGCTCCAGCGCCTCCAGCTTCTCGCGGGTGCGCAGCAGCACCGCGCGCTGCACTTCGAACTCTTCGCGGGTGACCAGGTCGAGCTTGCCCAGCCCGGCCTGCAGCGCGCTCTTGAAGGTGTTCTGCAGCTCGTCGCGGGATTCGCGCAGGCCCGGCGGCACCAGGTCGCTGAGGCGGCGGGCGAGGTCGTCGAGATGGTTGAGGTCGATCATGGCGGTGCTCCGGCAGGGAACGCCAGACTGCGGCACCCGGCGGTTCGGGGCCATCGGTGTCCGGCGCGGCGCGCTGTCGGAAAATTCCGGCGGTGGGGCGCACGGTCATTTGAACCCGGCGGCCGGGCATCGCGCAACCGCGTTATCCTGACGCCATTGTGATTGGAGAAAGCCGCATGAAGATGATCATGGCCGTGATCAAGCCGTTCAAGCTCGACGACGTGCGCGAAGCGCTCGCCGCGCAGGGCGTGGCCGGCATCACCGTCACCGAGGTCAAGGGCTTCGGCCGGCAGAAGGGCCACACCGAGCTGTACCGCGGCGCCGAGTACGTGGTCGATTTCCTGCCCAAGGTGAAGCTGGAAGTGGCGGTCGGCGAGGATCAGGTCGAGCGCGTGCTGGAGGCGATCGTCAAAGCGGCCGGCACCGGCAAGATCGGCGACGGCAAGGTGTTCGTCTACGACCTGGGCACGGTGGTGCGCATCCGCACCGGCGAATTGGATGCGGACGCGCTGTAAGACGCGGAACGCCGGCACGCCGGCACGCCATGCGGCGGCGGCCGCGCTGTTGTCGGCGGCACTGACCTTGGCCGGCTGCGGCGGTGGCGGCGGGCCGCCGGCATCGCCGGTGCAGACGCGAGCCGAGGCGCCGGCGCCGGTGCACGACGCGCTGCAACGGCCGCAGCTGTTCGGCGACGCGTTCGCCGAACTGAAGGCGCGGCCGGAACTGAGGGGGCACGCGCTGAAGGTGTACCAGTACGTGTTCTTCCACGACGACGGCACGGTGATGCTGACGGTGCAGAACCCGCGGCACCCGGGGCAACTGGATCACTACGAATACCGGCCCGCCAGCGGCGATCGGCCGGCGCCGGCCTGGGACGGCCCGCAGCCGTTCGCGCGCGACCGCGACCCGGCGGAACTGGCGCCGCAGCTGATCCGGTTCGACGCCCTGCCGTTGCAGGCCTTGCCGGTCGCGGACAAGGCGCTCGATGCGCAATTGCAACGGCTGCAGACGCTGCATCCGCAACAGCGCGAGAACCTGGCGCTGGCCGACAGCGATCGCGCGATCTATTTCGTGGTCGGCGGCCGCGACGGCGGACAGCGCTGGGAAAGCGCGATCAACCCGCTGTACGCGTGGCCGATGAGCGCATATCGCTTCAGCTTCCGTCCCGACGGCAGTTTCGACGCGGTGGAAGAGACGCCGCCACCGCGCTAGCGCGGCGCATCACGTCCGCAGCGTCGCCGGGCGGCGCTGCGTGAACGGCGCCTCTCGGGTTCCTACGCAGCCCGCCACCGGCGGAAACATCTTCCTTCGGCGCGAACCGTGCCGCGCACCAACTGGGCGGACAGCAGGCCCAGGCCGGCGGCGGGAACGGCGTTACGGTGCGCAGCCTCGGCGCGCGGTCTTGCGGTCCCGGCGCCGGTCGGCGGGAGCGGCAGCGCGCTCCCGCCCGGGCCTCATCCGGCCAGCGCTTCGGCCACGAACGGCGGCAGCACCTGGGTGCCGGTGTGCAGGTGTGCGCTGTAGTAGCGGGTGGCGAACGGCTTGGCCGCCGCGTCGGCCTGGCGGAAATCGAAGCCGCCGGACTTGCGCGCCAGGGTCACGCTCCACCAGCCGGTCGGGTAGCACGGCTGCGGGAACGGCACGGTGTGGAAGCTGGCGAAGCCGGCCTTGCCCATCTCGGTGCGCATTTCCTTGATCAGGTCCAGCAACGCCAGCGGCGATTCGGACTGCTGCACCAGGATGCCGTCGTCCTTCAGCGCCTTGAAGCAGCTGTCGTAGAAGGCCTTGTTGAACAGGCCTTCGGCCGGGCCGACCGGATCGGTGGAATCGACGATGACGATGTCCACGCTGCCGGCCGGGCAGTTGGCCATGTAGGCGATGCCGTCGTCGAACAGCAGTTCGGCGCGCGGATCGGCATTGGACTCGCACAGCTCCGGGAAATACTTCTCGGCCATGCGCGTGACCTGCTCGTCGATGTCGCACTGGGTGGCGCTTTCCACGCCCGGATGCTTGAGCACTTCGCGCAGCGTGCCGCAGTCGCCGCCGCCGATGATCACCACGCGCTTGGGCGCGGCGTGGGTGAACAGCGCCGGGTGGCTGATCATCTCGTGGTAGAAGAAGTTGTCGCGCGTGGTCAGCATCACCGCGCCGTCGATCACCATCAGCTTGCCCCAGTCGGTGGTGTCGTAGATCTCGATCTTCTGGAACGGCGACTGCACCTCGTCCAGCTTGCCGGTGATGCGGTAGCCGATGGCCGAGCCGGTGGGCTGGAAGTGTTCGATGTACCAGTTGTCGTTGGCGCTCATGCGATGTCCTAAGAAAGCGGAAAGAATGCAGCTGTCCTTCTCCACCGGAGAAGGTGGCGCGAAGCGCGGGATGAGGGCAGGGCGCAGCTCCCGCGTGGCCGAACCAAGCGACGCCAGGCCCAACTCTCGCCGGATGCGGGCCGGAGCGCAGCCCCGCGCACCCGATCCCACGACGCGGCGCCCGAACCCCGCCCATCCCGCTTGCGCAGGAGCAGGGCGTCAGGTCGGCGCGGATTGTAACGGAGCGCACGCGTAGCAGGCGTTACAATCCACGCCCTTTTCCCCCGCCGAGCCGCCACGATGAGCGATTGGTCCCTCGACCAAGCCCGCAAGACCTATTCGATCCCGCACTGGGCCGATGGGTATTTCGACGTGGATGCGGCCGGCCGGGTGGTCGTGCGCCCGCAGGGCGCCGACGGCGTGGCGATCGCGCTGCCGGAAGTGGTGGACGCTGCGCGCGCGGCCGGCGCCAAGCTGCCGATGCTGGTGCGCTTCCCGGACATCCTCGGCGAGCGCCTGGGCAAGCTGCAGGCCGCCTTCGCCCAGGCCCAGGCCGACTGGGACTACGCCGGCGGCTACACCGCGGTGTACCCGATCAAGGTCAACCAGCACCGCGGCGTGGCCGGCACCCTGGCCAGCCACCAGGGCGAGGGCTTCGGCCTGGAAGCGGGCAGCAAGCCGGAACTGATGGCGGTGCTGGCGCTGTCGCGGCCGGGCGGGCTGATCGTCTGCAACGGCTACAAGGACCGCGAGTACATCCGCCTGGCGCTGATCGGGCGCAAGCTGGGGCTGCAGACCTTCATCGTCATCGAGAAACCGTCCGAGCTGGGCTTGGTGATCGAGGAAGCCAAGGCGCTGGGGGTCAGGCCCGGCCTGGGCGTGCGCATGCGCCTGGCCTCGCTGGGCGCGGGCAAGTGGCAGAACAGCGGCGGCGACAAGGCCAAGTTCGGGCTGTCGCCGCGGCAGGTGCTGGACCTGTGGAAGACGCTGCGCGACACCGAGTACGCCGAGTCGCTGAACCTGCTGCACTTCCACATGGGCTCGCAGATCTCCAACGTGCGCGACATCGCCAACGGCATGCGCGAGGCCACGCGCTATTTCGTCGAGCTGTCCAAGCTGGGCGCGAAGATCAGCCACGTCGACGTCGGCGGCGGCCTGGGCATCGACTACGAGGGCACCCGCTCGCGCAGCTACTGCTCGATCAACTACGGCCTGCATTCCTACGCCAGCAACATCGTGCAGCCGCTGGCCGAGGCCTGCGAGCAGTACGGCCTGGCGCCGCCGCGCATCGTCACCGAGTGCGGCCGCGCGATGACCGCGCACCATGCGGTGCTGATCGCCAACGTCTCGGAAGTGGAGCAGGCGCCGGAAGGGCGCGTGCCCGACGCGCACGCCGACGAGCCGGCGGCGATCCGCCACCTGCGCGAGATCCACGACGAACTGGACGTGCGCCCGGCGGTGGAGCTGTTCCAGGAAGCGCAGCATTTCCATGCCGAAGGCCTGTCCAGCTACGCGCTGGGCCAGATCGACCTGCCGCAGCGCGCGCGCATCGACGACCTGTTCTACGCGATCGCCCACGCCGTGCGGCAGCGCCTGAGCAGCGAGGAGAAGAGCCACCGCCCGGTGCTGGACGAGCTCAACGAGCGGCTGGTGGACAAGTACTTCGTCAACTTCAGCGTGTTCGAATCGATCCCCGACGTGTGGGCGATCGACCAGGTGTTCCCGATCGTGCCGATCGAGCGCCTGAACGAGGCGCCGGCGCGGCGCGGCGTGATCTGCGACATGACCTGCGATTCGGACGGCATGGTCAAGACCTACGTCGAGAACGAGAGCCTGGACAGCTCGCTGCCGCTGCACGAACTGCGCGCCGGCGAGAGCTACCGGATTGGCTTCTTCCTGGTCGGCGCCTACCAGGAGATCCTCGGCGACATCCACAACCTGTTCGGCGACACCGACGCGATCGAGGTCAGCGCCGACGGCGACGGCTACCGCATCGCCCAGCAGCGCCGCGGCGACACCACCGACGTGATGCTGGACTACGTCGGCTACCGCCTGGACGACCTGCGCGCCAGCTATGCCGAGCGCGTGGCCGCCGCGCAGCTGCCGGCCGACCAGGCGCAGGCCTTGTCGGCGGCGCTGGAAGCGGGACTGACCGGCTACACCTATCTGTCGGACGAGCCGCTGGGCTGAGCGGCGATGTGCGTTCCCTCGCCGCTGGGCGAGGCGAGCGCCGATGTGGCGAGGTGCCGCGCCGCGTGGTCCGCATGCATGCGTGAACGCAGCGGAACGACCAAGTCAGCCGCGCGCGTGGCGCTTCGGGCCTTCTCATCGCGGCGCGCCCATCCTCGCCATCTCGTGACTGCGAGCCGCAGCTGCAGCCCGCCAGGCCGTTGCCATGATCCCGACCGATGCCGGCCGACGACGCGTCGCCGCCGATGGACGGGCATCGGCACCCGCCCGTAAGCTGGGCGCCCTTCCACCACCCCGCGGCGCGATGCGCTACCCCGGCCTGGACCTGTTGCGCGCGCTGGCCATCGCCTGGGTGATGCTGTTCCACTCGTTCGTGGTCGGCGGACTGGGGCCGGACTGGGCCTGGCTGTCGCGCTATGGCTGGATGGGTGTGGACCTGTTCTTCGTGCTCAGCGGCTTCCTGATCGGCGGCCAGGTGCTGGCACCGCTGGCCCGCGGCGAACCGCTGCGCTATGGCGACTTCTACCTGCGCCGCGCGTTCCGCATCCTGCCGGCCTTTGCCGTGGTGCTGGCGCTGTACCTGGCCTGGCCCGGCTTCCGCGAAGCGCCGGGCATCGCGCCGTGGTGGATGTTCGCCAGCTTCACCTTGAACCTGGGCATCGACTACGCCAGCCAGCAGGCGTTCTCGCATGCCTGGTCGCTGTGCGTGGAGGAGCATTTCTACCTGGTGTTCCCGCTGCTGGCGGCGCTGTCGATGCGGCGGCCGTCGGCGCCGCGTTTCATGGCGCTGTGCGTCGCCGTGGTGCTGGCCGGCATCGCGCTGCGCACGGCGACCTGGCTGCACGACAGCGCGCTGGACGGCGTCGGCGGCGGGCTGCAGCGCAACTGGTTCATCGAAGACATCTACTACCCGACCTGGAACCGGCTCGACGGGTTGCTGGCGGGGGTGGCGCTGGCCGTGCTCAAGGTGTTCCGGCCGCAGCGCTGGCAGTGGCTGCAGCGCCACGCGAACGCGCTGGCGCTGGCCGGGCTGGCGGTGTGCGCGCTGGCGCTGTGGCTGTTCCGTGAACGCACCGGCCTGCCCGGCAACGCGATCGGCTGGCCGTTGCTGTCGCTGGGACTGGCGTTGCTGGTCTGTGCCGGCGCCTCGCTGCACGGCGTGCTCGGGCGGCGCGCGGTGCCCGGCGCCGCCTGGCTGGCAGCGATCTCCTACAGCCTGTACCTGACCCACAAGGCCGTGTTCCATCTCGCCCAGAGTTGGTTTGGCGCTGCGCTCGACGGGCGCGGGCTGCTCGCGTTCGCAACCTATGCGGGCATGGCGCTGCTGGCCGCCGCGTTGCTGCACTACGCGGTGGAGCGGCCGTTCCTGCGGCTGCGCGAGCGCCTGCGGCGCAAGCCCGTCGGGATGCCGGTGGCCGCCTAGGTCGCAGGTCGGGCGCATCGACCCGGAACCAAGGCGCGGCGCTGCCGGTCCTGCGCCGTATTGCGAGCCGCGCGGCCTTACTCCGGATCGGCGTGGGCCATGCGCGCCTCGTGCAGGCGCTGCTGCAGGATCTCCGCCAGGCGCGCCACCGCCGGCGCCGGCTCTGCGTCGGCGCGGTGCAGGTTCAAGCCCAGCGCCGGCAACGTCGGCAGGCCGCCGGCACCCGGCGGCAGCAGCGCGAGCCGTTCGGGAAGGCCGGCCGGCGTGCGCAGGGTCAGGCCCAGGCCGGCGCGGACCGCGGCCCAGACGCCGCCCAGGCTCGCGCTGGTGAAGGCGATGCGCCACGGGATGCCGGCCCGGTCCAGTGCCGTGGTCGCCGCGGTGCGCAGCAGGCATGGCGCGTCCAGCATCACCAGCGGCAACGGCGCATCGCCGCGCCAGCCGGCCGGATCCGGTGGCGCGGCGTCGGCCGCGGCGATCCAGCGCATCGGCCAGGCCGCCTGGGGCTGGCGATGCGCCGTCGCCGTGCCCGCGTCCCAGACCAGCGCCAGGTCCAGCCGGCCGGTTTCGATCCCGCCCAACAGCTCCCGGTGGCGCGCGATGCGCGCTTCGATGCGCACCTTGGGGTGGGCGCGGGCGAAGCGTCCCAGTACGTCGGGCAGCATGTGCTCGCCGAAATCCTCCTGCAGCCCCAGCCGCACCCAGCCTTGCAGGGCGGGGCCGTGCAGCGCGCCGGCGGCCTCGTCGTTGAGCTCCAGCAGGCGCCGCGCGTAGGCCAGCAACACCTCGCCGGCCTCGGTCAGCGCCAGCCCGCGGCCACTGCGGCGCAGCAGCGCCTGGCCGGCCTGCTCCTCCAGCTTCTTCAGTTGCGCGCTGATCGCGGACGTGGAGCGTCCCTGCCGGTCCGCGGCCTTGGCGAAGCTGCCCAATTCGATGCCGGCGACGAAGCTGCGCAGCGCATCGAGATCGAAGGTGACGCGGCGCATGGGGATAGTCCTGTTTTATCGAACGTTGACTGCTGAATTTCCCGATTTTCAGGATCATCTTCCGTCGCTACGGTGTGCGCAGTCAATCCGACGACGCACGAGGCGCCCATGTCCGACCTACCCACCTCCAACGAGGCCCTGTTCGGCGACGTCGCGCCGAAATTCGCGCAGCTGACCGACGAGGTGTTGTTCGCCGACCTGTGGCAGCGCCCTGCGCTGTCGCCCCGCGAGCGCAGCCTGGTCACCGTGGCGGCGCTGGTCGCGCTGTACCGGCCGCAACAGTTGCCGTTCCACCTGCGCCGCGCGCTGGACAACGGCCTGCGCCGCGACGAACTGGCCGAAGCGATCACCCATCTGGCGTTCTACGCCGGCTGCCCATGCGCCGCCTCGGCGCTGCCGCTGCTGCGCGCGGCGGCCGCCTGATTTCCCGAACCGGAGACATCCCATGCCCTACGCCCGCATCTCGCTGCATCGCGGCGCTACCCCCGACTATCTGCGTGCCCTGTCCGCCGGCGTCTACCAGGCCATGCACGAGGCGTTCGAGGTGCCCGCAGGCGATTGCTTCCAGGTCATCCACCAGCACGATCCGGGAGAACTGGTGTTCGACCGCCACTACCTGGGTGGGCCGCGCTCGGACGCTTTCGTGCTGATCGCCATCACCGCCGGACGCGAACGCAGCGAGGCCTGCAAGCGCGCGTTCTACCGGCGGCTGGTGGAGTTGCTGGCGATCGCGCCGGGCATCGCGCCGGAGGACGTGATGGTGAACATCGTCACCACCGCGGCGCAGGACTGGTCCTTCGGCGGAGGTCGCGCCGGCATCACGGCGGAGGCGGGTACATGATCGCCATGCAGTACAGCATCGCGCTGCCGGCCGATTACGACATGGCCATCATCCAGCGCCGCATCGCCGACAAGGGACCGCTGCTGGACGACCTGCCGGGACTGGTGTTCAAGGCCTACCTCAGCGCCGACCGCCGCGATCGCGCGCTGTCCAGCCACGCCAACCTGTACGCGCCGTTCTACCTGTGGCGCGATGCCGAGGCGATGCGCGACTTCCTCGCTGGCGCCGCTTTCCGTGCGCTGGCCGAGTCCTTCGGACGGCCTGCGGTGCAACTGTGGACGGTGTGCGATGCGAATCTGGCCGCGAACCTGCGCACCGCCCGCTACGCCCGCCGCGAGATCGTCGGGATGCCCGAGGCCATCGCGCTGGAAACGTTGGGCGAGCGCGAGGCCGAGCGGGCGCGGGACGATCTGGCCGCAGGTGCGCTGGCCACGGTGAGCGCCTACGAGCCGCACGGCTGGCATCTGCTGCGCCTGCGGCTCTGGCGCGATCCGCCGCCGCCGTCGCCCGACGACGGCCAGGCCTATGCCGTGGGCCACATGTCCGCGCCGACACATCGCGGTTGAGGACGGCGACGCCCGCTTCGCGGTTTTGCTTTTACCATTCCCGATTCCCCACTCCCCATTCCCGGCCCCCCAATGACCCAAACCGCCCTGATCACCGGCGCCACCTCCGGTTTCGGCGCCGCCGCCGTACGCCGCTTCGTCGCTGCCGGCTGGCGCGTGATCGCCACCGGCCGCCGCGCCGAACGGCTGCAGCCGCTGCTGGCCGAGTTCGGCGCCGAACGCGTGCACGTGGCCGCGTTCGACATCCGCGACGAAGCCGCGCTCGACGCGATGCTGGCCGAGCTGCCCGACGCGTTCCGCGGCATCGACCTGCTGGTCAACAACGCCGGCCTGGCGCAGGGCACCGCGCCGGCGCAGGCGGCGCTGCTGGACGACTGGCGCACGATGATCGACACCAACATCACCGCGCTGGTGACCCTGACCCACCGCCTGCTGCCGACGCTGATCCAGCGCCGCGGCGCGATCATCAACATCAGTTCGGTGGCCGCGCTGTACCCGTACCCGGGCGGCAATGCCTACGGCGGCACCAAGGCCTTCGTCAGCCAGTTCTCGCTGGGTCTGCGCTCGGACCTACACGGCACCGGCGTGCGCGTGACCGCGATCGAGCCGGGCATGGCCGAGACCGAGTTCACCCTGGTCCGCACCCACGGCGACCAGAGCGCGTCGGACAAGCTCTACCAGGGCGCGCAGCCGATGACCGCCGAGGACATCGCCGAGCAGATCTTCTGGGTCGCCACGCTGCCGCCGCACCTGAACGTCAATCGGCTGGAAATCATGCCGGTGACGCAGTCCTTCGCTGGCTTCCAGGTTGCTAGGGGCCGGGATTAGGGATTGGGGATCAGGGATTAGGAAAAAGCGAAAGCGGACGCCGATGCGTTGCGCCCGCTGACAGTCGTCGCAGCCAGGCGGCATCGGCTGCGCTCGCCACCGGCGAGGCAATTCAACGAATGTCGTAAGCCAACCGGCCGCAAGGAATGCGGGAGACGTCGCTTCTCCCCATTCCCCATTCCCGATTCGCCACTCCCAGCCTCACTGCGCCTTGATCGCGATCGCCGGCAGTCCGCTGCCGGTCAGCTTCTGCTTGGCCTCGGCCAGCTCGCTGGCGGTGCCGTACGGGCCCATGCGCACGCGGTAGACAGTCTTGCCGCTGATCTGCGCCGACTCCACGCGCGCCGACAGGCCCAGCATCGCCAGCTTGGCCTTGGTCGATTCGGCGTCGCCGGAGGCGCCGAACGAGCCGGCCTGCAGGATGTAGCGGGTGTTGTCCGGCGCAGCGGCGACGGCGGCCGCTGCAGGTGCAGGTGCCGCGGCGGCCGCGGCCGGCTTGGCCGCCGAGGCCGCCGTGGTGGCCGGCGCGCCGGTTGCTGCGGTTTCCGGCAGCGGGGTCGGATTGGCCAGCGCCGCCGTGCCCGCCGGCGCAGTGGCGGTGGCCGGGGTCGCCGTCGCCGTCGCGGCGGCGGCCGCCTGCGGCGCGCGCGCCTGGCGGTTGGCCTCGGCGCGTGCGCTGGCGGCCAGTTCGGCGTCGGACATCTGCACTTCCTTGCCGGGCAGCAGGGTGTAGAAGTCGTATTGGGTCTGCGCGTCCTTCTTGGCGTCGGGCTTGGTGCTGCCGGCCGCCGTCGCCGCCGGCCTGGGCAGTTCCGGTGCCGCGTCCACGTCGGCGTCGGCCACCGGGGCCGGCTGCGCGTCGGGGTTGGCGCGCGGGCCGCCGACGCGCAGGAAGCCGTCGCCGTCCTTCTTGAACAGGCCCGGCGCCGCCAGGAACACCACTGCCGCGATCGCCACGCCGGCGATCAGCCACACCCATCCGGGCGTGCCGTTGCCGCTGTTGCGTCGCGCCTGCGTCTTACCGCGTCGTGCTGCCATCTACCGCTTCTCCACTCACATTTTTTCCGGGGCGGAAACGCCCAGGAGGTTCAGACCATTGGCCAGGACCTGCTGCGCCGCCACCGCCAGGGTCAACTTGGCGTTGCGCTCGCCGGCATCGTCCACCAGCACCGGGGTGCCGTGGTACCAGGTGTGGAACGCGGTCGCCAGTTCGCGCAGGTATTGCGCGATCAGGTGCGGCTCCAGCACGTGGCCTGCATTCTCCACCACTTCCGGGTAGCGCGAGAGTTCCAGCATCAGTTCCAGCGAGGTCGCATCGTTCAGCCGGTTCAGCTGGCCCAGGCCGTCGGCCTGGTCGTAGTCCAGCTTCTTCTCCTGCGCCTGGCGCAGCAGGCTGCACACCCGGGCGTGGGCGTACTGCACGTAGAACACCGGGTTGTCGTTGCTCTGCTGGCGCGCCAGGTCGATATCGAAGGTCAGCTGCGAATCGGGCTTGCGCGCGATCAGGAACCAGCGCGTGGCGTCGCGGCCGGCTTCCTCGATCAGGTCGCGCAGGGTCAGGTAGCTGCCGGCGCGCTTGGACAGCTTCACTTCCTCGCCGCCGCGCATCACCGTGACCATCTGGTGCAGCACGTATTCGGGCCAGCCCTTGGGAATGCCCAGGTCCATCGCCTGCAGGCCGGCGCGCACCCGCGCCAGCGAGCCGTGGTGGTCGGCGCCCAGTTCGGTGATCGCGCGCACGTAGCCGCGCTGCCACTTGCTCAGGTGATAGGCCACGTCCGGCACGAAGTAGGTGTAGCTGCCGTCGGACTTGCGCATCACGCGGTCCTTGTCGTCGCCGAAATCGGTCGATTTCAGCCACAGCGCACCGCCTTCCTCGTAGGTGTGGCCGGAGGCGACCAGCTTCTGCACCGCCTCCTCGACCTTGCCGTCGCGGTACAGCGAGCTTTCCAGGAAGTAGATGTCGAAATCGACGCCGAACGCGGCCAGGTCGTGGTTCTGCTCGTTGCGCAGGTAGGCCACGGCGAAGCGGCGGATCGCCTCCAGGTCGCCGGGATCCTTGGCGCCGGTGACCAGGTGGCCTTCCAGGTCCACCGAATCGCCGGCCAGGTAGGCATTGGCCACGTCCTGGATGTAGTCGCCGCGGTAGCCTTCTTCCGGCCAGTCGGGGCTGTCGGGGGTCTTGCCCTGCGCGCGCGCCTGCACCGAGCGCGCCAGGTTCTCGATCTGGCCGCCGCCGTCGTTGTAGTAGAACTCGCGCTTGGCGTTCCAGCCGTTGGCCTCGAGCAGCCGCGCCAGGCAGTCGCCGATCGCCGCGGCGCGGCCATGGCCCACGTGCAGCGGGCCGGTCGGGTTGGCCGAGACGTATTCCACGCCTACGGTGCGGCCGTTGCCGACCAGGCTGCGGCCGTAATCGTCGCCCTGCTTGATCACCGCCAGCACTTCGCGCTGGTAGGCGCCGGGGCCGAGGTGGAAGTTGATGAAGCCGGGGCCGGCGATCTCGACCCGGGTCACGTCGTCGCTGGCCGGCAACGCGGCGACCAGCTGCTGCGCCAGCGCGCGCGGGTTGCCGCGCGCGGCCTTGGCCAGCAGCATCGCGGCGTTGGTGGCGAAGTCGCCGTGCTCGCGGGTCTTGGGCCGTTCGACCACGAAGTCCGGCGGCAAGGTGTCGGCCGGCAGGGTGCCATTGGCGCGCAAGGCTTCGATGCCTTGACCGATCAGGGCGCGGAGTTGGGATTTCACGTGATCTCTGCTTGAAGCGCGGAACCGGCGATTTTACCCGACCCGCCGCCTCCCGGTCCGCGCCGGGTTCAGCCCGACCTCAGGCCGTCCGGCGACGGGGCGGGATTCGGAATCGGGCATGGGGGAATCGACAGCGGCGGCGCACCGCTTTCCAGGTGGCGCATCCGATTCAGGTCCAGCCGCGCGCCGCCATCGACACCGGCGTGCCGTCGCCGACGATGAAGTGGTCCAGCAGGCGGATGTCCACCAACCCCAGCGCCTGCTTCAGGCGATGGGTGACGGCGTAGTCGGCGGGCGAGGGCTCGCGGTTCCCGGACGGATGGTTGTGGCCGATGATCACCGCCGCCGCGTTGTGCGTCAGCGCGCGCCGCACCACTTCGCGCGGATGCACCTCGGCGCCGTCCAGGGTGCCGTGGAACAGCTCCTCGAACGCCAGCGAGCGGTGCCGCGTGTCCAGGAACAGCACCGCGAACACCTCGTGCGGCCAGGCCCGCAAGCGCTGCGCGAAGTAGCGGCCGGCCGCGGCCGGATCGGTCAGGGTGGTGCCGCGTTCCAGTTCGGCGGCCAGGTGGCGCTGGCCTAGTTCCAGCGCGGCCGACAGCTGGCAGGCCCGGGCCGGGCCCAGCCCCGGCAGGTTGACCAGGTCGCCGGGCGGACGGTCGAGCAGCGCGCGCAGCGGGCCGTGCCGATGCAGCAGGTCGCGCGAGGTGCGGACCGCATCGCTGCCGGGCAGGCCGGAACCGAGGAAGATCGCCAGCAGTTCGGCGTCGGAGAGGGCCCGGGCGCCGCGTGCCAGCAGCTTTTCCCGGGGGCGTTCGTCGCAGGGCCAGTCGGATATGTGCATATCGCCAGATTGGCGGGCGATATGGCGCAACGGTATCAGGGCCGCAAAGGGCCATCGGGTAAGCTAATCGTTCTTGCATGGGTAGGACATTCCCGACGTGACCGGTACTTTCGAGGGGCCCCTGCAGGGGCGGCGTGTGCTGTTGTGCGTGGGCGGCGGCATCGCCGCCTACAAGGCGCTGGAACTGGTGCGGCGGCTGCGCGAGGCCGGTGCCGAGGTGCAGGTGGCGATGACCGCCGGCGCGCAGCAGTTCGTGACGCCGCTGAGCTTCCAGGCACTGTCCGCGCAACCGACCCGCACCAGCCTGTGGGACAGCGCCGCCGAGCAGGCGATGGGCCACCTGGAACTGGCGCGCTGGGCCGACCACGTGGTGGTGGCGCCGGCCACCGCCGACCTGCTGGCCCGGCTCGCCCACGGCCTGGCCGACGATCTGGTCACCACCCTGTGCCTGGCGAGCAGCGCGCCGCTCACCGTGTGCCCGGCGATGAACCATCGCATGTGGCTGCACCCCGCCACCCAGGCCAATGTCGCCACGCTGCGCCAGCGCGGCGCCGGCGTGGTCGGGCCGAACGACGGCCCGCTGGCCGAGGGCGAGTCCGGTCCCGGGCGCCTGGCCGAGCCGGAGCAGATCGTCGCCGCGCTGGCCGGCGGCCGCGCCGCGGTCGCGCACGCACCCGTTGCCGCCACGGCGCCGGCCGCCTCCGGCGCCGCGGCCGGCGCGCTGCACGGCCTGCGCCTGCTGATCAGCGCCGGCCCGACCTACGAGGACCTGGATCCGGTGCGCTACCTCGGCAACCGCAGCAGCGGCAAGATGGGCTACGCCCTGGCCGCCGCCGCCGCGCGCCAGGGCGCGGCGGTGGTGCTGGTCAGCGGCCCGGTGCACCTGCCCACGCCCGACGGCGTGCAGCGCATCGATGTGCGCTCGGCGGCGCAGATGCGCGAAGCGGTGCTGGGCGCGCTGCCGGCGGACATCTACATCGGTACCGCCGCGGTCGCCGACTACACGCCCAGGCAGGTCGCCGCGCAGAAGATCAAGAAGAGCGGCGAGATGCTGACCCTGGAACTGGTGCGCACGCCGGACATCCTGGCCGAGGTCGCCGCGCAGACCCAGGCGCTGAAGCTGGTGGTCGGCTTCGCCGCCGAGACCCACGACATCGAGCGCTACGCGCGTGGCAAACTCAACGACAAGCACCTGGACCTGATCATCGCCAACCAGGTGGGCGTGGCCGGCAACGGCTTCGAGAGCGACCAGAACGCCGCCACCGCCTACTGGCAGGAGGGCGCACGGAGCTTCCCGGCCGTGTCCAAGGCGCAACTGGCCGAACAACTGCTGGCCCTGATCGCGGAGCGACTGCACGCATGACCACCCCGACGCCGCACCCGCTGCAGGTCAAACTGCTCGACCCGCGCTTCGGCGACAGCTGGCCGTTGCCGGACTACGCCACCGAGGCCAGCGCCGGGCTGGACCTGCGCGCGGCCACCGAGGCGCCGCTGACCCTGGAGCCGGGCGACACCGCGCTGATCCCCAGCGGGCTGTCCATCTACATCGCCGATCCGCAGCTGTGCGCGGTGGTCCTGCCGCGCTCCGGGTTGGGTCATCGCCACGGCATCGTGCTCGGCAACGGCACCGGCCTGATCGACGCCGACTACCAGGGGCCGCTGCTGATCAGCGTCTGGAACCGCGGCCGCGAGCCGTTCACCATCGCCCCCGGCGACCGCATCGCGCAGCTGGTGGTGATGCCGGTCGTGCGCGTGGCCCTGCAGGTGGTGGATACTTTCGCCGACAGCGCCAGGGGAACGGGTGGATTCGGCCATACCGGGGTGCGCTGACGGGGGATCGTCTGCATGAGCGAGGCAACACAACGGCGGCCGGCGCCGGACGGTATGCGCAAGGCGGCACCGCTGCTGGCGCTGCTGCTGGCCATCCTGGCCGCGTGGTTCGGCTGGAGCGGCGCGCAGCAATGGCGCCACGAACACAGCGCGACGGCGCTGGAACAGGCGCGCGATACGGCAGTGGCGCAGACCTCGCAGGCGCTGGCGACGGCCGGCAAGCGCTTCACCACGCAGCTGCAGCAGCCCGCGGTGCAGGCCGCCCTGGCTCGCGGCGACGCGGCAGCGGCCGCGCAGGCGTTGCGCGAAGGCTGGAAGGAGGTGGAAGACGCGCAGGTGCTGCCCGGCGAGCTGAGCGCCGGCTACGCCGACGTGGGCCGTTTCGGCTATGGCCGCCTGGCGCTGCTGGAAAAGGCGCTGCTGACCGATGCCGTCGCCAGCGCGGTGGTACGCGACGGCGGCGGGCCGCGGCTGGGACTGGCGGCGCCGGTGACCCTGGACACCGGCGCCGGCGTCGCCTACCTGCGCCTGCCGCTGCGCGTGCTGACCGCGCCGGTGGCGCAGGCCGCGGTCCCGGCCAGTGGCTACCTGGCGCTGCGCCAGGGCGGCTACGACGTGATCGGCGCCGGCGACACCGGCCTGGCCGACCATGGCGACGCCTTGTCGCGCCCGATCGGCAACAGCGGGCTGCGGGTGGTCGCAGCGCTGCCCGATGCCGAGGCCGGCCCGCTCGGCCTGGATGCGCTGCCGTGCCTGATCGTCGCCGGCCTGCTCGGCTTCCTGACCCTGGCGGTGCTGCTGGCCGCGCGTGGCCGCCTGCCGCAGCCGCGCCGCGCCAAGGCCGCCGCCGCGGTCGCCGAGCAGCAACCCACCCTGCGGCAGAGCCTGCAGCAGCAGGAACCGCCGCCAGCGCCGCCGGCGCCCGAGGGCGAGGCCACGCCGGCGCGGCCGTCCGCGGCGCAGGCGGTGCCGGCCGGCATCTTCCGCGCCTACGACATCCGCGGCGTGGTCGGCCGCGACCTCAGCCCGCAGGTCGCCGCGCTGATCGGCCAGGCGATCGGCGCAGTGATGCAGGAGCAGGGGCTGAACGAGGTGGTGGTCGGTCGCGACGGCCGCCTGTCCGGGCCGGAACTGTCGGCCGCGCTGATCGAAGGCCTGCGCCGCGCCGGCTGCCACGTCACCGACATCGGCCTGGCGCCGACCCCGGTGGTGTACTTCGCCAGCTACCACCTGCGCGCCGGCAGCTGCGTGGCGGTGACCGGCAGCCACAACCCGCCGGACTACAACGGCTTCAAGATCGTGGTCGGCGGCGAGACGCTGTCCGGCGCGGCGATCACCGACCTGTACGCGCGGATCAGCGAAGGCCGCCTGCCGAGCGCGGCCGAGCCGGGCCGGCTGGAGCAGCGCGACGTCGGCGACGACTACATCCAGCGCATCGCCGACGACGTGCAGCTGGACCGCCCGCTCAAGGTGGTCGCCGATGCCGGCAACGGCGTCGGCGGCGAACTGGCGCCGCGGCTGCTGGAGGCGATCGGCGCGCAGGTGATCCCGCTGTACTGCGACGTCGACGGCACCTTCCCCAACCACCATCCCGATCCCAGCGAGCCGCACAACCTCGAGGACCTGATCCAGACGGTGAAGCGCTTCGACGCCGACCTGGGCATCGCCTTCGACGGCGACGCCGACCGGCTCGGCGTGGTCACCAAGGAAGGCACGGTGATCTACGCCGACCGCCTGCTGATGCTGTTCGCCGCCGACGTGCTGCAGCGCAACCCCGGCGCCTTGGTGATCTACGACGTCAAGTGCACCGGCAAGCTGTCGGACTACGTGCTGCGCAACGGCGGCAGCCCGATGGTGTGGAAGACCGGGCATTCGCTGATCAAGGCGAAGATGCGCGAGACCGACGCCGAACTGGCCGGCGAGATGAGCGGGCATTTCTTCTTCAAGGAACGCTGGTACGGCTTCGACGACGGCCTGTACGCGGCGGCGCGGCTGCTGGAGATCCTGGCGCAGCGCGAGGAAAGCCCGTCGGAGGTGCTGGCCGAGCTGCCCGACAGCGTGTCCACGCCGGAGATCAAGCTGCCGCTGGCCGAGGGGCAGGACGCGCACGCGCTGGTCGCGCAGCTGGCCGCTGCCGCGCAACAGGAAGGCTCGCCGTTCGCCGGCGCGCGGCTGCTCACCATCGACGGACTGCGCGCCGATTTCCCCGACGGCTGGGGCCTGGTGCGCGCGTCCAACACCACCCCGGTGCTGGTGCTGCGTTTCGAGGCCGACACCAGCGCCGCGCTGGAACGGATCAAGGACCTGTTCCGCAGCCAGCTCCAGGCGCTGCTGCCGTCGCTGGCGCCGGGGTTCTGAGGCGTTCGCCCGGCGCGCTGGAGCGGGTACCGGGCGGGCAATGCGCAATCCTGGAGGAGGGCCTGGCCTGGAGAAAGGGCCTGGCCCCCGACGCTGTCCGTCGCCTGTGCCGTTCCGGCTTCGCTTGTCGCGGCTGAAGCCGCTCCTACAAGAACTCGCGATCAGCGCCCGAGTGCCCTGTAGGAGGGGCTTCAGCCCCGACCGTCTCCGAAGCCGCCAAGCGTCCAGGCTTCGCTCGTCGCGACTGAAGTCGTTCCCACAAGACGCGCGAGCGCTTGGCTGGGTGCACTGTGGGAGGGGCTTCAGCCCCGACTGTTCCGAAGCCGCCAAGCGTCCAGGCTTCGCTCGTCGCGACTGAAGTCGCTCCCACAAAGGCGCACGAGCACTTGGCTGGATGCACTGTAGGAGGGGCTTCAGCCCCGATTGTTTCCGAAGCCGCCAAGCGTCCCGGCTTCGCTCGTCGCGACTGAAGTCGCTCCCACACGGCGCACGAGTGCTCAGCTGCCGGTTGCGGTCCCGGCGGCGGCCGTGCCCGGCCGCTTCGCCGCGCGGTAGCGTTGCAGGGTGTCGTCGATTTCCTGGTCCAGGCCCAGCCGCTGCTGCTCGAAGTTCTTCTGCATGCGCAGCTGCCACAGCAGCGCGCGATGGCGCTGCTGCACGTCCTCGGCGATCTTGCCGGCCACCGTCTGCCCGGCCAGTTCGCGCGCGCCGGCGCCGGCGAGCAGCCCGACCAGGCCTTCGCGCAGGCTGTTGACGTTGTAGCGCGCGGTGTTGATGTTGTTGTCGACGATGCCGATGCGCTCGGAGAACACCCGGCGCAGTTCCTCCTCGGTCTGGAACGACAGCAGCATCGCCTGGTCGGTGCGCTTGCGCGTCTCCAGCGCCGCCTGGTCGGCGCGCTGCTGCGCGGCATCGGCGGCCGCCGCGGCGCGTTCCTCGGCGCTCAGCGCGCGGCCGACCGCGCCGCTGCGCAGCCCGCTCTTGGCGTTGAATTCGTCGCGCGCCTGGTTCACCGCTTCCGGCGGCAGCGCATCGCTGCACACGCGTTGCCCGCCCTGGTTCCAGCAGTACAGCTTCTTGGACGGCGCCGGCTGCGCCGCGGCCGGCAGCGCGAGCAGCGCGAGCAGGGCCGGCAAGGCGCGGCCCCAGGGTCGTTGGATCGGCATCGTGGCAGCCCCCTGCTGTCAGCCTGTCGGATCGCAGCCGTAGCGTGCCCGGTAGGCCAGCAGCGGTTCGCGGAAGCCGACAAGTTCCGCGTTTCCATCGATGAATGCAAGCAGGTCGCCCAGGTGCGCGACCGACACCACAGGAATGCCGGCCTCGGCCGCCACCGCCTGGGCCGCCGAGCGCCGGTCGTGCTCGCCGGCGATCTCCTGGCGGTCCAGCGCGACCAGGATCCCCGCCGGGATGCCGCCGGCCTCGCGGATGGTGGCCAGCGCCTCGCGGATCGCGGTGCCGGCGGTGATCACGTCGTCCACGATCAGCACCCGGCGCCCGGCCAGCGGGGCGCCGATCAGGCTGCCGCCTTCGCCATGGGCCTTGGCTTCCTTGCGGTTGAACGCCAGCGGCAGGTTGCGGTCGCGTTGCGCGTACTCGCAGGCCAGCGCGGTCGCCAGCGGGATGCCCTTGTAGGCGGGGCCGAACAGCAGGTCGAAGTCGAGCCCGGCCGCATCGGCCGCATCGGCGTAGCACGCCGCCAGGCGCACCATCGCGGTCCCGGCGTCGAAGCGCCCGGCGTTGAAGAAATAAGGGCTGATGCGCCCGGACTTCAGCGTGAACTCGCCGAAGCGCAGCGCCTGCGCGTCCAGCGCCAGTTGCAGGAAGCGTTGCCGGTAATTGGTCATTTGGGGCCGGGATTCGGGATTGGGGATGACGGGATTCGCAAAAGCATAGCCGGTCGCAGCCGTGCAGCGTCGATGCATGGGGTACGCTTTGACGAATCCCCAATCTCTAATCCCCACTCCCGGCTCCCCATCCATGCGCATCATCAGCTTCAACGCCAACGGCCTGCGTTCGGCCGCCACCAAGGGCTTCTTCGAGTGGTTCTCCGGCCAGCACGCCGACGTGCTGTGCGTGCAGGAGACCAAGGCGCAGGAACATCAGTTGGCCGGGCCGGCGTTCCTGCCGGAGGGCTACCGGGCCTGGTTCCGCGATGCCAGCACCAAGAAGGGCTACAGCGGCGTGGCCATCTACAGCAAGCGCGAGCCCGACGAGGTGCGCACCGCGCTGGGCTGGCCCGAGTTCGACGAGGAAGGCCGCTACCTGGAGGCGCGCTTCGGCAACCTGAGCGTGGTCTCGTTCTACATCCCCTCCGGCTCGTCCGGCGAACTGCGCCAGGGCTACAAGTTCCAGGTCATGGACTGGCTGCGGCTGATCCTCGTGGAGTGGCTGAACAGCGGCCGCGACTACGTGCTGTGCGGCGACTGGAACATCGTGCGCTCGGCGCTGGACATCAAGAACTGGAAGTCCAACCAGAAGAATTCCGGCTGCCTGCCGCCCGAGCGCGACTGGCTCAACGGCCTGTGCGCCGACCGCGCCGAGGACGCCGACCCGGCCAGCGGCCGCGGCTGGGTCGACACCTACCGCGCGCTGCATCCCGACGGCCAGGACTACACCTGGTGGAGCAACCGCGGCGCCGCCCGCGCCAACGACGTCGGTTGGCGCATCGACTACCAGTTCGTGACCCCGTCGCTGCGCGCGCGCCTGCAGGGCTGCTCGATCTACACTGCGCAGCGCTTCTCCGACCATGCGCCGTTCGTGGTGGATTACCGCGAATGAGCCAGACCGCGTCCGCGCCGGCCTCCTACAAGGGCTGGGCCGGGATCAAGCGCGCCTTCGCCACGCCGTCGGCGGCGACGATGGCGCTGCTGGGCTTCGGCAGCGGCCTGCCGTTCCTGCTGATCGCCTCGCAGACCCTGTCCACGCGCCTGCGCGACGTCGGCCTGGATCTGGGCAGCATCGGCCTGATCAGCCTGGCCAGCTTCTTCTACCTGCTCAAGTTCCTGTGGGCGCCGCTGCTGGACCGCTACCCGTTCCCGCTGGTCGCCTTCCTCGGCCGGCGCCGGTCGTGGCTGCTGGTGTCGCAGCTGGGGGTCACGGTCGGCCTGGCCGCGCTGGCGCTGATGCGCCCGGAGCTGAGCATCGGCGGCCTGGTGCTGTGGGTGCTGATCGCCTCCTTCGCCGGCGCCACCCAGGATTCGGTGGTCGATGCGTACCGGATCGAGATCGCCCCGGCCTCGGCGCAGGCCGCGCTCGCCGCGACCTACACCTTCGGCTACCGCATCGGCCTGATCCTGTCCGGCGCCGGCGCGCTGTACCTGGCCCAGTTCGGCGACTGGACCCTGGCCTACCTGGTCATGGCCGGGCTGATGCTGCTGCCGATCGCCACCACCCTGCTGTGCCGCGAACCGGAGGTGCCGGCGGCCACGGTGGTGCGCAAGATCGACGTGGTCGGCGCGTTCTGGCAACCGATCTCCAGCTTCTTCGGCAGCAACGGCCTGGCGCTGGGCCTGGGGCTGCTGCTGTTCGTCGGGCTGTTCAAGTTTCCCGACCAGGTGATCGGGGTGATGTCCGGGCCGTTCTACTTGGACTCGGGCTTCAGCAAGGCCGACATCGCCACCGTCTCCAAGCTGTTCGGGGTGTGGATGGGCATCGCCGGCGCCTTCGCCGGCGGCCTGGCGGTGGCGGCGTTCGGCTTCCGGCGCATGCTGTTCGTGGCCGCGCTGGGCGTGGCGCTGTCGAACCTGGCGTTCCTGCTGATGGCCCAGCATCCGGGGCAGATCTGGTCGTTCTACGCCGCGCTCAGCGCCGACAACCTGTTCCAGGGCTTCGCCGGCACCGTGCTGGTCGCGTTCATGTCCTCGCTGACCGACCGCAACTTCACCGCGACCCAGTACGCGCTGCTGGTGTCGCTGGCCAACCTGCCGGGCAAGTTCGTCGGCGGCGCCTCCGGCTACATCGTCCAGGCCACGTCCTACAGCACCTTCTTCGTGCTCAGCGCGTTAACGGTGATCCCGACCCTGCTGCTGCTGGCCTGGCTGTGGCCGCGGATCCGCGAGCAGGCCGCGCCCGCCGCGGCGCCGGCCGATTGAAAGCCCGCGGCGAGTTGCGGATGATGCATGGCGGCGCAGGGGGTGCGCCGCCGTCCGTCCGGGAGTCCGCATGACCGACCTGCTGTTGCGCGACATCGACCCCATCCTGGTCGATCGGATCCGCCGCATTGCCGTGGCCCGCGGCTGGACCCAGCACCAGACCGTGCTCAGCCTGATCGAGCAGGGCCTGTTCGCCAGCGAGCACGAAGTGCGCAGCGGCTTCGAGAATCCGGAAGTGGACGCGTTGTCCGACGCGATCGCCGCATTGCGCGAACTGCCGGCCGGCGCCGGGTTCTGAGCCGCGCGCCGCTTCCCGTGGCCCTGGTGGCAACCGCGCCACCGCCGCGCCGCGCCGCGTTCAGGCCAGGTGGATGGCGCCGAGGATGCGCGGCCCGCGCGCGCCGCTGACCGAGGGCAGGTTGCCGGGCAAGCCGGCCAGGGTCTGCCGCGCCAGCCAGGCGAAACCCATCGCTTCCACGTAGTCCGGATCCAGGCCCAGCGCCTGGGTCGACAGCACCTGCACGCCCGGCAGCCGCGCCTGCAGCCGCGCCAGCAGCAGCGGGTTGTGCACGCCGCCGCCGCAGACCAGCAGCTGCCGGGTCGCCGGCTGCTGCGCCAGCAGCGCATCGGCGACGGTGGCCGCGGTCAGTTCCAGCAGCGTCGCCTGCACCGCCGCGGCCGGATGCGCGGCCGGCTCCAGCTGCGCATCCACCCAGCGCAGGTGGAACTGCTCGCGCCCGGTGCTCTTGGGCGGGGCCAGCGCGAACCACGGATCACCCAGCAGGCGCTGCAACAGGCCCTCGTCGACCTGGCCGCTGGCGGCGAAGGCGCCACCGGCGTCGTAGGGCTGGCCCAGGTGGCGCTGGCACCACGCGTCGAGCAAGGCGTTGGCCGGGCCGGTGTCGAAGCCGCGGACACCGCCGTGCGCCGGCAGCAGGGTCAGGTTGCCGATGCCGCCCAGGTTCAGCACCGCCCGGTCCTCGTGCGCCGCGCCGAGCATCGCCGCGTGGAAGGCCGGCATCAGCGGCGCGCCATGGCCGCCGGCGGCGACGTCGCGGCGGCGGAAATCGCACACCGTGGCGATGCCGGTCAGCTCGGCGATACGGTTGCCGTCGCCCAGCTGCCAGGTGAAGGCGGGATCGGCCAATGGCCGGTGGCGCACGGTCTGCCCGTGCGAGCCGATCGCGCGGACCGCGGCCGGCGCGACCCCGGCCTCCTCGAGCAGGCGCAGCGCGGCCTCGGCGAAGGCGATCGCCACTTCGGCATCGAGCCGGCCGAGCGTGTCCAGCGAATCGATGTCGCCGCCTTCGCCCAGCGCGATCAGCGCCTCGCGCTGGCGCGGCGCCCAGGCATAGGTGCGGCCCAGGCGCAGCTGCGCCTGGCCGTCGGCGCCGAAGCGCACCAGCGCGGCGTCGATGCCGTCGGCGCTGGTCCCGGACATCAGGCCCAGGAACAGCGCGTCGTCGATTGCGGTCGGATCGGGCATTGCGGCACCAGGCGGCGGTCAGCGCCGCAGCGTGGGCGAGGGGCGGCGGCGCGTCAATCCGCGCCGCCGGATCACGCAGCGCGCGCGGCTCAGCCGGCGTCGCTGGACTGCGCCGTCTTGGCCGAGGCGACGGTCTTCTTCTTCTTGCTCGATGGGTCGCTCGTCGCCGGCGCGGCATCGGCGTAGATCAGCTTCTCCACGCGCTGGATGCGCGCCAGCGCCGGCGAGGTCTGCGCGCGGAACGCGGCCAGCTCCGCGCCGGCCAGCGGCGTCGGCGGCGGCATCGTCACCGACGCCGGGTTGCGCTGCACGCCGTCCACGCGGAATTCGTAGTGCAGGTGCGGGCCGGTGGCCATGCCGGTCATGCCGACGAAACCGATCACCGTGCCCTGGTTGATGCGCTGGCCGGCGCGAATGCCGCCGAAGCGCGACATGTGCCCGTACAGCGTGCTGTAGCCCTTGCCGTGGTCCAGGATCACCACGTTGCCGTAGCCGCGCTGGGTGCCGACGAACTGCACCTTCGCGTCGCCGGCGGCCATGATCGGGGTGCCGGACGGCGCCGCGTAGTCGATGCCCTTGTGCATGCGCATGGTGCCCAGCACCGGATGCTTGCGCGCGCCGAAGGTCGAGCTGATGCGGCTGTAGGACACCGGCATGCGGATGAAGCTCTTCTTCAGCGGCCGCCCGGTGACGTCGAAGTACTCGGCCGGCTTGCCGTTCTGCTCGAAGCGGAAGCCGCTGTAGGTCTTGCCGCGGGTGGTGAAGGTCGCCGCGAGGATCTTGCTGGTGTCGATCCGCTCGCCTTCGCGCCAGGTCTCGTCCATCACCACGCTGAAGCGATCGCCCGGCTGCAGGTCCTTGTCGAAGTCGATGTCGTACTTGAAGATCTCGTCGGTCATCGTCGCGATCGCCGACGGCGACAGCCCGGCCTTGCGCGCGGCCACGTACAGCGAACTGGTGATTTCGCCGCTGATGACCGCGGTGCGAGTGCTGGTCTCGCGTTCGGTCACCTTCTCGCGGATGTCGTCGCCGAGCAGCGACAGTTCCACGCGGTGGGTGGCGTCGCGGTCGAAGCGGATGCCGCGCAGGCTGCCGGCCACCGGCAGGTCGAAGCCGATCTCGGCACCGGGGCGCAGCCGGGTCAGCGCTTCGCGGGTGCCCGGGTGGTCCAGCACCTGGTGCATCACCGTGGCCGGGATGTCGAGCTGTTCGAACACCGCGCCCAGGGTCTGCCCGGGCTGGATCCGCACCACCTGCCAGCTGTCGCCGGCCACGCCCTGCTGCTGCGCCAGGGAGATCGGCGGCAACGGCAGTTGCAGCGTCGCATGCGTGGTCTGCAGCGGCACGTCGATGGCATTGGAGAAGCCAGGCACGATCGTGGCCACCAGTGCGCCGATAGTGGCGAACAGGCTGGCGTGGATCCAGTGGCGGCGCGTCCAGCGCCCGGCGGGGAGGTGCTGGGTCAGCTGCCGATGCAGTGCGGTGTCGTGAAGGACATGGAGACGTTGCTGGAAGCGCTGCTTGCGCGCGCGTTCCTGTTCGGTTTCGCTGTTCTGCATCAAGGCTTCCTCGTGAGCCCGAAGCGCGAGCTCAAAACTCGGCTACCATAAACACCGATCAACAGCGCGTCAAACCATTGAGCCGGCTCAAGTTTTCGCCGGCCGCGCGGTTAACTCGCACTTAACGCCATTCATGTTTGTCCAGATGCAACCCGTCGGAGTTCCGTTTTGTCCACGATTGAAGAGTCTCTTGCCCTGATCGGCCGCGGTGCCGACGAAATCCTCAAGCGCGAAGAGCTGGAAGCGCGCCTGCGCAGCGGCCGCCCGCTGCGCGTGAAGGCCGGTTTCGACCCCACCGCGCCGGACCTGCACATCGGCCATACCGTGTTGCTGAACAAGATGCGCCAGTTCCAGCAGCTGGGCCACCAGGTGATCTTCCTGATCGGCGACTTCACCGGGATGATCGGCGACCCCACCGGCAAGAACGTCACCCGCAAGCCGTTGACCCGCGAGGACGTGCTCGCCAATGCGCGCACCTACGAGGAGCAGGTGTTCAAGGTGCTGGACCGCGAGCGCACCGAAGTGCGCTTCAATTCCGAGTGGTTCGGGCAGATGAGCGCCGCTGACATGATCCGTCTGGCCGGCCAACACACGGTGGCGCGCATGCTCGAGCGCGACGATTTCGCCAAGCGCTACGCCGCGCAGCAATCCATCGCCATCCACGAATTCCTGTATCCGCTGGTGCAGGGCTACGACTCGGTGGCGCTGAAGGCCGACGTCGAACTCGGCGGCACCGACCAGAAGTTCAACCTGCTGATGGGCCGCGGCCTGCAGGAGCACTACGGGCAGCCGGCGCAGATCGTGCTGACCATGCCGCTGCTGGAGGGCCTGGACGGGGTCAACAAGATGTCCAAGTCGCTGGGCAACTACATCGGCATCAATGAACCGGCCATCGACATCGTCACCAAGACCATGAAGATCGGTGACGAGCTGATGTGGCGCTGGATCGAGCTGCTGTCCTTCGAGATCGGCCTGAACGAGGCGCAGGCGCTGAAGCAGCAGGTACAGGCCGGCAGCCTGCACCCGCGCGAAGTGAAGCTGCGCCTGGCGCGCGAGCTGACCACGCGCTTCCACGACGCGGCGGCGGCCGAACAGGCCATCGCCGGCTGGCACGCGGTGGTGACCGGGCAGGGCGATACCAGCGCGCTGCCGCTGCAGCACGTGGCGGTGCCGGCGGA